>CANQZK010000131.1 GCA_947628285.1 uncultured Muribaculaceae bacterium
TGCTAAACGTCAGATTTTTAATGAATTAAACACTTGGCTCCCAGGAGCCGTTAAAAAATAACCGAAGTATTGATAATTAGAATTCTACGGGAACGTCGGTAAACTCGCCCCAGCCGTCTACGTCGACATCGAAGCCGCCGGAGCCGCCGCCCTCGCCCTGCTGATCGGTAATCTCGATACCGCCCACGCGGATAACGCCGCCGTAGGGCTGGTCGGCCACCTGGTCGGTGACATCGAAGTAGAAGTTGAGTATCTTGCCGTTGTGCAGGCGCACCTCCAGATTGAGGGCGAAGGTGCCGTCCTGGCGCGAGTAGTTGGGGTTGGGGAAGTCCGGGATGCCGAACGAGTTGACAAGGGCCTCGACGCAGTCGGCCTTCAGCTCGCAGTCATAGAGCACGGTGACGGCGTCGGTTGATGTGTGGCCGTTGTGCAGGAAGACTGAGCCGGCCATGCCCGAGAGGGCGCCGCGGGCCAGGGCCACGTAGTTGTAGCCATGCGTGAATGAGTATCGCACTACATAGGTGAACACCAGCGGGCGCATGGTTATGTCCAGGCGCGGCGGAGTGGTGACAATGGTCTGCGTGTAGAGGTCGATGTAGTGGCCGAAGAGCACATCGGGGGCGTCGACGGTGACCTCGGCGCGCTTGTCGGCGCGTGAGGGGGCGTAATGGGGGTTGCCGGTGTAGGAGGCACGGCTGCGGCCGCGCGTGGTGGCCGTGGCGTCCTCATATGACCACATATCGTTGAACACGATGGCCTCCGTATCGTTGTTGTAGAACAGGATGGAGTTGTCGCCCGGCGGCAGGAAGATTTCCTCGCCCTGCGGCAGCAGGTTGTTCTCGGTGCGCATACCGTCGGCGGCGTAGGCAAACATGCGGACGCCCTCAGGCACGTGCGGGCGCAGCGCGTCGTAGCTGAAACCGAAGCCGGTCGAGGGCCAGTCGGCCTGCCAGTGGGTGCGGCCCTCGTAGGGCTGTTCCCATATCAGCTCGTAATTGATATGCACATCGGTGGCGTAGCGTGCCACGTGGTCGGGGTGGTTGAAGCAGAGCTCCTTATGGTCGCAGGCGCTCAGAAGGAGCAGAGCGGCGGCCGGCAGGGCGTAGCGGAGCATGGCGGCGGGTCTCATCGGTCACCTCCTTTCCGTTCGTTGCGGTTGCCGTGGCCCAGGAGCCACACAAGCGATATCTGCAGCTTGGTGGGGCCGAACCAGCGGCGGCGCACGGTCTTCTGCCATACGTAGTGGCCGTCCATGGGCTTGTAATCGTAATATGTACCGCCCATGTAGCCCACGCCGGCTGTGAAGTCGATGTTGAGGCGCGGCGCCACGGGCAGCGCGAAGCCGTACTCGGCACCCACGGCGTAGTGGGCGCGGTTCCACTGCGAGCCGCCGGGCTGACCGGCCATCTGGCCGCTGCCGCCGAACTCAAAGTCGTAGGTGAACACGGTAGCGTACACGCCGGCATGGTGGCCCGTGAGGGGCTTGCGGCGAGCCTGCGGACCGAACCAATAGCGCACAGCCAGGTCGCCGCCGTAGGCGCGCCAGTATCGGTGGCGGCGGTTCTTGCTCCACCAGCCGTAAGTCCAGTTGGCCGTCACGCTGATGTTGCGGCCCAGGTAGACCTCGGCTCCGATATTGGGCAGCAGCAGGACATCATACAGCATATTGGTGCTGAGGCTCATATAGAAGGGTTGCCGAGAGTCAGGGGTAGCTGAGTTAGCTATACTGTCAGTGGTAGCTAAATCAGCTACTTTAGCTACCTTAGCTATACTATCGGGGTTAGCTAAATTAGCTACATTAGTTAAATTAGCTACACCGCTATCCGGCTCGGCCACCACCCGCTCAAAGCGGCATACCACGTATGAGCCGGCGTTGCGCAGGGCCGGGAAGAAGTGCTCAAACATATATCGGTAGGGGCGGCCGCCGCGCAGGTCCATAAGCTGCTTGAGGCGGCTGTCTGTCAGGCGTCCGTCTGTGAAGGTGCGCTCAGGGGCGGTGTCGAGGATGCGCAGCACCTCGTCGCGGTACTGCATATCTGATTGGCGGACCATATCGGCCAGGCCCCGCCAGTTGATGCCCTCGGGCTGCACGCGGTACAGGTCCTCGGGGAGCCAGGGCATGCGCTCACGCAGGTATTGATGGATGTTGGCGGCGCGGCGTCGGGCCAGCTTCTCGTTGAGCTCAAACGACCCGTCGGGCGACGAATATGCCCGTATGTCCACTCCCATCAGGCGTGCCGTGGTGTCGGCGTTGAGCCGAAACAGGCGGTCCACAAAACTGTCCATGCGCGCGCCGTTGCCCTTATAGCCGGGCTGCAGCGCCGAATAGCCGCGCCGGAAGTACACCTTGACGCCTACAGTATCGGCCTCCTCGCGGGCGCCGTCGCTGTCAGAGGCCGCCCACAGCGGGCAGCTCAGCAGCAGTAGCGCCGCAGTGATGACCTTGCGTAAATGCACACGCCCGCAGCCGCGGCTGCGCCGGGCCACGCGGGCCGGTGCGAGCAGACTTTGCAGGAACCTTGTGCAAGTAATACGATGCATTGCAGATTGCAAGACTTATCATCATGATTCCCGCTGACAACTGATTAATTGATTGGCTTAAAGACTGAAAAAGCGCAGGAATCTTATCGGTGCCGCTCTCCGTCAAAGGCTCTCGCATTGCCCATCGTAGTAGAACGGCAACGTGTAGAGCCTACGCTTGTATGTAAAGAGCGTCCTGACATCCTCACAGATGTCGGGCACACAGATTACATATCCACGGGCATCTACCGTTGCTTGGCTCCTGACTACGATTGTGAATTTGCGAGATTCTTGACGGTCAAGATCAAGCGCGGATAAACGCTTTTCCAAAATGTCCGCCGGGGCTAAGCCCCGACAAATCGCGGACCCGCCCACAAGCCCTGACCGGGCTCTACAGCGGTCTGCGAGTGCAAAGTTTGCATAAAAAATCTATAAAAACAAGAAAATTTCCCGTCAACGCCCTATTTTTAACGTTTTTTAACATTTTCGGCGTTAACAAAAATTATAGACGGAGCTTTCGGACCTACAACAGCTCGGCCAGGCGGTGGCGGTAGGTGCTGCCCACGGGCACGCGGGCCGGCCCGACGGTCAGGCAGCCGCGGTCGGCGGCGCGGACGTGCTGCGCCGACACTATATAGGACCGGTGCACGCGCACAAATCGCTCGGCCGGCAGCAGTGCCTCGACGGCCTTGAGCGTCATCTGCGTGATGACGGGCCGCTCGGCATCGGTCAGATAGATTTTTACATAATCCTTAAGCCCCTCTACGTAAACGATTTGGTCCAGCGGCAGGCGTACCGAGCGGTAATCGCTGCGCACCGTTATGTGCGGCGGCGCGGCGGGGACCGACGGCGCGGGCGCGGGACGCGCATCCAGGGCGCGGCGCACCGAGCGGGCAAACTCGTCGTAGCTCACGGGCTTGAGCAGATAGTCCAGGGCGTTGACCCGGAAGCCCTCCAAGGCATAATCGCGGTAGGCGGTGACGAAGACCACGCGCGTGGGGAGTCCCTCCAGGGCGCGGGCCAATTCCAGGCCGGTCATGTCAGGCATCTGGATGTCCAGGAAGGCAAGGTCCGGGGCGTCGCGGCGCACGGCCTCAAGGGCGTCGCGGCCGTTGCCGTACGAGCCTGCCGCCTGCAACTGCGGCGTGCGGGCTATGTAGCTCTCCAACAGGCGCACGGCCAGAGGCTCATCGTCGGCCACTATGCATTTGAGGACGGACATGAGGCATCGATTGTGAGGGTTGTACGGAAGGTATCGCCCCGGGCGCCGGCGGTGAGGGTGGCACGGTCGCCGTAAATGAGTTCGAGGCGGCGGTGCAGATTGGCCAGGCCGATGCCGCCGGCGCCGCGGTCGGAACGGGCGTCGGCGCTGAACCCGTTGACAGTCACGCAGCTGACCTGCTCCGCCGTGGCAGTGAGCGTAATCTCGATGGAGCGCGAGGGCGGCGCGCCGGCACCGTACTTGAAGGCGTTCTCCACCGGGGTGACGAACAGCAGCGGGGGCACCTGCGGCGCGTCCGGACTGATGCGGGCGGTGAACACCACCGGACGGTCGGGCATACGCAGCCGCATCAGCTCTATATAGTTGGTCAGGAAGTCCACCTCCAGGCGCAGGTCCACCCGCTCGGGGTTCTCATACACCACATAGCGCAGCATGCCCGAGAGCTGGTGCACGGCCTCTTGGGCGCGGCCCGGCTCGATGGCTATCAGGGCGTAGATGCCGTTGAGGGTGTTGAACAGAAAATGCGGATTGAGCTGCGAGCGCAGGCCGTCCAACTCGCTCTCACGCTGGGCCGCCACCAACTGCTGCTGGCGCTGCTCCAGCTCATGCAGCTTGGCCGGCAGGCGCAGGGCCACAGCTAACGAAGCCGTCAGCAGCAGCATGCCCGCATCGCGCAGCATGAACGAGGCCGACCGCACCATCATCTGCCACTCGTCGCGATGGTGACGGCGGCCGTGGTGCCCGTGTTCCGGCGCGCCCCAGCGGCCTATCATATACATCAGCACCGACATGGCCACAATCAGCAACAAGTTGAGCACCAAGAAGCGCCACCAGCTGTGGCGACGCACCAAATAGCGCGGCACCAGCACGAGATAATTGACATAGAACACGGCAATCATCACGCCCGACTTGGCATAGACGCCCCACCCGAACGAGTGCCCCGCGCCGGTCCACGACATGCGGAACAGCACCTCCGGCAGGATGCACAGAATGATGATGAATATGACATGCGCCGTCACCGTCAGGCTCCGCCGCGACATTATATTGGCTTGCATGCCGCAAATATAGCACTTTTCTCCCGTTTTTTTCGTACATTTGCACTCGGAAGTAACTTAATGACATGAAAAGATACATCATAGCGGCGCTGACGGCCCTGGCGGCTGCGGGCGCGGCACAGGGCCAGGCCGCGCACTGGCTTGCCACGGAACATGATTTCGGTGCTTTCGGCGAGGACAACGGTCCGCAGACGGCCCGCTTCACGCTGGTCAATGACGGCCCGGGCGAGCTTTCTATCGTCTCGGGGCGCGCCACTTGCGGCTGCACAAGCCCTACGTACAGCAAGGCGAGCATCGCCGCCGGCGATTCGACTATAGTCGAGGTAACCTACGACCCGCAGGGACGCCCCGGACGCTTCAGCAAGTACGTGGAGATAGAGACATCGGGCCAGCCCCGCAAGACGCGCCTGTACGTGCGCGGCACGGTGATAGGCTCGGGCGCGACGGTAGCGCGGCGCTACCCGGTGGACTTCGGACCGCTCAAGCTGGCTCAGCGCTCGATGCTAATCGGCGAGGTGGCCAAGGGCAAGCTCAAGACTGTCTATTTTGACGGCTACAACCGCACGGCCGACTCGCTGGCCGTGAGCATCGCCGCCTCTCCGGCGTGGCTGGAGGTGGTGCCGGTGCCCGAGGTGGTGCCTGCCGGCGAGCAGGTGACCTTCGTGGCCTATGCCAACTCGGCCAAATGCCCGCTGTACGGTCTAGTGGAGGACAGCATCAGCATAACAGCCGGCGGCCGCACATCGGTGCTGCCCGTGACGATGATTGTCAACGAGGATTTCAGCGGCATCAGCCCGGACAAGATGGCCTCGGCGCCCATAGCGGCGCTGCCGCAGACCATCGTCGACTTCGGCGTGATTGACCGCAGCGCCCCCGGGCCGCTGACGGCGCAGCTGCGCATCGAAAACGCCGGCAAGGATAAGCTGCTGATACGGCGCGTATACTCGTCAGACCCCGGCGTGCAGGCCACCGTCAATACCGACGCCGTCAAAAAGGGCAAGGCTGCCACGGTGACCGTCACCGTTGACCCCGCGCAATGCCGCGGCGCCCTGTTCAACGCCCGCCTAAACATTATAACCAACGACCCGCTTGAGCCCGTGCAGACGGTGCGCCTGGTGGGCACATATACCGAATAACCTAATAAGAGCTTGTTTAATAATAAATGTTAACGGTAGGGTCGCATATCTTGAGCCGATTTTTGTCTTGTGAGGAAGGAGT
>CANQZK010000132.1 GCA_947628285.1 uncultured Muribaculaceae bacterium
GTGATGAAGAAAGACCGACAGCTCGTCGAAGCCGCCGGCCTGGATATTACGCCCAATTCTGGGATTTTATAGGTTAACGCCCTCGAATCCGCAGTGGTACATTTCCTCGGCCACGCCTTCCAGGCCGGGTGCGTAAGTATCGTAGAGACAGATCTGTGAGGTGAGGCCCATCATTGCTGCTGTCTGGGCCATGTTTGATCCTATCATGCCGGCTGCGCCGACAATCACGAGTTTTTCGTCAGTAAGTGTTGCCATATATGTTGTAGTTTAAGTCTTAATCTGTCAATTTAACAATTCCGGGGCGTAAATGTTTAGCGGCGGGGGCATAAAAAGTCATCGGCACGACGCCGCGGGGGTGTCGTGCCGATGTTGTAGGGGGTATTATTGCTTATCAAGCCTTGCCGGCGCTGCCGAGCACGTTAACAATTTTGTGACGGTAGAGTTTCTCCATGTTGTCGCGGGCCGGGCCGAGGTATTTGCGGGGGTCGAATTCACCGGGTTTCTCGGCGAATACGCGGCGAACGGCTGCGGTCATGGCCAGACGGCTGTCGGAGTCGATGTTGATCTTGCAGACAGCGCTCTTGGCGGCCTTGCGGAGTTGTTCCTCAGGGATACCGATTGCGTCGGGGAGCTTACCGCCGAACATGTTGATGGTGTCAACTTCTTCCTGGGGAACTGACGAAGAGCCGTGCAGTACGATGGGGAAGCCGGGGAGTTTTTCCATAACGGCGTCGAGTACGTCGAATGCCAGGGGCGGGGGAACGAGTTTGCCCTCGGCGTTGCGGGTGCACTGTTCGGGGGTGAACTTGTAAGCGCCGTGCGATGTGCCGATGGAGATGGCCAGAGAGTCGCAGCCGGTGCGGTGTGCGAAGTCGATAACCTCTTCGGGGTCAGTGTAGGTGTGGTGGTCGGACGAAACTTCGTCTTCAACACCGGCCAGAACGCCGAGTTCGCCTTCGACGGTTACGTCGAACTGGTGGGCGTAGTCACAGACCTGCTTGGTAAGGGCAACATTTTCTTCGTAGGGCAGGTGCGAGCCGTCAATCATAACCGACGAGAAGCCGCAGTCGATGCAGCTCTTGCAGAGTTCGAAGGAGTCACCGTGGTCCAGGTGGAGAACAATCTGGGGATTTTCCCAGCCGAGTTCCTTGGCGTATTCAACAGCGCCCTGAGCCATGTAGCGCAGCAGAGTGGCGTTGGCGTAGTTGCGGGCGCCCTTGGATACCTGCAGGATTACGGGCGATTTTTCGGTTGCAGCGGCTTTGATGATGGCCTGGAGCTGCTCCATGTTGTTGAAGTTGAAGGCCGGAATAGCGTAGCCGCCTTTGATGGCTTTGGCAAACATCTCGCGAGTGTTCACGAGACCTAATTCTTTGTAGCTTACCATGTTAGTTTATATAGGTTGTTTGTTAAGTATTCGGAAGTCAATTTCCGACTGCAAAGATAATAACTTTCTATGAATATGCGGCTTGAATACGGAAATTTTTCTTTATAATTTATAAAATTTCAGGATATTCAACATTCCACAGAAACAACGGGCCGGCAGGCATGGAGGTGCCGGCGGCGCAGCGGTCTTTTTGTTCCAGTATGCGTATGAGGCCGTCGGTGTCGATTTTACGGCGCCCGACATCGACAAGTGTGCCCACGACGGCACGCACCATGTTGCGCAGAAACCGGTCGGCCCGGATTTCAAAGTAATATTTATGGTCTGTGCCGGGCACGCGGTGCCAGGCGGCGGCGCGGAGGTCGCATATGTTGGTGCGGACGTCGGTGTGAAGCTTGCTGAAGGAGGTGAAGTCGCGGCGGCCCAGCAGGGCACGGGCGGCGACGTTCATCGATTCGAAGTCAAGCACCGCGGGCGCTTGCCATGAAAGGCCGCAGGCAAAAGGGTCCTTGTCCGTGTGGGCAAAGTAGCGGTAGGTGCGCTCGGTGGCGTCGAAACGGGCGTGCGCTTCGGGACCGACCGGGCGCGGGGCGCTCAGCGCTATATCCGGCCCGCACAGCGAGTTGAGTGAGCGCATGAACGTGCCCTGCCGCGGGTCTATCCCGTCGGGCAGGTCAAAATGCGCCACCATGCGACGCGCGTTGACGCCCGCATCGGTGCGTCCGGCACCGGTTACGGGCACCGGCTGCCGCACAAGGCGCGCTAACGCGTCCTCGATGACCGACTGTACCGTCACCACCCCGGGCTGAACCTGCCAGCCGTGGAAGGGCGCCCCGCGATAGGCTATGTCGATGAACCAGCGCATCAATCGTGCTCCAGGTAGGTGTAGCCGAACAGGCCCGCACGGTAGGTGCTGACAAAGTCGCGGCCCTCCTCGGGGGTGATGGTGCCGGCCTTCATCGACGCCGTAACCCAGGCCTCGACGTTGCGCACCAACTTCTTGGGATTGAACTGGACGTATTCCAGTACCTCGTCCACGCTCTCGCCCTCGATTATCTGGTCAATCTCGTAGCGGTCCTTGTAGACGCTGATATGGACGGCGTTGGTGTCGCCAAACAGGTTGTGCATGTCGCCCAGAATCTCCTGATAGGCGCCTACGAGGAAGACACCGAGGTAGTAAGGTTCGCCGGGCCTGACGGGATGCACGGGCAGTGCGCCGGATGAGCCTTGGGCGGTGATGAAGTTGGTCAGTTTGCCGTCCGAGTCGCACGTCATGTCCTGGATGGTGCATGTGCGCGTGGGCTTCTCGTCCAGGCGCGCCAGCGGGATGATGGGGAACATCTGGTCGATGGCCCAGGCATCCGGCAGCGACTGGAACAGCGAGAAGTTGCAGAAGTATTTGTCGGGAATCATGCGCGAGATTTTGCGCAGCTCCTCGGGTACGTGCTTCATCTCCGAGGCATACTCGCTCACCTCGCGGGCCACGGACCAGAACAGCTTCTCGATCTGTGCGCGGGTGGTGAGGTCAAGCATCCCTAAGGAGAACAGGTCAAGGGCCTCCTCGCGTATCTGCAGGGCGTCGTGCCAGCTCTCGAACAGGTTGATGCTGTCCAGCTTGTCCCATATCTCGTACAGCTCGCGCAGGAGCTCGTGGGCCGAGGGGTCAACGGCATCCTCGTCCTTCCATCGCGGCAGCGAAGCCGTTTCCAGTACCTCAAGGATAAGGATGGAGTGATGCGCCGTGAGCGAGCGCCCGCTCTCGGTGATTATGTTGGGCTGAGGGATGTCGTTCTTGGAGCAGGCCTCGACTATGGCCGAAATGGCATCGTTGGCATACTCCTGGATGGAATAATTCATCGAGCTTTCCGACGACGAGCTGCGGGTGCCGTCATAATCCACGCCCAGGCCGCCGCCGATGTCCAGCATCTCTATGCCGAAACCCATCTTGGTGAGCTGGACGTAGAACTGCGTGGCCTCGCGCAGGGCGTTCTTGATGACTCGGATTTTGGTTATCTGGCTGCCGATGTGGAAGTGTATCAGCTTGAGGCAGTCAGTGAGGCCGCGGCGCTGCAGAATCGACACAGCCTCGAGCAGCTCGGACGAATTCAGACCGAACTTGGAAGAGTCGCCGCCGCTCTCCACCCACTTGCCCGCGCCGGTGCTCGACAGCTTGATGCGGATGCCAATGTTGGGGCGTATCTTCAGGCGGCGGGCTATGTCGCTGATCATGACCAGTTCATGCAGCTTCTCCACCACCAGGTATATGCGGCGCCCCATCTTCTGGGCCAGCAGCGCCAGCTCTATGTAGTTCGAATCCTTGTAACCGTTGCAGATAATCAGCGCGTTCTCGGCAATGTTAGTGGCCAGCACGGCGTGGAGTTCCGGTTTTGAGCCGGCCTCGAGACCAATGTTGAACTTCTTGCCGTAAGTGACAATCTCCTCCACCACCGGGCGCATCTGATTCACCTTGATGGGGTATATCATATAGCTGTGGGCCGTATAATTATATGTTTCGGCGGCCCGCTCGAAGCATTTCGATATCTTCTCGATGCGGTTGTCCAGAATATCGGGGAAACGCAGCAGCACAGGGGCTGAGATATCCTTGATTTTCAGCTCGTCCATCACCTCGCGGAGGTCGACCGACGCATGGCCCGGACGCGGGGTCACAATCACGTGTCCGCGTTCGTTGACGCTAAAGTAGTTACGGCCCCAGCCGTTTATGTTGTACAGCTCGGCGCTGTCTTCAATACGCCATCTTCTCATTTAAATAGTTCGTTTTTCAAAAAGTATTGGGCAAAGTTACAAAAAATATCCATGCGCACAACAATATCCGTCAACGGCGGGTGAAGAGGGCGCGGATTAGGTCGGGACGGTGCAGGCGGTGCAGGGAGCGCTCGATGTCGACGCGGTAGGTGCGGTCGTACCAGAAGAAGTATTTCCGCTGGGCCAGTTTTTCCTCAGGGCGCACTGCGGTATAGACGCGCTGTCCGGTGTAGGGATGGACGCCGCTGTAATAGATTTCAGAGGCGACGGTCATGGGCGTGGGCGTAAAGTCCTGGACCTGTTCGAGTTTGAAATTCAAGGCTTTGGTCTTGACGGCGAGCTCGGCCATGTCTATTTCGCGGCAGCCGGGATGCGACGATATGAAGTACGGGATCAGCTGCTGTCGCAGGCCGTGGCGGGCGTTGACGCGCTCAAATATCTCCTTGAAGCGGTGGAAAAGATCGAAGGAGGGTTTGCGCATCACCTCCAGCACGCAGTCCTCGGTGTGTTCGGGGGCCACTTTGAGACGTCCGCTGACGTGGCGGGTTATGAGCTCCTCGTTGTATCGCTCCGAGGCAGCATCGACGTCGTGCCGGCCGGTGCGGTGCATGGACAGGTCGTAGCGCACGCCGCTGCCTATGAAGGATTTCTTGACACCGGGCAGGGCGTCGACGCGGCGGTAGATGTCCAGCAGCGGGCGGTGGTCGGTGTTGAGATTGGGGCACACCACGGGGTGCAGACATGAGGGCTTGCGGCAGCGCGCGCATATGCTCTTGTCGCGGCCGCCCATGGCGTACATGTTGGCCGACGGGCCACCGAGGTCCGATATGTAGCCCTTGAAGTCAGGCATCTGCGTCACCTGCCGGGCCTCGCGCATGATGGATTCGGGCGAGCGGGAGGCTATGAATTTGCCCTGGTGGGCTGATATGGTGCAGAAAGCGCAGCCGCCGAAACAGCCGCGATGCAGGTTGACGGAGTGGCGTATCATCTCGTAGGCCGGGATGGTCTTGCCCTTGTAGCGCGGATGCGGCAGGCGCGTGAAGGGGAGGTCAAAGGCGGCGTCAATCTCGCCCGTGGTCATGGCGGGGAGCATGGGCAGCACCTTGACGGCGCGGTCGCCGTAGGCCTGCCACAGAGTCAGGCCGCCGTCGGCCGAGTTGCTCTGCCGCTCGATGTGCTTGAAGTTGGCCGACTGCAAGCGCTTGTCGGCCAGGCAGCGCTGCCAGGAATTGAGCACGATGTTTTCGCTGTCCGTTTCGGCGGGCATCTCGGACAGGGGACGCATGACCACGCTCTGGGGCAGGTCGGTAATGTCGGATATGCGCTCGCCGGCGTCAAGGCGGCGGGCCAGTTGGACGGTGTTATGCTCGCCCATGCCGTAGAGAATCATGTCGGCTCCGGAATCAATCAGGATTGACGGCTTGAGACAATCGGCCCAATAGTCGTAATGCGACAGGCGCCGCAGCGAAGCCTCGATGCCGCCCGCCACGATGGGCACATCCGGGAAAAGCTGCCGCAGAATCTGCGAGTATACTATAGTGGGATAGTCGGGCCGGGCTCCGTGGCGTCCGCCGGGGGTGTAGGCGTCGTCGCTGCGCAGACGTCGGTTAGCCGTGTAATGGTTGACCATCGAGTCCATGGCGCCTGGCGACACTCCGAAGAAGAGCCGCGGGCGCCCCAGCTTCTTGAAATCGCGCAGATCGTCGCGCCAGTTGGGTTGCGGCACGATCG
>CANQZK010000133.1 GCA_947628285.1 uncultured Muribaculaceae bacterium
CCTCAAGAAAGGACCGGGCCCAGCTTGAGGCTCTCAGGATCCCTATTACGTAATCCGTTTGCCGTTTTATGGGTTAATAATTGTTAAATACATCGATTTGACTTACATTTTTCCATATTGTCGAAAATTGCCGGCAATATTTCGTATCTTTGGGGGCATACATATGAAGACAATCCTTACCCTGATAAGCCGATATTGGCCCACGGCCCTGGTGGTCGCGGTCATCGTTTACGCCACCCTAACTCCGCAGCCCGTCGAGCCCGACACCCTGCCCATGATACCAGGGCTGGACAAGCTCATCCACGCCGTCATGATGGGCGGCCTGGTCGGAGCCGTCGCCTTTGACTGGCACCGCGTCGACCCGCGCCGCCGGCCCCTCACATCGCGCGTCATGATGTGGATATGCTTCGGCGCCACCCTGTTCAGCGCAGCCGACGAGACCCTCCAGGGCCTGCTGCCCATCGACCGCCCCTCGGACATCAACGACTTCTGGGCCGACCTTGCCGGCGTCTGCGTGGCCTACCTCACCGCCCCCGCCGCCGTCACCGCCCTCTTCCGCAAAAAACATTGACCTTTGGGCTGTGGTTTGCGAAAGTTTTCGTAACTTTGTCGCCATACTTTTCAATCATTTACATAAAATCATGAATTTCAAGACTCTGTTCGCCGTCGTCGCCGCTGCTTCAGCCGGTTTGTGGTGCATGGCGCAAAACAATATAATCGAGGAAGTGGCGTGGATTATCGGCGACGAGCCAATCTACAAATCCGAAATCGAGCAGGCTTATCAAGACGCCCAGCAGGATCGTGTGCCCATCGAGGGCGACCCTTACTGCGTTCTGCCCGAGCAGATTGCCATTGAGCGTCTGTTCCTGCATCAGGCCGACCTGGACACCGTGGAGGTGACCGAATCCATGGTCATGCAGCAGGCCGACGCGCAGATGAACTTCCTGGTGACCAACCTGGGCACCCGCGAGAAGGTGGAACAGTACTTCCGCAAGCCCTTCCACGAAATCCGCGAGTACTACGCCACCAACCTGCGCAACCGTTTCCGCGTCAACCAGGTGCGTCAGAACCTCACCAAGAACGTCAAGATAACCCCCTCGCAGGTTCGTCAGTACTTCAATGACCTGCCCCAGGACTCGATTCCCTTCGTGCCCCTGGAAGTGGAGGTGCAGATCATCACCGTAAATCCGCGCATCCCGCGCCAGGAGATTGACGACGTCAAGGCCCGTCTGCGCGACTATGCCGACCGTGTCAACCGCGGCGAGGCCGACTTCTCGACTCTGGCCATCCTCTATTCCGAGGCCCCCGAGGGCGTGCGTGGCGGCGAAATCGGCTTCATGGGCCGCGGACAGCTCGTGCCCGAGTATGCCGCTGTGGCATTCAACCTCAACGACCCCAAGAAGGTTTCGAAGATTGTCGAGACTGAATACGGTTTCCACATCATCCAGCTCATCGAGAAGCGCGGCGACCGCATCAACACCCGCCACATCCTGCTCAAACCCAAGGTGCAGCAGAAGGACCTCGACGAGGCCGTTGTGCGTCTGGACTCGCTCCGCACCGACCTTGAAGTCGGCAAATTCACCTTTGAGGAGGCTGCCCGCTTCGTATCGCAGGACAAGGATACCCGCAATTCTAACGGCGTGATGGTCAACTCCGAGACCGGCACCACGCGCTTCCAGATGTCGCAGCTGCCCCAGGAAGTAGCCCTCAAGGTCGGCTCGATGGAGCCCGGCGATGTGTCGGAGCCTTTCATCATGCGCGACCCCAAGCACGGCCGTGAGATTGTGGCCGTGGTCAAGCTGGCCCGCCGCATCCCCGCCCACCGCGCCAACCTATCGGACGATTATCAGCTCATCAAGGACATGTATGAGCAGTCGGCCAAGGAGAAAATCATCCAGGACTGGCTCAAAAAGAAAATCAAGGACACATACGTGCGCATCGAGGACGGATGGCGCGGATGCGACTTCAAATACGACGGCTGGGTAAAAACGCGCTAAGGCATGCGCAGAGTCACAGTCACCGCCGCCCTTGTCGCCGCCGTACTGACAGGGTTGTTTTCGGCATGGGCGCAGAGCCCGGCCGATGACGCCGCATTCCGCCCGCAGATTCCACGCGCCGGACGCGCATCGGGCGAGCGCGTGTTTCTGGACCGTGCCGACAAGCTGCACAAGACGCAGACCGACTCGTTCACCGTCGTTTCCGGCGACGTCGTATTCACCAAAGGCCCCATGACCATGTACTGCGACTCGGCCCACTACTATGCCGGCACAGAGTCGTTCGAGGCCTTCGGCAACGTCCGCATGGAGCAGGGCGACACCCTCTTTGTCTACGCTGACGAGCTCAACTACGACGGCCCCGCTGAGATGGCCTTCCTCTATGCCGACCCCGGCCGCAAGGTGCGCATGATCAATCGCGATGTAGAGCTTCAGACAGATGTCTTCACCTACGATATCCGCGCCGACGTGGGCTACTACGACCAGGGCGGTGTGCTCACCGACCCGGCCAACCGCCTGACATCGCTGGTGGGCGAGTACGTGCCCTCGACCAAGGACGCCAACTTCTACGTCGACGTCCACCTCAACTCCCTGTCCTCGACTGACACCCTGGACATCTACACCGACACGCTGCTCTACAACACCGATACTCACATAGCCGAGCTGCACTCGCCCGGCGAGATAATCAACAAGCGCGGCATAATCTACACCAGCAACGCCCTCTATCACACGCAGTTGGATACGGCCGTGCTCTATGACCGCTCACTGGTCGTATCGCCCGAAGGACGCACCATGACGGCCGACACCATCTACTACGACCGTCCTGCCGGACTGGGTCGCTGCTACGGACAGATGATCCTGACCGACTCCGCCCGTCAGGCCTCGCTAACGGCCGATTACGGCTTTGTCAACCAGCTGACCGACAGCTGCTACGCCACCGGGCGCCTGCTCATCCGCGAATACTCCCAGGGCGACACCCTGTATCTGCACGGCCGCCAGATCAACTCGCGCCGCCTGCTCGATACGGTGCACATAGCCGCCGTGCCCGCCGATACGCTGACCGCCGCACCGGAAATCCCCGCTACGTTCCGCATCGACACCACCCATGTGGCCGACATCTACCCCCGCGTGCGCTTTTACCGCTCGGACATGCAGGGCGTGTGCGATTCCATGCGCGTTACGGAGGTTGACTCGACAATGCGCATGTTCGTCGCCCCCGTCATCTGGAGCGGCGAGCGCCAGATATACGGCAACATCGTCGAGGTGCACGCCAACGACTCCACCATGGACCGCGTCACACTGCCCGACTTCGGCTTCTCGTCCGAGCGCATGGTCGACGACTATTACAGCCAGATATCCGGCAAGAAGATGGTGGCCCGCTTTGAGGGCGGCGAGCTCAGGAGCATCTACATAGACGGCAACGTGGAGCTGCTGATGTACCCCGAGGAGGCCGATTCGACCATCAACAAGCTCGTGAAGGCCGAGAGCGCCTACCTTTTTGCCCGCTTTGCCGGCCGCACCACTGAATATATAAAGATGTGGCCCGAGACCTCCGGCGCCGTCACCCCGCTGTTCCTGGTGCGCAAGTCCATGATGTTCCTGCCCAAGTTCAAGCTGTTCAAGGGCATACGTCCGCTCAGCCCCGCCGATGTTTTCGTCATCCCGCCGGAGATGGACGCCCTCATGGACGCCTCGCCGCGTCCCGACCCCGGCACACCCATCCCCACTGTTGCGCCCATGCAGGTGTTCACCCCGGCCAAGGCTCCGGGCTCAGACTTGTCAGACTTGTCAGACGAGTCAGACCCGTCAGACCAGTCCGACAACTAACCGCCCGCTTGCGTCCCCATGGCTGACCTGTCACGAATACAGAACGGACTCCCCGTGAGCCGTGGCGAGCAGGCGCGGCTCACCATGCAGCTGGCCGTGCCCGCCATCTTGGCACAGCTTTCCAGCATACTCATGCAGTACATCGACGCCTCCATGGTGGGACGTCTCGGTGCAGACGGCGCCGCCTCGGTCGGGCTCATGAGCAGCTCGCTGTGGCTGTTCTGGGGCTTGTGCTCGTCCATCACCACCGGCTTTGCAGTGCAGGTAGCCCACCGTCTGGGCGCCCGCCAGCCGCATGAGGCCCGCCGCGTGGTGCGCCAGGGCATTACATCCTGCCTCATCTTCGGCTTCATAATGGCCCTGATAGGGCTGGCCGTCGCCCCCGTGCTTCCCGGCTGGTTGGGCGGAACCCCGGCCATCTGCAGCGACGCATCCGTATACTTCGCCACCTTCGTGGCCGCACTGCCCATGCTCACCATGAACTACATGGCCGGCGGCATGCTGCGCAGCGCCGGCAACATGAAGGTGCCCAGCCTGCTCAACGGCCTGATGTGCCTCATGGACGTCGTGTTCAACTGGTTTCTCATATTCCCCGACCGTACCGTTGAAATCTTCGGCGTGGCCGTGCCCGTTCCCGGTGCCGGCTTGGGCGTGTTCGGCGCCGCGCTGGGAACAGTGGCCGCCGAGGTCATCACCGCTCTGCTCATGCTCTACTATCTGCTGGTGCGCCAGCCCGACCTGCGTCTGCGCGGCAACGAGCCCGGCTCATTCCGCCCCACCGCTCCCGTGCTGCGGCGCGCCTCCAAAATCTCCGCCCCCATGGTCATAGAACACGCCGTGTTCTGCGGCGCGCAAGTCATGATAACCGTCATTGTGGCCCCGCTGGGCGTGGTGGCCATCGCCGCCAACGCCTTTGCCGTCACCGCCGAGAGCCTCTGCTACATGCCCGGATTCGGCCTGGGCGACGCAGCCACAACCCTTGTCGGTCAGAGCTACGGCGCGGGCCGGCGCGACCTCATGGTGGGCTTCTGTAGCATGACCGTCGGCCTGGGCATTGTCGTCATGACCCTCATGGGCGTGATTCTGTACGTGGCCGCCCCGCTGATGATGGACATCATGACCCCCGATGCTGCCATCCGCGCCCTGGGCGTAGAAGTGCTGCGCATCGAAGCCTTTGCCGAGCCCCTCTATGCCGCCTCCATCGTGGCCTACGGAGCCTTCGTGGGGGTAGGCGACACCCTCATCCCCGCCATCATGAACTTCGGCAGCATATGGGCAGTGCGTATCCCCCTGGCCGCCCTGATGGCCCCCGCCATGGGCCTGCGCGGCGTATGGATAGCCATGGCCGTCGAGCTGTGCTTCCGCGGCCTCATCTTCCTGTGGCGCATGTTCAGCGGCAAATGGCTCAAACCAGCTCCGGCAACCTGACGCTGTGTTAAGTCAAGTTTTGAGCGTTTGGCAAAACATGGACTTGTAGGGACGCACGGCCCGTGCGTCTGTGCGCAAGGTGTTGAGTATGAGTTATATATGTATTCGGTGGCGCGGACGCACGGGCCGTGCATCCCTACAATTCAACGTTTTGCTACCCCTCAAGTATTCTAACCGGAAAGGCCGACCGAACGCACTAATTAACATGTTTTGCCCCTTGCAGAACGCACTAATTTACATGTTTTGGCCCGGTACTACGGATATATGTCAATCAGGGTGGTGTGTTTTATTTTATTTTTGTAATTTTGCCGGTGGCGCTTTCGACGATGAGGGTTGCTGAACAAATCCGGGCCGGGCGTGTTTACATTTAAATTCATCCATTATTCCGCAACGTGAAGGTCGCACGAATCATATCAAAAACCGTCAAGGTGCTGTTGCTGGCATTGCTGGCCATTGTGCTTGTCCCGGCAGCCGTCATTATTATTCTGTACTCGCCTTGGGGACAGGAGGGCATCCGTACGCAGGTGCTTCCGTGGCTGTCTGAGTCCGGCATTGACATCAGTCTGGAC
>CANQZK010000134.1 GCA_947628285.1 uncultured Muribaculaceae bacterium
CGTTCGTGCTACGTTATCCTATGGACATTGAGCTGGGCGGACTGCGCATGGCCATGCCGGGCGGACTGGGCATCCAGGCCGATACGGCGCGGGTGCAGGTGGCGCTGCTGCCCCTGCTGAGCGGCACGGCTCAGCTTGAGGACAGCCGTCTGGCCGGCGGCCGCATGGTGATGGGCGGGCCGGACTCGGCCATGTACATGACCATCGATGCGCGCGAGCTGCTGCTGCGTTCGGCCTCGTTGCGATTCACCGACATGGCTATCAGCATCAACGACGGCGACCTGCGCGGGGCCGTCGTGGACATGACTCTCAACCCCGATACGACGGCGGCGGCCCCGGCCGACACGACGGCTCCGTCGGACATGACGGTGGCCATACGCCGCCTGGGCGTTACGGACCTGACCTACCGCATGCGCATGCTGCCGGTCATCGACTCGCTGGGCGCGCACATTGCCCGAGGCGAGCTGCACGACGGCCACATCGACCTCAAGGGCCAGACCATCAACCTTGAAACCTTTGCGGGCACGGGCCTGAACGCGGCCTATATAGCGCCGGATTCGGCCACGATAGCCGCCACGCCGGTGGTGCCCGTCGACACCACAACGACCACCGCCCCCTGGACCATACAGATTGGCAAGATAGATTTCAACCGCTCGGCGGCGCTCTACACCACCCGCGGCGTGCGGCCCTTGCCGGGGCTCGACTTCGGCTATATACAGGTCGATTCCGTCGACCTCACTGTGTCCGAGTTCTACAACTGCGCCTCTACGGTGCGTCTGCCGGTGCGCATAGGCGGCATTGAGCGCTGCGGTGTGCGCCTGGACGCATCCGGCGCGCTTGACATCTCCGAGCAGGGCCTCGACTTCAAGGACTTCAACATATCCACCCCGGCCGGCACCGAGCTCTCGGCCCAAGCCTTCATGGGCATGGGCGACATGACTACCGACCCCTCCGTGCCGCTCCGCCTCATGGCCCGCGGCGGCCTGGCCGTGTCCGACCTCAAGCTTATGTTCCCGGCCTTCCTGCCCTATCTGAGCGGAATGCCCGCCCGCGGCAGCGTATACGCCGAAGCCGACATCAACGGCACCGCCGGCCGTCTGGACATCAACAACCTGTCGCTGGCCGTCAACGGCATGGCCCGCCTGCAGGCCCGCGGCAACATCGGTGGCGCCTTTGCGGCCGACATCAACGCCCTGAACGGCGACATAGCCCTGCGCGGCGCCATCATCGACATCAATTCGCTCAAATCATCGCTGTTCGACCCCGCCACGGCCAAGCTCATCAACATCCCCCTGACCATGCTTGACGGCGATGTGCGCATGCGTTCCGGCAACATTGCCGGCAACCTGACCGCCCGCACCTCAGGCGGCGATATCAGCCTGGACGCCGACTGGCACAGCCGCGCCGAGGACTACAAGGTGGACCTCCGCGCCGCACAGTTCCCCGTCAACGCCTTCATGCCCTCATTGGGCGTGGGCAGCATCACCGCCGACATCACCGCCGACGGCCACGGTTACAATCCCTTCACGCCCGATATGCGCCTGACTGCCAAGTTGGACGTACGTCAGGCCGTCTATCAGGGCTATGACTATACGGGCATATCGGCCGACGTCGATATTGCCGACGGCAACGCCACCGTGGCGGCCCGCTCCGTCAATCCCAACGCCCGCTTCACCCTTGACGCCAAGGGCAACCTTGCCGGCGACACCTACACCTGGACCGCCGCGCTTGACGGCGACTACATCAACCTGAAAGCCCTGGGATTCTCGCCGGAGCCGGCCACAGTCGAGGCCAGCCTGAGCGCCGACGCATCATACACCCCCAAGACCAACACCATAGCCGCCGATGTGCGCCTGCACGGACTCAACTACAAGACCGAGGTCGGCGGCATAAGCGTGGATAACGTCACGGCGCGACTCAACGCCAATGATTCCGTCACCAACCTGATGCTGCACAACCGCGATCTCTACGCCTACATGAGCTCCGACCGCTCACTGCAGCGCCTGGCCGAGGGTTTCGCAGCCACCGCCGCCGTTCTGGACACCCTGACCGCCGAGAAGAAAATCAGCGTCAGCCGTCTGCAGCAGGTCATGCCGCCCTTCCTGCTCGACATCAACGGCGGCAGCAACAACGTGCTGACCGACATCTTGGCCGACAGCCGCACATCCATGCAGTCCATGCACCTGACCGTGTCAAATGACTCGCTGCTCAACCTCGACGCCGGCATCCTGGGCCTGACCACCGGCACCACACGGCTTGACACCGTCACGCTGCGGCTGGGCCAGCACGGCGACACCATAGGCATGGCCGCCGCCATAGACAACCAGCCCGGCACCTTCGACGAGTGGGCCCACGTGCGCCTCAACGGCTTCATAGCCGACAACCGGCTGATGATGCAGGTGCGCCAGCGCAATATTCAGGACAAGGAGGGCTACTTCGTGGGTCTGCGCGCCGAACTGACCGACTCGGCCGTCACCGCGCACTTCGACCCCGTCGACCCCGTCATAGCCTACAAACCATGGACCGTCAACGACGACAACTTCATAACCTACCGCTTTGCCCACAGCCACATCGACGCCAACCTGCACGCTCACGGCGCCGGCTCGTCGCTGGCCATCTACACCAACCACGCCGAGGGGCATGACGGCGAGCAGGAGGCCCTGAACGTCGAGCTTGAGGACATACATCTGTCCGACTGGCTCTCGCTCAACCCCTTCGCGCCGCCCGTCAAGGGCGACCTCACCGCCCGCGTGCGCCTCGGCCGCGACGGTTCGGACATCACCGGCACCGGCGATGTAGCCCTGACCGACTTCTTCTATGACCGCCAGCGGGTAGGGGACATCGGCGCCACCTTCGATGTTGACACCGACCTGGGCGGCCGCATCCGCGCCACCGCCGACGTCACCGTGGATTCCGTCAAGACCATAACCGTGAGCGGCGCGCTCAACGACTCTACCGCCGGCTCGCCCCTGGCCCTGGACTTCTCCATGATACACTTCCCGCTGAGCACCGTCAATCCCTTCCTGCCCTCCACCGTGGGCCGTCTGAGCGGCACGCTCAACGGCAAGATGGACATCGGTGGCACCGCCGGCGAGCCCACCTTTGACGGCTGGCTGCAGTTCGACAAGACGGCCATCAAGGCCACCATCATGGGCACATCATACGCCTTCAGCGACCGCCGCATACCCGTCGAGGCCAACGTGGTGCGCCTGGACAGCTTCACCGTCAGCGGCGTCAACGACAACCCGCTGTTCCTCAACGGCACCGTGGACCTGCACAACATGTCCAACCCCGCCGTCAACCTCAGACTCAACGCCTCCAACATGCAGATATGCAACACGTCACGCGCTCCCAAGGGCGCCGATGTGTATGGCCGCGGATTCATTGACTTCGACGCCACCGTGCGCGGCAATATGGAGTTCATGCGAGTCAACGCCAACCTGGGCATACTGCCCGGCACCAACATCACCTACGTCATGCCCGAGGCCGTCAACACCATCACCAATTACTCAAACGACGATATGGTGAAATTCGTCAACTTCGCCGACACCCTGGCCGTGAGCGCCGCCGACTCCATTGTGGAAAGTTCCATGGCCCTGATGCTCGACGCCACCCTCAATGTCCAGAACGGCTCGACCATCAACGTTGACCTCTCGTCCAACGGCAACGACAAGGTGCGCATCCAGGCCGACGGCACCGTGGAGATGACCATGACGCCCTTCTCGGAGCCGCGCGTCACCGGCCGTCTCAACATCAACAAGGGCTTTGTGCGTTACACCCCGCCCCTGATGAGCGAGAAACTGTTCAACTTTGAGGGCGGCTCATACGTGGCCTTCAACGGCGAGATGATGAACCCCGTGCTCAACGTCCATGCCGTGGACGTGCTCAAGGCCAACGTCACCCAGAGCGGCCAGAACTCGCGCCTGGTCAACTTTGACGTCAGCCTGGCCGTGACCGGCACGCTCGAGAACATGAACGTGGCCTTCGACCTCTCCACCGACGACGACATCACCGTGGCCAACGAGCTGCAGACCATGAGCGCCGAGCAGCGCGCCAACCAGGCCATGAACATGCTGCTCTACAACGTATACACCGGCCCGGGCACATCGGCCAGCACCAACCTGTCCGGTAATCCCCTGTACTCGTTCCTGGCCTCGCAGCTCAACACATGGGCCGCCAACAACATCCGCGGCGTGGACATTTCATTCGGCATCGACCAGTACGACCGCACCCGCAACGGCGACACCCGCCAGACCACCAGCTACAGCTACCAGGTGTCCAAGTCGCTGTTCAACGACCGTTTCAAGATCGTAGTGGGCGGCAACTACTCCACCGACGCCAACGCCGACGAGAACTTCTCGCAGAACCTCATCAACGACATTTCGTTTGACTATTACCTCAACCGGACCCAGACCATGTACGTGCGTCTGTTCCGCCACACCGGCTTCGAGAGTATCCTCGAGGGCGAGATCACCCAGACCGGCGTAGGCTTTGTGTACAAACGCAAGCTGGCCACGCTGCGCAGTCTGTTCCGCCGTCGCCACCGCCGCGAGCAGGCGCCGCAACAACCTGCGCCGCAGCAGCCGGTGCCGGATTCAGTACAGGCCGCCGACCCCGCCTCTAAAACCGAAGACCGATGAAGACCCTCCGCATAGCCATAGCCCTGCTGGCCGTCCTGCTGGCCGCCTCGTGTTCGACCACCCGCCGCATCCCTGCCGACGAGCAGCTCTACATAGGCCTCAAGGGCATTGATTACGTAAAGCCCGACACCCTGAAGGTTGTCCCCGGCGTCACCGAGGCCGTTTACGACGCCGTCAACGTGGCGCCCAACAACTATCTGAAGATGTTCAACTGGCGCTACCCCTTCCCCCTGGGTCTGTGGGCCTACAACAACTGGCCCAACCCGCCCAAGGGCCTGAAGCACTGGCTTTACGAGAAATTCGCCCGCGAGCCGGTCCTGGTGAGCGATGTCCGCCCCGAGGTGCGCACCGAAATGATTGACCAGATTCTGCACAACAACGGCTACTTCCGCGGCAAATCCACCTTTGAGCTCATCCCGGCACGCAATCCGCGCAAGGCCAAGATTCGCTACACCGTCCATCCCGGCATAGCCTTCCCGCTGGACACGGTCATGCTGCCTGCCGACACCTGCCACCTGAACCACGTCATCGACTCGCTGGCCCTGGCTGCCCCCTATCTGCGCGCCGGCAACCGCTACTCGGTCGATTCGCTCAGCGCTGCCCGCATACGCATCACCAACTCGCTGCGCAACCGCGGCTACTACTTTTTCCGCCCCGACTACATTGAATATCTGGCCGACAGCATACAGACTCGCGGCCGCGTGGCCCTGCGGCTCGACCTTGCCTCGAACATGCCCCGCTGGGCGTCGCAACGCTATGTCACCGGCCACACCACCGTGGTGGTGAACCGTTACCGTGGCCGGGCCGTGCCTGACACCGTGGAGATGCGCCCCGACCTGACGCTGGTGCAGATGATGCCCTCGCGCCTGCGCCGCAAGCTCATCCCGGAGTGTGTCACCTTCCGCAGCGGTCGCACCTTCTCCGTTCGCAACATGAACCGAACGCAGACCTATCTGTCGCGCCTGGGCATCTTCCGCGGCATTGACATCAACGTGGTGCCCGACACCACAGCCGAGCGCCCCACGCTCGACGTACTGGTCGACTGTACCTTCGACGCGCCCTTGGAGGTGTCGCTTGAGGTCAACGCATCGTCCAAGAGCAACAGCTACATCGGCCCGGGCCTGATGGTGGGCGTCACGAACCACAACATCTTCGGCGGCGGCGAGCAGCTGCAGGTG
>CANQZK010000135.1 GCA_947628285.1 uncultured Muribaculaceae bacterium
CGGTCTCCAGCACGCACTTGACCACCGACACGTGGCCCAGGGGCTCGACGGTGCTGTAATGCGTCACGGCATGCTTGCCGGCGCTGCCGTCCGGGAAGACGGCCATCTGAAGGCGGTCGCGCACGGAGCGGCCGATGTTGCCCTCTATGCGTCCGGCCGGCGGATTCGGCGCGCCCCACACCACCGCCACATACTCGCGGCGCGTGGTTTTGGCGAAGAACTGTCGGCCCAGGTCTGTCTTGGCGTCGGGTGTCTTGGCCACCACCAGCAGGCCGGATGTGTCCTTGTCGATGCGGTGCACCAAGCCCATGCGCGGGTCGGTCACGTCATAGTCAGGATTATCCTTGAAGTGCCAGGCCAGGGCGTTGACCAGGGTGCCTGAGTAGTTGCCGTGGCCGGGGTGCACCACCAGCCCGGCGGGCTTGTTGACCACCAATACGTCGGCGTCCTCATAGACGATGTCCAGCGGGATGTCCTGGGCCACGACCTCGAAATCGTAGCGCGGGCGGTCCATGACCACCTGCACCACGTCAAGGGGCTTGACACGGTAGTTGCTCTTGACCACGCGGCCGTTGACCAGGATGCAGCCGGCATCGGCGGCCTGCTGCACGCGGTTGCGGCTGGACTTCTCCAGGCGCGCCACCAGGAACTTGTCGACACGCAGAAGCTGCTGGCCCTTGTCGGCCACGAAGCGGAAATGCTCATACATCTCGCGGCCGTCCGTGCCGTCGATAATCACCGGGCGTTGGGCGGCGTCGTCACTGTCCGCCACTTCCTCGTCGTAGAGTTCTTCTTCGTCGTCGGCCATCAGAGTTCGTCGTCAGTGTAGGTTGAATAGCCGGTGTCATCGTCATCTACGGCGGGGGCAGGCTCGAGACCCAGCGAGTCGGTCAGCTCGTCGTAGGGCAGAGGCTCGGGCAGCGTGCCCACTTCCAGCACCACCGATGCATCCACGGGCAGCATGGACCCTACACCGATGGGGCGGCCGTCGGCGTGGGCGCTCTCCACCAGGTCAGGATACTCGGAGGGCACGCTCACCTGGCGTATCGACTTTATGCCCAGGGCGTTGAGGTAGGATATGGCCTGGCGCACCGACACGCCCGTGACGGGGGCCGAGATGGACACAAGTTTGGGCGAGAAAGCCGTCAGCGTGACATACACCTGCCGGCCCGACTTGACCGTGGCGCCGGCCTTGGGCCATGATTCAATCACGGTGCCGGGGGCCAGTGAGGTGTCGTATATCGAGTCGGAGATGACAATCTGCTGATTATGTTCTTCAAGCAAGGCGCGGGCACTGTCGTACGACATGTTTTTGACCTGGGGGACGGTGGCGTTATCGCCGTGGTCAGTCCAGAAGTCCAGGAACACCATGGCCAGCCACAGCAGGATGACCATGCTGAGCGCCATCAAACACAGCCCCGAAATGACGGGGTGTCCCTTGTAGAAAGCCTTGACTTTCGCGAAAAAATCAGATGAAGAATTAGCCATTTGGGAGAAATTTGTGCAAAGTTAAGAAAAAAACCGTCCTTGCGGCCATTATGGCGCTAAAAAATCCCCGATTCTTCGCGAGTCGGGGATTTTTTATTTAATCAAAAAGAGTAAAATACTGTGTTACTATGAAAAATTGCTTGTTCGTCTTGCTTGTATCAGTATGACTGCCGCGCGGGCCGAAGGTTTAACGGCCCGGCGAGGGTTTAACAATAGTTAACATTAGCGGGGTTCCTCAGGCTAAATCAGGCTTCTCAGGCTAAATCAAGATGAATCAAGATGAATCAGGCAAAATCAGGATTTATCATGATTAATCAGGTTAAATCAGGATTAATCATGATTCATCCCGGTTATCGCCGCAGTGCCGCCGGCCCCTTTTGTTAATGTTAACGCGGATAATTCTTTTGCTTAGTCCGAAAAAAATTCGTACCTTTGCGGCCTGAAAATCAAATCTCAACATGGCCCATAAATCGATTGACTTGATTATTGAAACCAGCTGGGAGGTTTGCAACAAGGTCGGCGGCATATATACCGTGCTGTCTACCAAAGCAAAAACCCTGCAGAAAGACTACAAGGACAAAATTATATTCATCGGACCCGACGTTTGGTCGGCCGAGAATCCGGCACCTACTTTCACCGAATCCAAGACTTTGCTGCGCAAATGGCTGCAGTCGGCTCTGCTGCCCGACGGCATGAGCGTCCGCGTTGGTCGCTGGGAAATCCCCGGCCGCCCCATCGCCATCCTGGTGAAGTTCGACGGCCTGTACGCCTCCAAGGACGGATTCTACGGCACGATGTGGGATAAATTCCACGTCGACTCGCTCCACGCCTACGGCGATTATGACGAGGCCTGCGCCTTCTCACGCGCGGCCGGCTACGTGGTGGAAAGCCTGGTACAGTTCTTCAAGGCCGAGGACAAGCGCGTAATAGCCCACTTCGACGAATGGACCACCGGCATGGGACTGCTCTACGTCAAGGACCGTCTGCCCTCGGTGGGAACGGTGTTCACCACCCACGCCACCAGCATAGGCCGCAGCATATGCGGCAACGGCAAGCCCCTGTACGATTATCTCAAGGGCTATGACGGCGACCAGATGGCCCGCGAACTGAACATGGACTCGAAACACTCGCTTGAGAAGGCCGCCACGCTCAACTGCGACGCCTTCACCACCGTGAGCGATGTCACCGCCCGCGAGGCCACACAGCTGCTCACCCGCCGCCCCGACGTGGTGACGCCCAACGGTTTCGAGCCCGGATTCGTGCCGTCGGCATCGAAATTCGCCGCCGCACGCGCCCGTGCCCGCAAGTGCATGCTGCGCGTGGCATCGGCTCTGACCGGCCGCGAATTGGGCGACGATACCTTCATCATAGCCACCTCGGGCCGCTGCGAGTACCGCAACAAGGGCATCGACGTGTTCCTGGACACCATGGCCCGCCTGCAGAGCCAGGGCACACCGCGCCCGGTAGTGGCCTTCGTGATGGTGCCCGCCTGGTGCGGCGACCCGCGCGCCGACCTGCGCCGCGCCATCGACGACAACCTGGTGACACGCCTGGCCGACCCCGTCCTGACCCACGCCCTGCACAACTACAACGACGACCCCATCAACAACCGCATACATCAGTTAGGTTTCGCCGCCGCACGTGAGGGCGACCGTCTGTCCGTTATCTACGTGCCCTGCTACCTGAACGGCTCGGACGGCATCTTCGATATGTCGTACTACGACCTGCTCATCGGCATGGACGCCACCGTCTTCGCCTCCTACTACGAGCCCTGGGGCTACACCCCGCTGGAGAGCGTGGCCTTCGGCGTGCCCACCATCACCACCTCGCTGAGCGGTTTCGGACAGTGGGTGCTGGACACCACCGAGAACTCATTTGCCGACTGCGGCGTGAGCGTAGTCAACCGCACCGACTCCAACTATGCCCAGGTGGTGGCCGACATAACCGACCGCCTGGAACAGCTGATGGCTGACAGCCCCGCGCGCCTCAAGGCCATAGCCAAGGCCGCCCGCGCCACAGCAGCCGCCGCAGACTGGAGCAACTTCATCGGCGCCTACCAACAGGCTTATGACATAGCTGCGGACAAGGCCGCCGCGCGCATCGCCGCCGGCAAGACCGACAAATAAGCCAAAAGACACATATATATTATATATATTATAGCTTCAGATCCAGCTAAGGCATTCAACTCAGAAACAAACAAACATCCAATAAAGAACTTTCACATGAAAATTCCAGTTAGCAAGACAAACACCCCGGTGCTTCGCGACGTAATCGTCAAGACCGACCTGCCCGCCCAGCTCAAACCCCTCGAGGAGCTGGCCCGCAACCTCTGGTGGGTCTGGAACAGCGAAGCCAAGGCCCTTTTCCGTGACCTTGACCCCGAACAGTGGCGCTCGACCGGCGAGAACCCCGTAAAGGTGCTCCAGAGCCTCGAGTCAGAACGCATCGACGAAATCCTCGCCGACAAAGAACTCATGGAACGCGTCAATCTGGTATGCGGTAACCTGCACAATTATCTGGCACAGCCCATGCGCACCGACGTCCCCTCCGTGGCTTACTTCTCCATGGAATATGGTCTGTGCAACTGCCTGAAAATCTACTCCGGCGGTCTGGGCGTCCTGGCCGGCGACTACATCAAGCAGGCCTCCGACTCGCGCGTCGACATGACCGCCGTCGGCTTCCTCTACCGCTACGGCTACTTCACCCAGAGCCTGAGCGTGGACGGCCAGCAGATAGCTCAGTACGAGCCCCAGAACTTCAACCAGCTCCCCATCGAACAGGTGCTGGACAAGAACGGCCACCCCATGGTGCTGGAAGTGCCCTACCCCGGCCGCGTGGTTTACTGCCACATCTGGCGCGTCAACGTAGGCCGCATGAAGCTCTACCTGCTCGACACCGACTTTGACATGAACAGCGAGTTCGACCGCTCAATCACCCACCAGCTCTATGGCGGCGACTGGGAGAACCGCATAAAACAGGAATATCTGTTAGGTATCGGCGGCGTGCTGATGCTCCAGAAATTAGGCGTGAAGGCCCAGCTCTACCACTGCAACGAAGGCCACGCCGCACTGCTCAACCTGCAGCGCCTGGTGGACTACGTGCAGAACGACCACCTGGACTTCAACGTGGCTCTTGAACTGGTGCGCGCCTCCGGCCTCTACACCGTACACACCCCCGTACCCGCCGGCCACGACTACTTTGACGAAGGCCTCGCCGGCAAATACCTGGGCGAGTTCCCCGCCAAGTTAGGCATCTCATGGCAGGACCTCATGAACATGGGCCGCGAGAACCCCGACACCAACGAGCGCTTCTCGATGAGCGTGTTCGCCCTGAACACCTGCCAGGAAGCCAACGGTGTATCCAAGCTGCACGGCATCGTGTCGCAGAAGATGTTCGCCGGCATCTGGAAAGGCTACACCTGGGAAGAAAGCCACGTAGGCTACGTGACCAACGGCGTGCACATGCCCACATGGGCCGCCAGCGAGTGGAAGGAATTCTATCTGGCCAAGTTCGGCCCCACATTCTTCCAGAACCAAAGCGACCCCGAATCATGGAAGCCCATCTTCAACTGCTCCGACGACGAAATCTGGGATCTGCGCATGACGATGAAGAACAAATTCATCAACTTCGTAAAGCGCGACTTCAAGGCCAAATGGCTGGCCAACCAGGGCGATCCCTCCGCTGTCATCGACATCCTGGACCGCATCAATCCCAACGCTCTGATCATCGGTTTCGCCCGCCGCTTCGCCACCTACAAGCGCGCTCACCTGCTGTTCACCGACCTTGACCGTCTGGCCAAGATTGTCAACAACGACCAGTTCCCCGTGCAGTTCGTCTTCTCCGGCAAGGCTCACCCCGCCGACGGCGCCGGCCAGGGCCTGATCAAGCGCATCATGGAAATCTCCCGCATGCCCCAGTTCCTGGGCAAGATCATCTTCCTGGAGGACTACAACATGATCGTGGCCAAGCGTCTGGTTACCGGCGTGGACATCTGGCTCAACACCCCCACACGTCCCCTGGAGGCATCCGGTACATCAGGCG
>CANQZK010000136.1 GCA_947628285.1 uncultured Muribaculaceae bacterium
GGGTTCTTTGTAAAGTTACAAATCATCTATGAAATTGCCAAACAATTAGTTGGCTATTTTCCGAGTATCCCTAAATAACTTCTAGAATTACGTAGGCAACGTTCAGCCCTATCCCGAGCATGAATGCACGGTTGAGCCTGCTGCCCGCATGGCCGCTTATGACGTGGGCTGACGTGTGATGTTCTGACATATGCAATCGATTTAGATTATAACATTTATCGTAATAATTCAGTTCCGGTACCTGCGATTTTTTATCGAAAGTGGTTTGATAAATGGTACAAAAATACTAAATTTGCAGTTAATATAAAAGAAAAAGCCATGAGTGACCCTCGCAATATGTCTCCCGAAGAAGAAGACCGAATGGTCGAAGCCGCTTTTGCCGACGTTCTGGACGGCTATCTGAAAAGCAACCATCGCAAAAAGGTCGAAATAATTGAACGTGCCTTCCGGTTTGCAAAGGAGGCACACAAGGGCGTGCGTCGCCGCTCGGGCGAGCCCTACATCCTGCATCCCATCGCCGTGGCCAAGATTGCCAGCCAGGAAATCGGCCTGGGCTCGACATCGATATGCGCGGCCCTGCTGCATGACGTGGTTGAGGACACCGACTATACCACCGAGGACATCGAACGCCAGTTCGGCGCCAAGATAGCCCAGTTGGTCGAGGGCCTCACCAAGATTTCGGGCGGTATCTTCGGCGACAAGGCCTCGGCCCAGGCCGAGAACTTCCGCAAGCTGCTCCTCACCATGAGCGAGGACATCCGCGTGGTGCTCATCAAGATGGCCGACCGTCTGCACAACATGCGCACCCTGGGCTCGATGGCCCCCAACAAGCAGTACAAGATTGCCGGCGAGACGCTGTACATCTACGCGCCGCTGGCACACCGTCTGGGCCTGTTCGCCATCAAGACCGAGCTTGAGGACCTCGCCTTCAAATATGAACACCCCGAGGCCTACGAGAGCATTTCCGAGAAAATCCGCGAGAGCGAGGCCCGTCGCGCAGCCGTGTACAGCGACTTCTCGCTGCCCATCAAGCGCAAACTGGACGAGTTAGGCCTCAAATACGAGGCCAAAGCGCGCCTGAAGTCCGTCTACTCCATCTGGAACAAGATGGAATCCAAGCATTTGCCCTTTGAGGAGGTCTATGACCTCTATGCCATGCGCATAGTGTTCGAGTGCGAGGACCAGGCACGCGAGAAGAGCATCTGCTGGAACATCTACTCGGCCATCACCGACCTGTACCGCCTGCACCCCGACCGCACGCGCGACTGGATTGTCACCCCCAAGGCCAACGGCTATCAGGCCCTGCACCTGACCGTCATGGGCCCGGACGGTAACTGGATTGAAGTGCAGATACGCTCGCGCCGCATGGACGAGATTGCCGAAAAAGGCTTCGCCGCACACTGGAAATACAAGGTGGGCGAGGGCGAGGAAGAGCCCGAACTAAACGCCTGGCTGCGCACCATCAAGGACATTCTGGACAACCCGGAGCCGAGCGCCATGGACTTCCTGGACACGCTGAAACTCAATCTGTTCTCGTCTGAGATTGTCGTGTTCACACCCAAAGGCGAGCTGCTGACCCTGCCCACGGGCGCCACGGTGCTCGACGCCGCCTTCGCGCTCCACTCCGAAATTGGCATGCACTGTATAGCCGGCAAGGTCAACCACCGCCTTGTGCCCCTGAGCCAGCGTCTGGCCTCGGGCGACCAGGTGGAAATCCTCACCTCGCAGTCGCAGCAGCCCCAGCCGCAGTGGGCCGACTTCCTTGTCACGGCACACGCCAAGACACGTCTGCGCGCCGCCCTGCGTAAGCTGCGCCAGCCCACCATAGCCCGCGGCCGCGAGATGCTCAAGGACTGGCTGGCAGAGCACAATATACCCGATACCAACCCCGTGATATCCAAGATATTGGGCACATATCACATAGACAACCGCGACGAGCTGGCCTACCAGCTCGGCAACGAGGAAATCATGCTGGGCGAATTCCTGGTGCGCGCCCTGCGCAAACCCTCGCAGACCGACACCAAATCGCAGGGCCTGTTTGGCAAATTGCTGCGCATAACCAAGCGCAAGCCCGAGACCGAGGCTGAAAAGGCCGAGGAAAAGCCCGCCGACAAGCCCAAACCCAAGATAAATGCCAAGGAGACCTATACGCTCCACACCAACGAGAACGGCCCCGAGAACTTCGTCACCACCTCATGCTGCATGCCCCTGCCGGGCGACGACGTAATGGGCTTCATCAACGACGACGGCGACGTGGAAGTGCACACCCTGGACTGCCCCCGCGCCCAGATGCTCAAGGCCGGATTCGGCCCGCGCATCGTGGCCGTCAAGTGGGAGACGGTCAGCGCCAAATTCATGGCCCATGTGCACATTGAGGGCATCGACCGTCACGGCATCCTCCAGGAGCTCACCAATATGATATCCAACAATTTAGCTATCGACATCCGCAAGCTCGACATCGAAGCGTCGGCCCAGGTTTTCAACTGCGACCTGTGGGTGCTTGTGGCCTCTGTCGATGTAGTCAATGATTTGTGCGCCAAGACAATGACCATCGAAGGCGTCAAATCCGCCAACCGTATACAATAACTTATGTCTCGAGCCTTACTCAACAGACTGCTGCTGCTCCTCGGAGTCACCGTCATAATAGTGTGGCTGTACCCGCACCACAAGACGCACCAGTTCAATTATGAAGAGGGGCGCCCGTGGAATTACGCCAAGCTCATAGCCCCGTTCGATATCCCCATTCACCCGGATTCGGCCACGTTGCGGCGCATGCGCGACACCATCGACGCATACTATGTGCCTGTGTATCAGTACGACCGCAAGGTGGTCGACTCAATCATAGACGCGCTGCCCAAGATGACCGGCTCAAACAACGCCCGCAAATTGGGCAACTACATCCGCCGCGCATATGAGAACGGGGTGGTGGACGCGAGCGTGCTCACCGGAATCCGCAACGGCGACCTGCCCCGCGTGCGTCTGCTTGAAAAGAACATCCTGACCGAACGCTCAACCGACGGTTTCACCTCCACACGCGATGTCTACATGAAGCTGGACTCGATGATAACCGACCAGTCGCTGCACAGCTACTTCATATCCACCGGCCTGGCGTCCGTCCTCCGTCCAAATATAGTGTTCAACCAAACGGAGAACGACCGCCATTATGCCAACGAGTTAGCCACGCTGACCGCCGACCGCGGCGTGATAGTCCAGGGCCAGACCATCATCGACAAGGGTGCCATCATATCTGCCCAGGATTTCACCAACCTGCAGACGTATGAGACCATGCTGGATGCCCAGCTGACGCACTCCACGCACTCCACGTTGCTGATGCTGTTGGGACAGTTCGTCTACGTGGCCCTGCTGCTGACATTGCTGTGCGGCTACTTCGCCTTCATCCACCCCGAAGTCTGGAAGAGCTTCCGCAGCACGGCCTTCATAGTGCTGCTGACGCTGATATTCTTCCTGTTCGCGGCGGCGCTGAACTCATTCATCCCCGGCGGCGTGTACATTGTGCCCATGGCTATTGTGCCGGTGCTGGTGCTGGTGTTCTTTGACAGCCGCTCGGCTCTGTTCACCTCCATGGTGTGCGTGCTGCTCATCGCGCCCATCACGTCCTATGCACTGGAGTTCATCTTCCTGCAGTTCTGTGCTTCGGCCGCGGCTGTCTACAGTCTGCGCGAGCTGAGCCGCCGCTCGCAGTTGCTGCTCACATCCGGCATCGTGGCCGTGGCTTACCTCATATCATATGTGGCGCTTGAGCTGCTCATGAACGGTTCGTTTGAGGGCTTCACGGTCCGTATGCCCGTCTTCCTGCTCACCAACGCGCTGCTGACATCGACGGCCTACATCGTCATGTTCGCCGTCGAGCGCATATTCGGGTTCGTGTCCGTCGTAACCCTTGTGGAGCTGGCCGACATCAATCAGAAACTGCTGCGCGAGCTCAGCGACAAATGCCCCGGCACCTTCCAGCACTCCATGAGCGTGAGCAATCTGGCCTCCGACGCCGCCCGCGCTATGGGCGCCAACGAATCGCTGGTACGCGCCGGCGCGCTCTACCACGACATAGGCAAGATGACCAACCCCGCCTTCTTCACCGAGAATCAGCACGGCGTCAACCCCCACGATACGCTCTCACCCGAACAGAGCGCCCGCATTGTCATAGGCCACGTGATCGATGGCCTGCGCCGCGCCGACAAGGCCGGACTCCCCGCCGTAATCAAGGACTTCATATCCGAGCACCACGGCGCCGGAAAAGCCAAATACTTCTATTTCCAGGCCTGCAAGGCTGCCGGCGACGCGCCCGTCGACCCCACGCCGTACACCTATCCCGGCCCGAACCCGCGCTCGCGCGAGACCTCGCTGCTGATGATGGCCGATGCCGTCGAGGCCGCCTCGCGCTCGCTCAAGGAGTATGACCGCAAGTCCATCACCGAGCTGGTCAACAGAATCATAGACGGACAGATTGACGAGGGCCTGCACGACGACTCGCCCCTGCAGTTCCGTGACATACGGCTCATCAAGGAAGTATTCGTCAAACGCCTCATGACCATCTATCATACACGCATCTCGTATCCGCCGGCGCCCGCGGCCGAAACCAAGCAACAATAAACCGGCTGAATTTGCGTTAATATGTAGATATGGTAAATGTGAAGGCATTGCGTCGGAAAGGCTTGTTTACAGTCGCGGTCATGGTCATGGCCGCGGCTCTGATATCGTGTTCCACTCGCAAGAACACGGCCGCCACCCGTCAGTATCAGGCCTTCATCACACGTTATAATATATATTACAACGGCGACACCCATTACAAGGAGACCTTGCAGGAGATGGAGGACAAGTACGAGGACGACTACACGCGCCTTGTGCTGATGCACCCCGTCGAGGCCAAAGCCGACGAGAAAGCCCCGCAGCCGCAGGGCGACTTCACCCGTTCAATCGAGAAAGGCCAGAAAGCCATCCAGTTGCGTTCAATCAAGAAACGCCCCAAGGTGAAAGGCGGCAAACGCGACGCCAAGACCAAGGCCTGGCTCAAACGCGAGGAATACAACCCCTTCCTGCACAACGCATGGATGATGATGGGCCGCGGCCAGTACTTCAACGGCGACTTTTTGGGAGCGGCTTCTACGTTCTTCTACATCAGCCGCCACTTCTCATGGCTGCCTGTCACCGTCACCGAGGCGCAGCTGTGGCAGGCGCGCTCATACGTCTCGTTAGGATGGCTGTTTGAAGCCGAAGTGATTCTGCACCGTATCAAGGAGACCGACCTCACAAACGCCACGTTGCGCGGCCTGTACAACTTTGTCTATGCCGACTATCTGATCAAGAGCGACCGTCTGCAGGAGTCGTTACCCTACCTTCAGGCGGCCATCAAGGCAGCGTCGGGCGCGCAGAAAATCCGTCTGCGTTTCCTGTTGGGACAGATATACGCCCGTCTGGGCGACAACGAGGCCGCCTATCAGGCCTACAAGGCCGCCGGCCGCCC
>CANQZK010000137.1 GCA_947628285.1 uncultured Muribaculaceae bacterium
CTAAACTTGTCAAAGAACTCTTTGGCTTGGCGACTGATGCCGCTTAGTCTATGATTAATTTTTTAACGAACTATTGTTGTATGAAAACCAAATTACGCATTTTAGCGTGCCTTGCGGCTGTTTTTGCTATGTTGGTCATGTCGTCGTGCGACGATAACAACGCCCCGCAACCCGCAGACACGTCATCGACAACCCTGCTCGTTTACATGGTGGCGGCCAACTCCTTGGGCGTCGACCAGACCGTGCAGAACGATATAATTCCCTCACGTGACAAACGCGACCTGGAGGAGATGAAGGAGGCTGCCCGCGCCGGCGCGCTGGGCAAGAACCACCGCGTAATCATCTTCCACAGCACCTACGAGTCCGACGGACTGCTCTACGAGCTCAAAGCCGACGGCCAACTGACCCAAATCAAGGAGTACGAGGGCCTCTCGGCCGTTACCGTGGCCGGCATGAGCCGCGTGCTGGACGATGTGCAGGCACTGGCACCCGCCGAGAAATTCGGCATCGTGTTCTGGGGCCACGGCACAGGCTGGATTGAGAACGGCCAGGACGAGACCGGCAAGACTGCCCCGGCCGCAGCCGGCAAGTCGCGCCTGTCCGTCGCCGACACGCCCGTGACGACATCCTACGGCCCGGTACGCTCCAAGTGGATGAACGTCACCTCGATGCGCCGCGCCCTGGAAGGCCGCGACATCAGCTTCATCTACTTTGACTGCTGCCTGATGGCCGGCGTGGAAGTGGCCTATGAGCTGCGCGAATGCACACCCTACATTGTAGCCTCGCCCTCGGAGCTGCCCATTGACGGCATGCCCTACGACCTCAACCTCAAGGAGCTGCTGTTAGCCACCCCCAACGGTCTTCGCCAGGCAGCCCGCAACACCTTCGACAGCTACAACAACAAGACAAGCAGCATAGACCGCACCTGCACCATCAGCCTGATATGCACTGATGCGCTGCCGGCGCTGGCCCGCGCAGTGGGCGACATCTACGCCCGCACCCCGCTGCCGCACCCCGCCGCGCAGGTCACCAACTACTACGGCAGCTCGCGCCAGGGTCCCAACCTTGACCTGGGCGAGTACGTCACGGCGCTGGCCGCCGAGGCCGGCATCGACACAGCCCCCTTTGACAAGGCGCTCGCCGACGCCATCCCCCTGGCACTGGCCACCAAACGCATCTGGGACGAATACACCATCTACACCGCCTCAGGTCTGGCCACCTACGTCTTCAATTCCCCCTCGGCCATAAGCAACAACGGCTACGAGCGCCTGGAATGGTGCCGCGACGTGGCCGCCCGACACATTCACGACTAAAAACACACACTGAGAAATGTCATTGATGCGATTTTTCATACAAGACCTGATTCCCGCGGCGCTGCCCGACTCCGTTCCCGCGCCGTCCAAGGAAATCTCGATGCTCAAATCGCTGCCATTCGACGAACTTATCAACTCGCTGGTGACCGGCATGGTCAAGCTGGCCATAAACATCGCCATAGCCCTGGTGGTGTTCTATGTAGGCAAGTTCATCATCCGCAAGATATACAATCTGGTGGCGCGCGTGCTGATCATGCGCCATATCGACCAGGGACTGCGCACGTTCCTGCTGTCGATGGTCCGCATAGTGCTCTACTTCATCCTGATAGTCACCGTCATAGGCATCCTGGGCATAGAGACATCGTCGTTCCTGGCCATCTTTGCCTCGGCCGGTGTCGCCATGGGTATGGCCCTGAGCGGCACGTTGCAGAACTTTGCAGGCGGCGTACTAATCCTGATGCTCAAACCCTACCGCATAGGCGATTACATCGAGACGCAAGGCTATGCCGGCACGGTGCGCGAGATTCAGCTGTTCAACACCATCATCAACACATACGACAACAAGTCGATTACCCTACCCAACGGCGGCCTGTCCACGGGCAGCATCAACAACTGGTCGCGCGAGAAGTACCGCCGCGTAGACTGGACCGTGAGCATCAGCTACGGCGACGACGTGGACGTGGCCCGCAGCACCATCCTGGACATCCTGCGTGCCGACAGCCGCGTGATGGACAAGGCCGCCGAAACGCCAGAGCCCGTCGAGCCCGAAACACCCGCAGACAACGACGTAGACGAACAGACACCCGAGCAAAGCCCGCGCCGCGGCCTGCTGCGCATGTTCCGCCGCCACCGCCGCATAGTCGAGCAGAAAGCCCGCGAGGCCCGGGCCGAGCGCCGCGCCGCCCTGGCAGAGCTGAATCGCCCCGTCTACAACGCACCCGCCGTGGTGCTGGACCAGTTGGCCGACAGCGCCGTGGTGCTCAAGGTCCGCGCCTGGACCCTCACCACCGACTACTGGGCCGTTTACTACGACATCAACGAAGCAATATACAAACGCCTCCCGCAGGCCGGCATCACATTCCCCTTCCCGCAGCTGGACGTGCACCTGCCCGTCGCAGCCCCCGCTGCAGCAGGAGCGGATTAAACACTACTGAGCCATGACAAGCAAATGGAATTACCTCCCCCTGACTTCTGAAGAGCAAAAGCTCGAGACCGAGCTCGGACGCCGTTACGCCAAATGTCCGCCCGTAAGCGAACTGCTGGTGCAGCGCGGCATAACTTCGATAGCCGAGGCCGAGAAGTTCTTCCATCCCTCGCTGCGCGACTTGCATGACCCCTTCCTGATGCCGGACATGGACAAGGCCGTGGACCGTCTGAACCGCGCCATGGGTGCCAAGGAGAAAATCCTGGTGTTCGGCGATTACGATGTGGACGGAACCACCGCCGTGGCCCTTGTGTACCGCTACCTGCAGAACTTCTACTCTGAGATTGACTTCTACATCCCCACCCGTTACGACGAGGGCTACGGCATATCCAAGAGCATAATCGACAACGCGGCCGCCGACGGCGTCAAACTCATCATCATCCTGGACTGCGGCATCAAGGCCATCGACGAAATCAAATATGCCGCATCACTGGGCATCGACTTCATCATCTGCGACCATCACGTGCCCGACGACGAGCTGCCCCCCGCCACGGCCATCCTCAACCCCAAGCTGGAAGGCTCCACCTACCCCTGCCGCCACCTCTCGGGCTGCGGCGTGGGCTATAAGCTGATGCAGGCCTTCTCCATATCAAACGGCATCGGCACCGCCGAGCTGGAGTGCATGCTCGACCTTGTGGCCGTGAGCATCGCCGCCGACATCGTGCCCATGATTGACGAGAACCGCGTCATGGCCTACATGGGCCTCAAACGCCTCAACAACAACCCCAACCTGGGTCTGCGCGCCATAATCCGCACCTGCGGCCTGGGCGGCAAGGAAATCACCATCAGCGACGTAATCTTCAAGATAGGCCCCCGCATAAACGCCTCCGGACGCATGCAGAGCGGCAGCGAGGCCGTGGAGCTGCTCGTGGCACGCGACTCCAAGGAGGCCACCCGCAAGAGCCTGGCCATCGACCAATACAACAAGGACCGCAAGGAGCTGGACAAGCGCATCACCGAGGAGGCCAACGCCATCCTCGAGGCCCGCGGCGAGATGTACTCGCCCAAGCGCACCATCGTCATCTACAACAAGGACTGGCACAAGGGCATCATCGGCATCGTGGCCTCGCGCCTGACCGAGCTATACTACAAGCCCTCGGTGGTGCTGACCTTCGCCAACGGGCTGGCCACGGGCTCATCACGCTCGGTGCAGGGTTTCGACATCTACAAGGCCATCGACTCCACCCGCGACCTGCTGGAGAACTTCGGCGGCCACGCCTATGCCGTGGGCCTGTCGCTCAAGGAGGAGAACCTGCCCGAGTTCACCCGCCGCTTTGAGGAATACGTCTCGGCCCACATCCTGCCCGAGCAGCAGACGCCAGTCATTGACATCGACGCCTTCCTGACCTTCTCGCAGATTACCCCTGAACTCGTCTCCACGCTGCGGCTGTTCAACCCCTTCGGTCCCGGCAACCAGAAACCCACCTTCTGCACCCGAGGCGTCAAGGACTTCGGCACCAGTATGCTTGTAGGCAAGCACCTGGAGCACATCAAACTGGAGTTGGTCGACGACACCTCCGGCAAGGTAATCAACGGCATAGCCTTCAACATGGCCCGCTACTTCGACTATATCCACGCCGGCAAGCCCTTCAACATCTGCTACACCATAGAGGAGAACAAGCACCACAACGCCAACTCGTCGTTGCAGCTGCTGGTCAAGCAGATACGCACCGCCGCCGAGACCGACTGACGCCGCCATGCAAGACAAGCTCGATGTTCTGCGCCGCTACTGGGGCTACGACTCGTTCCGCGAGTGCCAGGCCGAGATCATCGACTCCGTGCTGGCCGGCCGCGACACCATAGGCCTGCTGCCCACCGGCGGCGGCAAGTCGCTGACCTTCCAGGTGCCCGCCATGCTGATGGACGGCGTATGCGTGTGCGTCACGCCCCTGATATCGCTAATGAAGGACCAGGTGGACAACCTGCACCGCCGCAACATCACCGCCGTGTGCATCTACTCCGGCCAGAGCCGTGCCGAGCGCTCGCTGGCTCTGGAGCGCGTCAACGTGGGCCGCGCCAAAATAATCTATATGGCCCCCGAACGCATCGGCGGCGACTTCCTGCTGCAACTGCGCTCCTGGCCCGTCAGCCTTATAGTGGTCGACGAGGCCCACTGTATATCGCAATGGGGCTATGACTTCCGTCCCTCATATCTGAAAATCAGCAACCTGCGCGCACTGTTCCCGCATGTGCCCGTGCTGGCCCTGACCGCATCCGCCACCCCCGAGGTGGTGCGCGATATGGCCGCCAACCTGCAGATGACGGCCCCCGCCGTGTTCCGCCGCAGCTTCGCCCGCGACAACATCAGCTACCTGGTGCGCCGCGCCGAGGTCAAGGAGCAGACCCTGCTGCGCATCCTGCAGAACACCGCGGGCACAGCCGTGGTCTACGTCCGCTCGCGCGCCCGCACCGCCCAGCTTGCCACCCTGCTGGCCGAAGCCGGCATCAGCGCGCTGGCCTATCACGCCGGCCTGGACCCGCACGACAAGGCCGAGCGCCAGGACAGGTGGATGTCAGGCGCCGTGCGCGTCATGGTGGCCACAAACGCCTTCGGCATGGGCATCGACAAGCCCGACGTCCGCACGGTGGTGCACTTTGACCTGCCCTCGTCGCTTGAGGAGTACTATCAGGAGGCCGGACGTGCCGGGCGCGACGGCCTGCCGTCATACGCCGTGCTCATCGTCTCGCCGCGCGACAAGGCCACCCTGACCCGCCGCCTCAACGAGCAGTTTCCCGGCCGCGAGTTCATCCTGGAGGTGTACGAGAAGCTGTCAGTGTTCCTCAACATCTCCGTCGGAGCCGGCGCCGGACAGGTTTACGACTGCGACACCGGCCGCCTGATAAATACATTCAGTTTGCCGCCGCGGCCCACGCTGGCGGCCCTGAACATCCTGACCCGCGCCGGCGCCATCGAATAC
>CANQZK010000138.1 GCA_947628285.1 uncultured Muribaculaceae bacterium
CATTTAGGGCTGACTCCTGCAATAGGTGCCAGCCCTAATTTTTCAATCGCTCAAAAAACTTTAGCGGACAGTAATAAAAAAAATGTAGAAACGGCCCAGCCGGGTGGTTACGGTCGGGCCGTCGGTGAGCCGGTGCGAACAATGTGCGAAGGGTGTAATCAAATAAGCTGTAACCGGCTCAATTCGTTGCCGAAAGCGTGGAGGGCTTTCTGTATTTTCTGCGTTGTCTTTGCTGATGGAGTGCGATAACCTGATATGTACTGCGAGAGCTGGGACGCCGAGATACCTGTAAGTCTGGCCAGTCCTTTGTACGAGATGAGGTCAGCGTAATACAGCAGGAACGAGGGCAGGTCATAGGAGAAAGCAAATTCAACTTCCTCAAAGGGCTTGCCTTCCTCGGCGAAGCCTGCCTTCATATCCTCATAGACGGCCTTAAAGTCAGCGATGGCAGCGGCAGCGGTGTCGCCCTCACCGATAATCCCGTATGAGAGGTTGTTGTCATCAGGCATATAGGCCCCGTATGAGCCATCTTTGCCTCGCTCGATAAATACTCTTACTGTTCTCATGAATCTGTTTTTTAGACATTTGGACTTTTGGCACGTAGCGGGATGGGCTTGCGCCACACAAAGATAATGCTAATTTTTGATTTAGCAAAATATTCCCAAAGAAATTTTACTTTGCAGCGCATTTTTTTAAAAATCGCGAGCATAAGCACGGATTTAACGGCTTATTTTTCAATTTCGCATTTTAAGGCCGTTTTTACGCGTTTCTTGGCGCAAGATATAAGTTTTATCATCTCGGCGGCGAAAACGGCTGTAAACGGCCTTAAAATACGTCACAGCGCCAATTCCTCGGGTGTGGCCGGTGACAGGTCCAGCTTCAACTCCCGTTGCGCTCCCGATACCACGGCCAGACAGTAGTGGCCCATGGTGGGGTAACGCTCCAGGCTCAGACCGGCGCGGCGGGCTATTACCGCCCAGGGCGTGGACTGTCGCAGGCGCTCGGCCTCGGCCGCCTCGGCCGCCTCGGTCTCGATGCGGCGACGCAGCCGGTTCTCATACTCGTGCTGCTCGCGGGCATAGCGTTGCATCGCCTCCAGAATCTTGCGCGGCGTCATCTTGCCGAATATCTCGAACTCGCCGTTGCGCAGCCGGTAGAAAAATCCGATAACGCTGCTGAAGTTGAGCAGTCGCACCCGCTCTATGTCGCACATGGCCATGGCCGTGCGGCGGATGTCGCCGTCGGTCATGTCGCGGTCCTCGCCCAGGTTGTCGACGGCGGCGGTGAGGTGCACCGTCAGCAGCCCGGCCACGATGGCGTCGCCGTAGGTGACACACATGCGGGCCATCGACGGCACTCCGCCCCGCAGGGCCCGCTCGGTGTTCAGGGCGCAATAGCGTTGATTGTTGACGCCGAAGGCCGTCAGCATCTTCTCAGTGTTGCCGTATCGGGCCTGTATGGCCGTGGTCCATTCAGGGGCGACGGTCAGCGCCTTAGTGTCGCGGCGTGATGGTGTGAGGTCTATCATGTTCGTTTGGGGTGGGGGTTAGAATGGTCGTTGGTCCTCGGGCCCGTCGTAACCGTCGGGGCTGCGGTGGCCGGGGTTCTCGATGGCGTCGCGCATCTGGCGCACCGCCGCGTTGTAGAGGTTGGCTCGGCGCTCCTCGCGGCTGCCGCCCTGGCGTTGCTCTTTCCGGAGCACTCGCAGCTTGACGCGGACGGTGTTGAGCAGGTGGCGCACCGCCGCGCCGTAGTCCAGCGTTCCGTCCGGGGCGGTGTGTCGGGTCTGCGTCAGTTGCCACTCGGCCAGCACCTGGTCGGTGAGCTCGCGAAGCTCTGCGGGGTCGCACTTGCTTCCCATGCAGAACTGCTCGAGCAGCGTCACCGACTCCGGGGCGAAAAACCGCCGGCGCACTTCGGCGGTCTGAGCGGTGGTCTCCAAGTCGATTTCGGCGTCCGTTTTTTGCTCAATTTTTGAAGGCAAAAATTTTTCGGCCGGGGCCTCCTCCAACAACACCTCCTGCGCGCCTTCTGTTGTAGTTGGTCTTATGTCTTTAGTCTTATTATCTAATATAATGTGAAAATCGCGTTCACAACCTACTTCACAACCCCCTATATTAGGTCGTGAAATAGGTTGTGAAATTTTTTCACAACCTAATATAGGGGGTTGTGAAGTAGGTTGTGAATCATCTAATTTAACATTTTTTAATGAGTAGAAAGTTGATTGACTACGGCCCACTCTTTTAGTCTCGATTTTAATGCCTAACTCTATTAAAACCGGTTTCAATTTGAACACATATCCTTGTGAACATCCGGCACCATCGGCCAGTCGTTTGTCAGATATGGCCACCTTCTCCCAGCGGTTAAGATTGATGCGGTGCAGCACGTAGAGGTAGGCCAGTGCTTCTCTCTGATTAATGCCTCCCTTCTGGTATCGGGCCCAGAACTCATTTATCAGTGTGATGTAACTCGGTCGAGGTTCCATTGTTCAGTCGTGTTTAGAATGGTAAATCCTCAGGCTCGCTCTCAGCCTTTGCAGGGGCCTCTGTGGCCGTTCGCGGCGCCGGGTCGGGGTTACCTAAACTCTCGGCGTCCGCGCAGCGTATATCCGTAAAATAACGCCCGTTGTAACTGCGTGTCGTCAGGTCGATAGTCAGCGCGTAGCGCGCCCCGAATTGCAGATTCAGACGGTCAATGCTGTCGTTGAACACACTGAATGCAAACCCCTTCGGATACTGCCCCGGCTCATACTCGGCCACATAATCGCGGCGCCGCCACGACTTGGCCTGGCTGTTGATGCCCGACGCCTCGTCAGAGACGTAGGTAATTAATGCTTCTATTCTCATATCATTCGTTTGGTTTTTTGTCGCATTACATGATTATTCGTTTGTTTTTTTGTCAAGGCTCCTGGAAATAATAGTCGCCCAGCTCCCGCAGCGCAGCGCGCACACCGGCCATAAAATCCAGCCGTGCGCGCGGAGCCACCTCGCGCTCGTCCTCGCCATCGCCCGTGTATCGCGTCACGATGGCGCACACATCGCTCCAGCGCACACCCACGGGGCGCGTCCACGGCTCCGTATCATAGTCGCCGCCGCTGGCCCAGCCGTCGTCCACGTTCACCGTGGCGCACGCCTCGATGTAGACCTCATCAGTCTCCACCTCCACGCTCACCTCCTTATAGCGGTCGCCATACTCCAGCTCGGCCGCCGTGGCCAGCCGCAGCGCCGTCAGTCGGGTCAGCCCCGACAGTATCTCGGCGTCACTCCGTTCCATGGCCGTAGGGGTTTACAGTGCATCCGTAAGCGGCAATGAGCAACGCGTCGGCGTTAGTCAGCGTAACCTTCACGTGCGGGAACAATTGCTGTGCCCGCTCCTTCAGGCGGTTCTTGTGGCGGGTCTTGCCCTCGGACGCATTGCCGCGCACACGGAAGTATGTCTGCCATCGCGCCGGCGACACCTCCACACACCGCGTCCCCGTGGCCGCCAGCGCCGCATGCAGCACACCTACGCCGAACCCGAAGTTGAACATCGCCTGCGCGCCGTTGCCCGGCATGCCGCCCACCTTCTCAATGTAAGCCACAGCATCCTCGCCGCCATACGCGCGCAGCAGCTCCAGCACATCGGCAGGCGTCGGCGGCATCGCCATAACAAGCAGCAGTTTGGCCGTGGCGGCGTCCAGCACCGCCACAGCCCCCTTCGCTCCGGGGTCTATACCTATCACTCGCATAGCCGCTCAGAGGTCAGGTAACTCATCACACCGCGGTTAGCCGCCCACAGCAGGAACAGGTTCAGCAGCCGGTCGCAGTCCTCGCGCAGCCCGTCGTAGCGGTAGCACACAATAGGCTCGCGCAGCTTCATCTCCAGGCAGCGCACATCGCCCGCCAACTTGGGATTATACCCGGGGAACTCAAACACATCGTAGTGAAACTCGTCGCCGCCGAACAGCTCCAGATAATACCGCCACTGATACGAATCGGTATACTCCGCATCCTCCACCGGCGCGAATCGCGTCTTGATGTCGTGGATAGTCACGCCCTCAATGAGGTCGGCGCAGCCCGTCACCAACGCCGGGCCCATATCCTTGTACACGCGCATCTCGTGCATCGCCGGCGTCAGCTCCTCGCGGTAGCGCTCAATCCGGTGCAGTTGCTCATAGCTGAGCCACACCCGGCGCCCCGACGTCTCGAAGCGGTAGCCCCCGTCCACGCCCGTGCGCGGCAGGGGCGCGCCGCCGTTCTCAACCAACGCGTGCACCACAGTGCCCACAGCCGTCAGCTGGTTGCCCTTGAAGCGACCCATAACCGTATCCAGCAGCGCCTGCTCACTCTCGCGGTCGCAGTTGTCACAGATAAAGCGACGAAACTTCTCCAGCGTCGTCACGCGCACAATCGGTTTAAGCGGGCGTTCCATCTTTGCGGAAAGATTTAGATTTAACATCATACGTCAGCCCCGCGCCGGCCAGCACAGCCTTCGCCTGGGCAAAGAACGCCGCCTTCATCACCTGAGGCAGCCCCTTGGCCATCTCCATCAGCGCCGCCGCGCCCTCCTCGTCAGTCACCAGCGGCATCTCCATGTGCAGCCGTGCCAGCAACTCATTGGCACAGCGCTGCGCCTCCGTGCGGCTCTGGATAGCATCACGCACACCGTCCAGGATGTCGGCCATGAACGTACCGAAAGCCTCGTCCGTCACATCAGGCACCACAACATCGGCCATCCGCGCCACATTCTTGCCCACGTGCGTATCGTCAGGCTCGAAACTGACAACGCGCTGCTTATTGCGGATGCTCACAAAACCCACCTGATCCGCTATGCGAATCAGCAAGTCCTTACTCTGCCCCGTGCAGTCAGGCGCGTGCTTAATCACATCGCCCTCCTGCGTCTCCTTATCGTGGCAGATAATCACCAGGTCCTGGCCGTTAGAGCGCAGCATATTGATAAACTGCTTGAACTCGTCAGCCATCGCCCCGAACCGTTTCAGACCGTTAGTGCGCAGCTTATAATTCTGCTCACACACGTACACCGCCAGATAATCATCCAGCGCCGCCTTGGCCGTATCCAGCACCACAGTCTTATACCGCTTTATAGCCTCAGCCTCAGCGGTCACATCCGCCCACTTGGTGGCACAGAGCGTATCCACACGTTGCACCGCGCGGTCATAGCCGCGGTCAGTGTCAATCAGAATCGGCTCACGGGCCGATACCGTGTGCTTCTGGAAAGCAAGGTCTTTCGGCTGACATATACTGCAAAATCCTCTCAGGCTCATAAACTCCTGATTGTGATTGAGGACAACTTCGGCTCAACTCCGTGGGAGCAAACCTTTGAGTTCAACAGCAAGGACAGTGGTGATGATGATGGTGGCAAAATCATCGGCCCGGTTGTAGGACCTGTAACACCGGTTATTCGATGAGAAAAATCCTG
>CANQZK010000139.1 GCA_947628285.1 uncultured Muribaculaceae bacterium
CGCCGCTCCGGCCGCCGCTGCTCCGGCTGCCGCCGCCCCTGCCGGCCAGTCTGAGACATTCTATGCCAGCGGCCCCGTAGGCGGTACCACCTTCAAGTTCAAGAACCTCAAACGCGAGAAAGACGAAGACTCTCGCTACGTAATCCAGCGCTACCCCGACGGTACATGCACCTTTGAGCTCTGCCAGTTCGACAAGCAGTACTACAGCCAGTTCATGGTGGCCATCACCTCCAACATGCCCGCCTCCGTAGGCGAGTATACCGGCATGCTGACCCCCGACGGCGGTATCAAGAACATCACGCCCGGCACGGGTCAGGGCGATGCCCGTTCCGTGGTCATCAAATCGCCCCTTAAAGTTGAATTCAGCTGATAGATTATGAAAAAGCTTCTTCTCATAGCTGCTGCAGCGCTTGTTGCTGTTTTTGCAGTGAAAAAATGTGGCGCTACCCCGGACGATGTCACATCCGACGGCACTCCCATCAACGGCTATCAAAGCACCGTGGTGGGCGTCGAGGGCAACGTGGTTGAACTCTCATCCGGTGTGCGCGTGCGCCTGATAGGTGTCGCTCCGGACCGCAAGGACGTTGAAAAGTATCTCAACAAGACCCTTATGAACAAGGATGTTGAGCTCTACGCTGACAGCAGTGACCCCGTTCAGGTCATTGAGACAAATGAGGACACCGTGCGCGCCTACATGATTGTACCCGCCGAGTCGCAGTGGTCAGTCAACCATCTGGCCGTCGACCAGTACAACGATGCCTATATGTCCGAGGAGGTGCCTGATTCGACCGAGAGCGGCGCCAAACCCTGGGTAAGCTACGAGCCCAAAATCATACCCAATCTGGCCCTGTACATGAAGGACCGCTCGTTCCAGGTGCAGAACGCCGACGGCTCGCTGGGCTCAGGCTTCTTCATCAGCCGCGACGGTCTGGCTGTGACCAACAACCACGTCCTCACCCCCGCCCAGGCCGGTAACGCCGCCATCATAATGTACAGCGACGACCCCGACGAGTCCACCCTCGACCCCAACCGCGTATATCCCATCAAGAGCATCGTGGCTACGTCTGACGCCGATACAGGCTATGACTTGACAATCTTCTACGTCAACCTCGGCGGTGACCAGGTCAAGAATTTCCGCGTGGCCAAGCAGCGTCCCGTTGTAGGCGAGGAGCTGGCCACATTCGGCAATCCGCTGGGAGCGGCCGCCACGTTCACATCCGGCAAGCTCAGCGCCTTCCGTCATGACGAGCGTGGCTTTGACCTGATGCAGTACGACATGTCGACCAACGGCGGTAACAGCGGCGGTCCCGTATGCAACAAGTACGGCGAGATTGTCGGCGTGCATGAGCTGGGCAACAAATCCGCCCAGGGCTTCAACTTCGGCATCGACCTCAACGCCCTGCGCGACATGCTTAAACAATGCAATGTACCTTATGAAGGTAAGTAAAAGCCTTCTGAACACCCTGATAAAAGAATGCTGCCGCGGTCTGGAGTATGACTCCGACCGCCGGCGGCATACTTTCGTTTTGGCTCGCGACATCCAACGCGCCTACGACAATTGCCGCAGCGCCGCCGCCGCACAGGGCATCGAATTCGAGGCCTTCGACTTCAACCGGCTCACTTCGGCCATCAAGCTCATCCCCGATGCCGGACGCGAGGTATCGCTCAATTATCCTCTGACCGACGCCGACCTTCTGCCGGGCGAGGTTGTCGAGATAGCCACCCCCGACGGCGACCGTCGCCGCTACCTCAAGATGCAGGCGCTGCAGTACGTCAGCCTGTCCACGCGGCAGGCCTACACCATGCCGGCCGATGTCGTCTTTGACCGCGGGCGCGAGCTGACCGACGCCGAGGGATGCCACCTAGCCGACATGGACACCGTGACACTTTGGGCGCCCGACGCCATGTCGCTCCACGTCGACTCCGCCCTCATGCCCGGCCTGGCCCGCCGCCGCGTGGCCGACTCGCTTTGGCCCTTAGCCGAGATGGCCGCCGCGTTGGGCCCGTCCGACTCCGGTGCCGACCTGCTCCGCGCCGCCTGCGACTGCGGCATCGGCTCCCACACTCTGTCATTAATCATAGAAGCATTTCAGGCATGAAGACACAGCAGGAAATAGACGCCATCCTGGCCGAACGCCGTCAGCGCGACGCCAAGATATTCTATATCGACCCCGAACGGGTGACCGCCGCCGACGCCGCCGCCGATGACGGCATAGCCATATTCAGGCGCAAGAAACTCTTCGGGCTTTTCCACGCGGGCACTGAGGTGCTTCCGTGCATCTATGACGCCATCGAACCCCTGGGCGATGCCTTCTACCTCATCGGCGTTCAGGGCCAACAGGCGCTCTACGACCTCACCGCAGGCCGCTTCATCACTGGCTATGACGTGGCCGCCGTGAGCCGCTCGGCCGGCTCGCTCCGTCTCACCGGCGCCGACGGCAAGTGCGGCCTGCTGGACACGTACAGCCGCGCCATGATTGTTCCGCCGGTGTATGACGAGGTGGGCGACCTCAACTATTCGTCGCCCTACGTATGGGTGCGCCGCGGCGACTCGTTCCACTACGTCCGCGTGGCCGACGGCTGCCTGCTGTCCATGCCCATGCTGGTCATGGCCTTTGACGGCGGCGACGGCCTGTACGGCATGCGTTCCGACGGCACTGTGGCCCTGTTCAGCGAGGAGGGCACATCCCTGCTCATGGAGTACCGGCGCCGCTGCATAGCCGCCGGCGGCCGCATACTGTTGCAGAACTTCGTGCGCCGCCTCGAGGTCGTGGCCGACGTCTACGGCAATATCATCAATTAACTTAAAAGTTAAGACACTGCAATGATTTCACATATAATTTCCACGCTTATTTCTTGCCTGGTGGCCTATCTGCTGATAGTGCAGGTGCCCGCCTGGCTCAAAATCGACGGCATTTTCGCGCTTATTGTGCGCATAATCGGTGTATTGATTCTCATTTTGGCTCTGCTCTCATGGACGTAACCGATATAACGATTGACAACTTTGACTACGACCTGCCGGACGAGCGCATAGCGCGCCATCCGCTGGCGCAGCGCGATGCCTGCAAGCTGTTGGTCTACGGCGGCGCCGACGGCACGGCACCCCGTCAGGCCGTCTTCTCGGACCTGCCCTCGCTGCTGCCACCTGACGCCACGCTGGTCTACAACAACACCCGCGTGATAAACGCCCGCGTGGTCATGGCCAAGGACACCGGCGCCCGAATCGAGATTTTCTGTCTGGAGCCGGTCCAGCCGGCCGACTATGCGCAGAATTTCGCATCCGTGCAGGCCTGCGAGTGGACCTGCCTTGTCGGCAATTCCAAACGCTGGAAATCGGGCCTGCTCACGTCTGAAATCGACATCGACGGACAGCCCTGCACGCTCACGGCCCGCCGCGTCGGCATTGCCGAGGGCGGCAACTCGTCCACAGTCCGCTTTGAGTGGACCGGCGGATTCTCCTTTGCCCGCGTCATCGAAGCCGTGGGCGAGATTCCCATTCCTCCTTACCTCAACCGCTCCACCGAGCCCTCCGACGCCACCGACTATCAGACCGTATACAGCCACATCGACGGCTCCGTGGCCGCTCCCACCGCCGGTCTGCACTTCACGCCCGCCGTTCTCGACGGCATAGCCGCCCGCGGCATCCGCAGCCTGGAGGTGACGCTCCACGTCGGCGCCGGCACATTCCGTCCCGTCAAGTCCGACAGCATCGGCGAGCATCCCATGCACAGCGAATTCATAGCCGTGGACCGCAGCGTCATCGAAGCCTTGGCGGCAGTCAACGGGCCCGTCATAGCCGTCGGAACGACCTCCGTGCGCACCCTGGAGAGCCTCTATCACATAGGCTGCCTGATGTCGCAAGGCTGCTGGGATGGCGAGGTGCCGCAGTGGTACCCCTACGCTGCCGACCATCCTGCGCTGTCCGTCCCTGACGCACTCCGTGCCGTGCTGCGCTATCTCGATGAGCGCGGCCTGAGCGTTCTGACCGCCGCCACGCGCATAATCATCGCCTCCGGATACACCTATCGTCTGGTGCGCGGCATGGTCACCAACTTCCATCAGCCGCGGTCCACGCTGCTCCTTCTCGTCTCAGCCTTCCTGGGCGGCGAGCGCTGGCGCGAAGTCTACGATTACGCCCTCAGCCACGACTTCCGCTTCCTCAGCTACGGCGACGCCTGCCTCTTCCTGCACGAATAGGGCAAAAATCAAATAAGGTGCAGCAAAACGCTACCGGACACTGTATTGAGCATAACCTATCATATAATAGCTAAAAAGATAGTAAAAATATTTATTATATGATATGTTATGGGGTGAATAATTCTGATATTGTACGGAATTATTGGAACATGAGGGCGATGTGGTAGACGGCGAAGGCGGCGAGCCAGGCCACGGCGGTGTTGTAGATGACGCTGAAGGCGGCCCATTTCCATGAGTGCGTTTCGCGGGCTATGGCGGTGACGGTGGCCATGCACGGGCAGTAGAGCAGGATGAACACCATGAAGCTCAGCGCTGTGGCGGCGGTGTAGTAGGGCTTCCCGTCGGGCCCTGGAGCGGTGAGGCGGGCGCCGAGCGAGGCGTCGCTGACCTCCTCCTGGCCGGTATAGAGTACGCTCAGGGTGGACACGACAATTTCTTTGGCTGGAACGCCGGCCAGTGCGGCTACCGTTGAGCGCCAGTCGAATCCTAACGGCTCCATGACGGGGTTGACGGCCTTGCCGGCTATTTCAAGGTATGAGTCGCGGCTCAGGTCGATGTGCGAGCTTTCAACGGGCTTGTCCACTATGGGCGCATCGGAGTGGCGGGGGAAGTAGTTGAGCGCCCATACGATAATGCTGGCAAAGAGGATTATGCCGCCCATCTTCTTGATGTACTGCTCGCCTTTGACCCATGTGTGGTGCAGCGAGGCCTTCATGGTGGGGATGCGGTAGGGCGGCAGCTCCATGACGAAGGGGGTCTCGTCCTTGGCGAAGATGAAGCGCCGTAGCAGTTTGGCGGTGATGACGGCCACGATTATGCCCAGCATGTACAGGCAGAAGAACACCAGTGCGGCCTGGCCGTAGAAGAAGGTGCCCGTGAGCAGGACGTACAGCGGCAGGCGTGCCGAGCAGGACATGAAGGGGTTGATGAGTATGGTGATCAGGCGGCTGGAGCGGCTCTCGATTGAGCGCGACGCCATGATGGCCGGGACGTTGCAGCCGAATCCCATCACCAGCGGGATGAACGACTTGCCGTGCAGCCCTATGCGGTGCATCAGCTTGTCCATGATGAAGGCTGCGCGGGCCATGTAGCCGGAGTCCTCCATGTAGGATATGCAGAAGTACAGTA
>CANQZK010000140.1 GCA_947628285.1 uncultured Muribaculaceae bacterium
TGACGCCTTTCATGCTGGCATCGCTGGGCGACTTCGCCGAGGGTATGCACGCCATATTCACCTACTGGCCGGCATGGCTTCTGCTGCTGTTCACGGCGCTGGTGGGCATGTCGTCGTTCATCTGCTGGTATACGGGCATCGACCTTTTAGGCGCCGCCAAGGCTCTGTGTCTCAATGTGACATACTCGGCCTGGGCCGTGCTGTTTACCTTCCTGTTCTTCGGCGGCGAGCTTTCGCAGGCCGTGGTCATAGGCTGTGTGCTGGTGCTGGGCGGTATTGTCTTCGCCACCCTGCTGCCTGAACATCTTGAAAAACTCAAACAAGAAAAACTCTCAAAAGCATGAACGCTATAATTCTTGCAGCCGGCATGGGCATGCGGCTCAAACCACTGACCAACGACCGCCCCAAGAGTCTGGTCGACGTCAAAGGCATTCCCATGGTTGAGCAACAGATACGTTTCCTGCACGAAGCCGGTATCCGCGATATCACTCTGGTATCGGGCTACAAGGCCGAGTGCCTTGACTATCTGCGCGATAAATTCGGTGTCGAAATTATCTTCAACCCCATCTATGACAAGGTCAACAACATACATTCCATGAAGCTGGTGCTTGACCGTTTCGGCGATACATTCGTGGTTGAAGGCGATGCCTACATGCACACCAATCCGTTCAAGTGCCATCCCGAAAAGTCCACATATTTCTCGGGCTGGCGCGACAATTATACGGCAGAGTGGGGGCTTAAGATTGATGCCGACTCAAACCTTACGGATATCGTAATCGGCGACGGCTCAGGCTACGTAATGGCAAGCCTGTCGTACTGGACCAAGGCCGATGCCGAGACCATCAAGACCGAAATAAACCGCATCCTGGCCGAGGACCCCATGGCCGACCTGTTCTGGGACAACGCAGTGCTCAATATCTATCACAACCTGGATATCAAGCTACAACCCACGACTACGATTTTCGAAATTGACACTCCGCAGGACCGCGCCCGTGTCGAACAAATCATATCTACGCTCTGATGGCTGAAACCGGACGGAAAATTGATGTCGAGGAGCTCAAACGACTCCAGTTAGACATCCTCAACGCCTTCGCGGCCTTCTGCAAGGACAAGGGCATCCGCTACAGCCTGGGCTACGGCACTCTGATAGGCGCGGCCCGGCACAAGGGATACATCCCCTGGGACGATGACATCGACATAGTGATGATGCGCACCGACTATGAACGGCTGGTGCGCGAGTTCCCGCCCTTGCTGGACGGGCGCTACAAGTTCTACAACGTGGAGAACGACAAGGACTGGTTCCTGCCCTTCGGCAAGATTTCAGATATCCGCACCACCATGCGCGAGGACTGCTTCATGCCCGTGGATCTGGGCGTGAACATCGACATTTTCGCCCTGGACGAGGTTCCCGATGACGAGGCCGAGCGCGCAGCGTTCAACGAGCGCCGTCGCCGGCTCACGGCCCGCCACCTCAACCTCATCATGCCTTACTGGCGCATCAAGAACCCGGTCAAGCGGGCTCTGGCGGGATTGATGCTCGGCGTGATGCGCCATATCGTCACGCCGCACAGCACTGCAAAGAAGATATCCCGCCTGGCGCAGACATACAACGGCACGGGCAACAGCCGCCTGTTTGAAAACGGCATTTACTATACCGGTTTCGGTCCGTCGCCCCGGCATGTTTTCGATACGATGACCACCCTTGAATTCGAAGGCCGCCAATACCCCGTAATGGGCGGATACGATGAGTTCCTGACCGGCACTTACGGCGATTGGCGCCAGTTGCCTCCGCCGGAGAAACGGGTGTCGCACCACCATTTTGACGCCAACTGGAAATAAACCATGTCTGTCCCCGGCCGCATCATCAAGAATACCGGATTCCTGTACATCAAGATGGGAATCACGGTTTTCCTGTCGTTGTATACCACCCGAATCATCCTCGGCTCGCTGGGCGAGACAGATTTCGGTATCTTCGCACTCATCGGCGGCTCGATAGCGCTCCTTAATTTCCTCAATTCCACCATGGCCAGCGCCACGCAGCGGTTCATGTCGTATGCGCAGGGCGAGGGCGACCTGGAGCGGCAACGCGAGGTGTTCAACATCAGTTTTATGCTCCATCTTCTGGTGGCGGCGCTGACACTCATAATGCTGTTAGCTATCATCCACCCCTTGTTCCACGGCTGGCTCAACATCCCCCCGGACCGTATCTTCGCCTCAAAAATTGTCTATCTGTCGCTGATTGTCAGTACGTTGCTGTCCATCATCAACGTTCCCTATGAGGCCGTGATGAATGCGCATGAGAATATGCTGTACTATTCCATCATAGGCGTCCTGGAAACCCTGCTGCGCCTGGGCATAGCATTTATTGTGGTGTATACGGACTCGGATAAGCTGATTGTCTATGGCGTCCTGATGGCCGGTATACCGCTCATTACGCTGACTGTCATGAAGATATACTGCCACAGACATTACGAGGAGTGCCGCTTCGCTCTGCGTAAGTACTGGAACCCCGTCCTGGTGCGCCGTATCGCCTCGTTCTCCGGCTGGAATTTCCTAGCGGCAATCTCATATCTGTTCTCGGCTCAAGGTATCGGCCTGGTGCTGAACCACTTCTTCGGCCCCGTGCTCAATGCCACCCAGGGTATCGCCAATCAACTGAACGCCTACATGTCGTCGTTCTCCCTGAACCTGATGAAAGCGGTCAGCCCCGTGATAGTCAAAAAGGCCGGCAGCCGCGAAGTCGATTCCATGAACCTTGTGTCGCTGGCAAGCGGAAAGTTCTCGACCGTGCTCATACTGTTCTTCTGCGTCCCGGCCAGCCTTGAAATGCCCTATGTGCTGCAGCTGTGGCTCAAGGACGTGCCGCCGTGGGCCGTGACATTCTGTGTTCTGCAGCTGGTACAGACTGTCGTCTGCCAGATTACATCAAGCATATCTACGTCAATCTACGCCCGGGGCAAAATCAAACACTACGCCATCTGGAAAAGCCTCACCAACGCCTCGCCATTGTTCTTCGCATGGATCGCGTTCACCTTCGGCGGCGGTCCGTTCTGGCTTTATATACCCATGCTGGTGGTGTGGGGCATAGGCGGCGATATTGTCATCCTGCATTACGCCGCACGCGATTGCGAGCTGAAAGTAAGCGATTTTGTCCGTCAGGCCATGTTGCCCGTGCTCATCGTGTCCGCGGCCATGACCGTCTGCGGCGGCGCTGTAGTTCTGGCAATGCCTCAGGGATTCGTCAGGCTGCTGTTGTGCTGCGTGGCCACAACCATAGGAATGGCGGCCGCTATGTACCGCTTCGGGCTCAATCCGGCTGAGCGTCAATACATCCTCGCCGCCCTCAGCCGCTTGCCATTCCTGCGCAAGTCCAACAATTGATAGCCGCCAATTGTTATTGTAATGAATCAAGTTTAGCACTGACATGAAACGCTGGACAATATTAGGACTTGTTGTTATCGTGGCAATTGTCGCGATAACATCAATTGTAATCCTTACCGCGAAATTTGAAGAAGAACAGGCCGTGCGCCTCAACATCCCGCAGGGAGCCACCTCTGAAAGCGTGCGCGATTCAATGCGCATATCACTCGGCGAGAGCTTCGGCTCTACCGTATATCGCCTCTGGAGCCTTGCCGCCGGCAACGCCGCCAAATCACATGGCTCTTACCTCATCGAGCCCGGCATGAGCGCCCTCACCGCCGCCAGACGCGTGGCAGGCGGACAGCAGACCCCGGTCCGTGTGACTATCGGCACCGGTTGGCGTACACTCGATGACCTCACCAAGCGCCTCAGCAAAAAGATTGAAGCCTCGCCCGCCCGCATAAAACAGGCCGTATCAGCCGTACTGGCCAACGACAGCACCTATTCATCGCCCGAACAATATACAGCAGCATTCGTACCCGACACATACGAATTCTACTGGACCGATTCCCCTGAATATGTCGTGAACAAACTCCTCCAGGAACGCAACAAATTCTGGAATAGCGACCGCCTCCGTAAAGCCAAAAAACTCGGTCTTACCTCCGTCGAAGTCACCACCTTGGCCTCCATCGTCGAGGAAGAAAGCAATAAAAAAGACGAGCATCCCATGATAGCGCGTCTGTACATGAACCGTCTTGACAAAGGCATGCGACTCCAGGCCGACCCTACCGTCAAATTCGCAACCGGCAACTTCGGTCTGCGCCGCATCACCGGCAAACACCTCAAGACCAAATCTCCCTACAACACCTACCTCAACACAGGCCTGCCCCCGGGTCCCATCCGCATTCCGCAGAAATCAACCATCGACGCCGTCCTCAACGCGCCTCAGCACGATTACATCTACATGTGCGCCAAGAGCGACTTCTCCGGCCGGCATGACTTCGCCACCACCTACGCCCAGCACAAGCGCAACGCCAAGCGCTACGTCAGCCAGCTCAACAAACGCGGAATCCGTTGACACGCAAGCACAAAAAAGTGGCACTCCGTCCGGAATGGAGTGCCACTTTTTTTATACCGTACAATGATTACTTCTTGCCACGGTTGCCATAGCGGCTCATGAACTTGTCCACACGACCTGCGGTGTCCACAAGCTTCTGCTTGCCGGTGAAGAAGGGGTGCGACGAGCTGGTGATTTCAAGCTTCACCAGGGGATATTCTTTACCGTCAATGGTGATAGTCTCGCGTGTAGCGATAGTCGAACGGGTGATGAAAGTTTCTTCATTCGACATGTCTTTGAACACAACCTCGCGATAATTTGAAGGATGGATGTCTTTTTTCATTGTTATAACGTTATAATCTTAAGATCTGCTGATAATTGACGCTGGTAAGGCGCCGATTTTCGTAATGGCGGTGCAAATTTAGGCATTTTTCCCCACATAACCAAATCCCCGCCGGTACTTTTTTCATTATCATTCCATTATACCAGTCACCCGCCTCCACTTATATTTAATGTAGTATCTGTAATGTAGGCCATTGTATATGAACGCATATTTAATAGAACGCGCACGTACTATCTCTGTTTTTCGTCCATGTAATCCCTGTCCAATAGGCGGCCGGGATATAAGGTTTGTTGCCGCGTGGCCAAAGGCCGCGCCCTTGCCGCCAGACGGTTTGTCGTAAGGTGAAGCGGGGTAGGTGCCCAGCCCCGGGTCCTTGCCGTCAGGCTGTTTGTCGTAAGGTGAAGCGGGGTGGGTGGCCGGGCGCCCCGTCATTGTCCTCATGCAGTTTGTCGCAAGGTGAAGCCGGGTAGGTGGCCGGGCGCCCCGCCATTGCCGTCAGGCGGTTTGTCGTAAGGTGAAGCGG
>CANQZK010000141.1 GCA_947628285.1 uncultured Muribaculaceae bacterium
AGGACTGGCCGCCCGATAATTCATGCCTAAATGTAATGTCGCCGAGTTGGATATCGTTATCCCGAACTCGCGTTAACTCGTTTTTGTCTTGTACATAAGACAAAAAGTAGAGAATCCGTTGAAATATACAATTCACAAGTTGCATGCCCCAATGAGGGTGTTGCAAAACTTCTAAAACATCGAACAGTAGGGACGAACGGCCCGTGTGTCCGTCGACAATGTATTGTGTGTCAATAATATACACACTCACATACGCGGACACACGAGCCGTTCGTCCCTACTGTTCGATGTTTTGCAACGCCTTCGTAACTCGTTGATTTCCGCGCTTATTTGGACTGCGCGGGTGCGATGCGCAGGACAAGGCCGTCTATCATCGTTACCCATACCGAACCGTCGGCGGGGTCGACGTCAAAGCCGTTGATCTCGCCCGTGCCGGGACGAATCTGCCAAAGCACCTTGACGGCCTCGGGGTCAACGGCGGTGATACGGCCGCTGCGCGAACCGGCGTACACCACGCCGTTCTGTTCCAGCACGATGCAGGGCGCATGTTCGTAGCCCAGACCGAGGTCAAGCGTCCACAGCTCCTTGAACTCGGCCGATGCGGCATCGACTGCCACCAGCTCGCCGTCCATGGTCTTGGCATACACCTTGGTGCCGTCGGCGCTATGGCCCAGGCTCTCGCGGTAGCGGTGCGACTTGTCGCGCCACAGCGTGCGGCCCGTCTTGCGGTCAATGGCGGTCATGAAGCGGTCAGGCGCCACGATGATGACTTTATCGTCCGTGACCACGGGCACGACATTGCCCGGGCCGAGCATGTTGGCGCTCTTGCCGTTGTTCCACACCCAGCGCAGGCGGCCGGTGCGGGCGTCCAGACAGCGCAGGTTGGTGTCCCAGGCGCCGAATATGAGGTCGTTGCCGTCAAGGACGGGCGCGGCCTGACAGTAATTGTTGAGCGAGTCATAGCTCCACCGCAGCTTGCCAGAACGGGCGTCGCGACGTTCCATGCGCTTGTAGCCGCCCTGATACCAGTCGCGGCCGTTCACTATACCGTCGGCCACGTAGGGGCCTCCCTTGCCGGGCAGTTGGCTCACCTTGCGGCCGTCGGCGCTGACCACGTAGATATCGCCTGTCGCGGCGGGGAACGCCACCTTGCCGCCCTCAAGCACGGCGGGACGCGAGAAAAGCGAGGCGCCCGCAGGTACGCTCCACAGCTTGCGGCCCGTGGCCTTGTCGACGGCTATGGCCTGACCCAGCGAGTTGCCGAAGTATACGTTGCGGTCGTCGGCCACGGCGCGGGTGAATATCGAGGCGCTGTCCGTCCACACACAGCGGACATCGAACCCTTCGGGGACATCGATCGTGTACTGAGGCAGCTCCACGGGCTTGCGGCCTGTGGTGACGGCCACTGCGAACACCGGTCGTGCCGGTTGGCCCAGCACCTTATTATATATATGCAGCCAGTCCTTGTCCACTTCCACAATAGAGTAGCCGTAGTCGCCGTCGATTGACAGCGCGCGGGTCATGAACGCCGGGATGTTGCCGCCGTCGTATGAGCGATATTTATGGTAGTGGCCGTTGATGTGCGCCACAACGGGGAATTCGGTGAGGGCGTTGTGATACTCGCGCCAGTTGCCTAAGTCCTCGTCAAGCAAAGGGTAGTGGTTGAACGACAGTACCTTCTTGCCCGGATGCTGCTGCAGCACGGTGCGCAGCCAGTGCAGGTCCTCGCTCTTGATGCGGCCGTCGCCCATCTTCATGTACGGGCCGCAGCTGATGCCAACGGCAATCAGCGAGTCCAGGTCGACGGCAAAGCGGTCGTTGCCCCACAGATCCGAGAAGGTCTTGGTGGCGCTTTGGCTCCAGTTAAGTTCATGGTTGCCCGGCACGATGGCCAGCGGATGCACCAGTGAGTCCAGGATGGACTTGACGTTGGCCAGCTCGCGGTCGGAACCCTCGTTTGAGAGGTCGCCGTTGACCACCACCAGGTCGAAAGGCTGCGCGTTGATTTCACGCACGGCCACCCGCAGAGCCGAATCGCAGGCGTTGCCGGGGGTCACGTGTATATCGTTGAGCACCGCCAGACGCTGAGCCTGCACAGTAGCCATACCCGCCGCAAGGAGTGCCGCCAGGGCCGTAAAAAGTCGTAATTTCATGGTATAGATGTGTGTGTATGAGTGTGTATTGAAATTTTGCACAAATTTAAAAAAATTTCATAGACTGTCAAACTTATTTCAACCCTGCATTGTTAGAAAATTAACTTAAACGACTTACAAACACCTAAACTCTATTGGATATGAAAAAAATCGCATTATTCTTAGCCTTAGCATTATGCGGAATGAGCGCATCCGCCCAGTCCGTCGCTAAAAACGAGTTAAAGCAGATCCAGGCTTTCCTGGCTCAACCTGCCGAAGAAGCCGCCACCAACGCCGAAGCACTCCGCGTGACGACACCCAACAACCCGGCGGCTATCGAGGGTATCACCGTTGAAAACGGCCATATCACCGCCATCGACTGGAAAGGCAAGAAACTGGCCGGCTCTCTTGACCTGTCAGGCTTCAAAGCCCTGCGCAAAGTCGATGTATCCCGCAACAAACTTGCCGCCATCAACGTTAGCGGCACTCCAGCGCTGACCGAGCTAAATGCCTCGCGCAACCGCATCACCCAGGCTACCATCGGAAACTGCCCCGTCCTGGAAAAGATTTCAATCAACAACAACCGTCTGACTGACATCAATTTCACCGGCGTTCCCGCTCTGAAGAACCTCAACTGCGCCAGCAACTACTTCGTAACGCTGGACATGTCCTCAGCTCCCGAGCTTGTCACCCTCAACTGCCAGAGCAACCACCTGGAAACCCTGACAGTCACCGAATGTGTCAAACTGAAGAACCTCTACTGCGGCTACAACAAGCTGACATCAATCACCCTGGGCGGTCTGACCTCCCTGCAGAACCTCAACTGCGACGACAATGACCTGCAGAACCTCATCATCTCCAACATGCCCGCGCTGAGCGCTCTGCTCTGCACCGACAACAACATGCAGAACCTGGCCGTCCGCGACTGCAACAACCTCATCGACATTGTCTGCGCCTACAACGACCTGACCGAGTTCACCGTCAGCGGTTGCCCCAACGTAGTCTTCATCGACTGCTCATACAACGACCTGACCACCCTGACCCTGAGCAACCTCAACTTCCTGCAGCGTCTGCTGTGCAACAACAACCAGCTGAACATGCTCGACGTATCCTTTGACTCGGCACTGCGCTACATCAACTGCCGCTTCAACACCATCACCGATCTGCGCACCCAGGCCTGCCCCAACCTCTCCATGGTGGCCTGCCAGTGGAACTACTGATAACACCCGCATCCGATACAGTTAGCTTACCATTCACTTATTCTCCATACCCGGGGGCCCCGCCCCCGGGCTTTTTTTGTGTCCGGAAAAGAAATAAGCGCATATCTATAGCTACAATTTAAGCTATTATTGCTATATTCGCAGTCTAATAGTTTAAAATAAAGCTATGGAAGACAATATTTACATGCTACCCGACATCGACATTTTCTGACTAAACGCTTCGACCGTGAAAACGGCCGTAAGGTACACATGCAGACATTGTGCGGTATTGCCCATTACGACTACCGCCTGCCACGAGCCTATTCCTATGAACAGGCTTTCAACATAATGAGGGCCTTAAGACTTCCTTACTCGCAGGCGCAGGAGATGTTCCGACGCATGGTATTCAATGTCGTGGTACGGAATCAGGACGACCATACCAAGAACATATCATTCCTAATGGACAGGAACGGAAAATGGAGACTGTCGCCCGCTTACGACATGGGCTATGCGTTCAATTCCAAAGGCGGTTGGACGGCTCAGCATCAAATGTCGATAAACGGTAAATTCGACAACATTACTCGCGTTGACCTCCTTGAGTTCGCAAACCGAAACAATATCAAAGACGCCAACGAAATCATAGAAATGATATGTGAGACTGCCTCACGATGGCCCGCCATAGCTAAAGACTGTGGTGTGCCTCAGGCAATGATAGATGCCATACTGCCGGATATGTTGCTGTCTCTCTAAGAGACCGACAATAGTTTAAAGTATGCTAAATCAGGCGGTTTTTGAAACAAATTGCCACTGTAAACGTATTACTGATAAAGTCAATGATACTGCAAGACAAGCAACAGCAGAAAGAAGTACATATTGAATTAGTTTTTTCATAGGATTAGATTTTTAAGGTTTTTTACGGATTGAGGCAATCGTGAGACTGCCTCTTTTCTTTTATGCGTGTCCTCGAAAAAATACAACGTTGCCGAAATCGGCCCCGCGCCGTCACTGTGCTTAACTTTGCATCAGAAAACATAATCACTTAAAACCGTTTTGAATCATGGCAACGAAATTCTACAACCTCATCATCCTGGACCGCAGCGGTTCAATGACCACCATCCGTCAGGCCGCCGTGGCCGGCGTAAACGAAACCCTCGGCACCATCCGCAAGATCGGCAAGGAAACGGAATCGCAGCAACTGGTGTCGCTGCTGGCCTTCTGCGGCTGCTCAAAGGAGTACATCATCCGCGACAAGGACATCCACCGTGTGGGCCCGCTGACCCTGGCCGACTATCAGCCGTGCTGCTCCACACCGCTCTACGACGCCATAGGTGCCGGATGCACGGCCCTGCGCAAGCTGGTGGGCAACGACCCTGAAGCCCGCGTCAGTGTCACCATCATCACGGACGGCTATGAGAACTCGTCCTCCGAATGGACCCAACCGGCCGTGGCGGCCCTTATCAAGGAGCTTAAAGCGCAGGGATGGCTGTTCGCCTTCATTGGGGCCAACATTGATGTCAAGAAGGTATCGTTCACGCTGAGCATCGACAACTCCATATCCTTCCAAGCCGACGAGGAGGGCACGCAGCAGATGTTCGACAAGGAATGTCGTGCCCGCTCGCGCTGGGCCCGGACTGCCGCCTCCGCTCCCGCCGACGCCGCCCCTATGAACGACGGCTACTTCGACGACCTGGACTGACCGGTCCCTTTGAGAGGGCACTGAAAAAGTCCCTTTATAGACTGGGTTCATAAAAAAATCGGCACATAACAAGTGAAAATGCTTGGCTATGTGCCGATTTTTTTGTAACTCTGCGGTAAAAAAGAACCTAAATTGCTGAATGGATTGAATTTCAGGAGGAATAATTAGTAATATCATTCAG
>CANQZK010000142.1 GCA_947628285.1 uncultured Muribaculaceae bacterium
CCTCAAGAAAGGACCGGGCCCAGCTTGAGGCTCTCAGGATCCCTATTACGTAATCCGTTTGCCGTTTTATGGGTTAAAGAATTCGCAAAGCTACGAAAAAAGTTGGGAATTAGGAAATATATGCGTAAATTTGCAAAGTACTACATTATAACACTCATTTTAGAAATCATGTTTAGAAAGACAATAGCATTTATCGGCGCGGTTGCCGCTGTGGCATCGCTCTGGGCCGCCGACCCCTACAAGGTGACCATGCCCTTAGGCGCTGACTACGACGGCGCCATGGTGTACATCCGCAACTTTGATACCGGCGCCGACATCGACTCCACCCTGGTGGCCGAAGGCGCCGCCGTGTTCCGCGGCACCATGGACGAGCCCGTCCCCGCCCGTCTGATAATCGACGGCCAGCCCGGCCCGATGTTCATTCTTGAGCCCGGCTCGATGTCGTTCAACGGCCGCTCGGCCTTCGGAAGCCCCCTCAATGACGCATTTGCCGCCGCATTGGACTCGCTGCGTGCCATCGGCGCAAACTATAATGCGGCCCCTGACGATAACGCCCGTCAGGCCATCATCGACCGCTACAACCAATTCCAGATTGACCTTATGAACGCCAACCTGGACAACCCCATCGGCTACTTCATGTTGGTTCAGAACGCCGCCGACATGCCCAACGAACAAATCAAGGAAACCATGGCCAAATCGCCCTTGCTGGCCAACTCCAAGCGTGTGACCAACATCATAGCCATGAACGAGCGCAAAGCCGCTACCGGCGTGGGCTCGAAATACGTCGATTTCGACATCGACGGTCAGAAGCTGAGCGATTATGTGGGCAAGGACGGCAAGTACCTCTTGGTGGACTTCTGGGCAAGCTGGTGCGGTCCCTGCATCCGTCAGACAGCCGTCATCAAGGACCTGTATAAGAAATACGCCGACAAGCTCAACGTGCTTGGTGTGGCCGTGTGGGACGAACCCGACGCCACCCGCCGCGCCATAGAATCCCATGGTCTGACATGGCCCTGCATCCTCAACGCACAGTCCGTGCCCACCGACCTCTACGGCATCACAGGCATTCCCTGCATCATGCTGATAGCCCCTGACGGCACCATCGTGAGCCGCGACAAGCAGAGCGAGGAACTCTGCGCCGACGTGGCGAAGTATTTGGAGTAAAAAAACTAATAGGCCCAATAGGGCCAATAGGGTCAATAGGTGCTTGCGCGCTTATTGGCCCTATTGGCCCTATTGGGCTTATAAGCCTAAGCTAAAACCTATACCCTAACATTATCCCCAAGGTGCTGCGGCGGATGCGCAGCTTATTGTCGTGGTTGCCGAAGCGCGCCAGCGGCGTGAAGGCCGTGCTGGCCGTTATGCCCGCCACGTAATGCTCCTGAAAGGTGAAGCTGAGCTGCAGACCCCACAACCCCTCGACGCGGCGGAAACCGCGGCTGAACAGGTTGATTGACTGCGGCTCGCGCACCGGGGCCTGAGCCGCCGGCATGGCCTGCTCGCGCATATACACATTGACATTGAGCATCGGGCCCGTGGCCACCGACATGTGCAGCGACGGCGAGGCCTCAAACTCGTAGCCCACCATCAGCGGGATGCGGATGCCTATGTTCTTGAGCGTGCCCTGGTAGACAAAATTATCCACTTGCATATAGTCGCTGCCCATGGTGCTGTAATAGCCGCCGATGCCCGGCTCAAAGTAGAACCGGCTGCTCAGGGGCAACTTATAACGCGCCGACAGGAACGCGCCCGAGCCCGTCGATAGCCAACCCTTGCTGCCCGACGGGATGGTCAGCTCGTAACTCAGATCGACACTGAAGCTCCCTGCCGGTGCCGGTGCGGCATAAGCTGTGCCGGCGTCCGCGGTCTGTGACCGGGCGCCGGGTGCGGCCGCAATTGCGGCAATGCAGGATATAAGCAATAATATTGATGTCTTTTTCATACTTTTATAACACGACGTGCCAACTTTAGTTGTTTCGGAGCGTTACAATTTTAACGAAATTTTATCAATTATTTGCAAGTATGGCCCAAAGTCATTATTTTTGCGCAATTATTGTGAATGCGTAATGAAATATTTCGGTATACATGTCGAGTCAGGTTCTGACCTGAGCGCGGCACCGGCTATGGCCGTTGCTGTGGGTGCCAACGCATTCGCTCTCAATCTGGCCGACCCTGCCAAGTGGCGCTCGCCGGCCATTGCCGACGATGTGGCCGCCTCCTTCCGCGCCGAATGTGCCCGCCTGGGATTCGGCCCCGATCAGATTCTGCCCCACGCCGGTTTTGTCATCAATCCCGGCTCGCCGGACGCCCGCAAGCTCAAACTATCGCAGATGGCCCTCATCGACGAGATGCAGCGTGCGCACCTGCTGGGCCTGGACCGTCTCAACTTCCATCCCGGCGTCCATCTGCGGCAGATTGACCCCGCCGAGTGCATCCGCCGCATATCTACCTCTATAAATATAGCGCTGCGCGAGACCGAGGGCGTCACCGCCGTAATAGAGAACACCGCCGGTCAGGGCTCCAACCTGGGCTGGTCGCTGCAGCAGATTGCCGATATGATTGCGGGCGTGGACGACCGCTCGCGCGTGGGCGTCTGCATCGACACAGCCCACGCCTACGCCGCCGGATACGATGTGGCCACCCCCGAGGGCTTCGCCGCCATGTGGGACGAGTTTGAGCGCCTCATCGGCTTTGGCTACCTGCGCGGCATGCACCTGAACGACTCGCAGCGCCCGCTGGGCTCGCGCATCGACCGCCATGCACCGCTGGGGCAGGGGACAATCGGCTTCGACTGCTTCGACGCCATAGCCGCCGACCCGCGCTTTGACGGCATCCCGCTGATCCTGGAGACGCCTGACCCCCTGCTGTGGCCCTCCGAAATTGCCCGTCTGCGTGCCGCCGCTTCCCTTCCTCCCTCACTGACTTGAAACATTCACAGAATTTATATCATACCTACTACCGATTTCTTACATGAAAAGCAAACCCGATTTAAATTTTTGGAAGCTGTGGAATTTGAGCTTCGGATTCTTCGGAGTGCAGATTGCATATGCGTTGCAAAGCTCGCAGGTGAGCCGAATATTCTCAACCATCGGCGCCGACCCTCATGACCTGAGCTACTTCTGGATTCTGCCCCCTCTGATGGGCCTGATAGTGCAGCCCATAGTGGGCGCGGCATCGGACCGCACCTGGAACCGCCTGGGCCGCCGTCTGCCTTACCTGCTTGTGGGCGCGCTGGTGGCCATCGTGGTGATGTGCTTCCTGCCCAATTCCGGCTCGCTGGGCCTGGGCGTGTCGCAGGCCATCATCTTCGGTCTGGTCATGCTGATGTTCCTTGACACATCAATCAACATGGCCATGCAGCCCTTCAAGATGCTGGTGGGCGACTTTGTCAACGAGCGCCAGAAGGGCCTGGCATATTCCATACAGAGCTTCCTGTGCAACGCCGGTTCGGTAGTGGGCTACATCGCCCCAATCGTCCTGGCCATGTTCCTGAGCAACACCGCCCCGGCCGGCGAGGTTCCCCCCACCGTCACCTGGGCCTTCTACATCGGCGCCGCCGTGCTGCTGCTGTGCGTCATCTACACCTTTGCCAAGGTCAAGGAGATGCCCCCCGCCCAGTATGCCGACTATCACGGCCTCACAGCCCGGCGTCAGGACGTGCCCCACAAGAAGCCCAACCTGCTGCAGCTGCTGGTCAACGCCCCCAAGGTGTTCTGGACCATCGGTCTGGTGCAGTTCTTCTGCTGGGCAGGATTCCTGTACATGTGGACCTACTCGACCGACGCCATCGCCGGCCACAGCTTCGACGCTCCCTCCGAGCAGCTCGTCACCGGCGTGACAATCGACGGCAAGAAGTACGATGACAAATACATCTTCAACGGCCAGCGCCCCGTTATCGAGAACGGACACCTGACTATAGCCGGATTCGAGGTCGACGGCGAGTGGATTGAGCCCCGCACCGTGGTGCTGGACGGCGATACGCTGGTCAAGGACCGCAAGGTGATGCGCGACGTTACCGGCTCGCTCAAGATTGCCGTCACCGACGCCGCTCCCGTGCAGTTTGCCGCCGCCGGCCAGACCGTAAAAATCGACAACGCCCCCGCCTTCACCGTGGCCGACAAGGCCGTGGCCGTCTCCGAACTCTCGCTCGTGTCCCCATCCACCACACTGACCATGGCCCATATAGCCAAGGCCAACGGCTCCGGCTCATACGTGCTTGAACAGACTTCCGACCTGCCTCAGGTCAACTCGCCCGCCGAGGTCGGCCTCAACTACACCACCGTGCTCAACGCCGCCTCCAAACAATATCAGGATGCCGGCGACTGGAACGGCGTCCTGCTGGCCATCCAGGCCATCGCCGCCGTACTCTGGGCCATAGTCCTCTCGCAGTTCCGCAACCGCCGTCTGGGCTACTCGCTGAGCCTTCTGATCGGTGCCCTGGGCTTCATATCCGTCTACTTCGTCACCGACCCCGGCCTGCTCTCCGTATGCTACGCCCTGATGGGCTGCGCATGGGCCGCCATGTTGGCCATGCCGTTCACCATCCTGACCAACGCCCTGTCAGGCGAACATATCGGCACCTACCTGGGCCTGTTCAACTGCACCATTTGCATCCCGCAGATCATCGCCGCCCTGTGCGGCGGCCTGATACTGCACTGCTTCCCCGTGGCCTCCAACGGCGCCCCCATGACGGTGATGATGCTCGTCGTGGCCGGCGTGCTGCTCCTGGTCGGCTCAGTGGCCGTATGGAACATCCGCGAAACCTTCGGCTCGCAGAAGCAGGCCTGACCCCTGCCGCTTGAAACAACCGTGGCGTGGGGAGCGATTCAGCTCCCCACGCCACGAATATTTTTACAGACTCCGCAAAAACGTCAAAAAGAGCGCCGCACACCTTGTGGGATATGTGGCGCCCCGGTTGCTTTATAGATAACTTGTATATGAAGAAGTCAGTGCAAATAATTGTGCCGTCGCATTAAGACGAACGGCCTCTGTGTAAATATAGAAAATTACTATATGAAACGCGAGTTCGGGATAACGATATCCAACTCGGCGACATTACATTTAGGCATGAATTATCGGGCGGCCAGTCCTT
>CANQZK010000143.1 GCA_947628285.1 uncultured Muribaculaceae bacterium
CATTCTACAGCCGCGGCGGTGGTAGCTGCGTCGACGCGGCTGTAGTATGTGATGTTGCGGCGGTCCACGACATCGCCGGCGGCAAAGTCGCGGCGGGCGTCGCTATAGGATGTGTACAACTTGGCGGTGTTGATGGAGTTGTTCAGCGAGCGGTCGCCGAAGCCCATCTCCTTGTCGCTCACGGACACCACGCCCAGGGCGTTGTCAATGTTGATGTAGTTGCCGGCGAAGCGGGCAAATGTCTTGCCGTCCGAGCCGGTGTACTTGCCGTCGCCGTGGTAAAGGGTGCGTTTCTCCTTCATGAAGGGGTCAACGCTGATGGCCAGCAGGCCGCCTTGTTCGCGGGTGATGGTTCCGGCGGAGTTACCGCGCACGTAGTCCACGTAAATCAGGGCGTTGCCGGGCGTGGAGTAGATGGCGAAGCGGTTGTTCAGCGTGGAGCCGTTGGTGTTGAGCTCGCCGTTCATGGTGTAGGCGTTGCCCTGCAGGTTGTAGATGCCGCTCACCACGGGAGTGGCGTCGGTCTTCTTGCCGTCGACGGTGTACCAACCAAGCAGGTTGCCGGTGTTGTTGGCGCGGAAAGGCACGATTATCTTGTTGTTGTCCGGGCTGTTGAGTGCAAAGTAGCCGGTGTAGCTCTTCAGGCCGTTGCTCCATGAGAAGCAGGTGAAACGGTGGTCCGTGGCGGCGCGGACAATGTTCTGCGATGTGAACAGGCGTGCCTCGGCGTGGCGGCTGTTGAAGTCGGCCCAAGCCGTGGGAGCGATGGTGTTGGTAGGCAGGCAGTGGTGCATGAGCCAGGTCATCATGACGCGGTGGCCCTGCACACCCATGCGGCGGGCGCCGACATCGGCGTTGAGCAGCCACGAGCCGTCGGCGGTGGTCTTCTGGCGGGCCTTGATGTATTTGTAGGCCATGTTCTCAAGCATCAGTGCGTCGGGGTCGCCCAGGAAGCAGGCCATGGTGGTGTAGGAAGTGATCTGGTCAAACAGGAACAGGCTCCAGTCGTTGCCGTTGGGCATGGCCAGCTCGCCGTCGGCCAGGGCCAGCCAGTTGAGCACCTGCTCCATGACGGGGCGGTTGTTGTGCATCAGGGCGTTGGTCTTCCACTTCTCGGTGCCGTGCAGGCCGGTCTGGAAAAGTTTCAGGGCCAGGGCGGCCTCGCCCAGCTCCTGCATCACCACGTTCTGATAGCTGGTGTGGAACAGGTTGTGGTTCTGCAGGGTATAGTCGTCATAGAGGTTCTTGCCCTTGTAGAGGTCGGCCACGGTGGTGTTGTCATATTCGGGGTCGATGACGGTGTGGTTGTCGGCGTCCGAGATGTGCGAGTAGCTGTTGATGGCAAACTCGCGCAGGCGCTGGAACCAGCGGGGCGCTAACTCGTCGTCCGGGAAGAGGCCCAGCGTGGCAGCCAACACATCGGCTTCCCAGCCGTTCTCCTCGGCCTTGGTGTCGCCGGCGAATCCGGTGGGGATGCTGCGCTCCAGCTCGTAGTTACATTCGGCCTTCAGCAGGGCCTTGATGTAGCCGCGCTGCGCGTCGGTGAGCTTGTCCCACTGGAAGAAGGCCGAGTAAGCCACTGACATGGCCCACAGCGACGATTCCCATACGTGGTCCGAGGCCGATGTCGAGCCCCAGTAGTTGTTGCCCTTGCAGGCCATGAGCTTGTTGGCCTTGTGGGTGGAGTAGGCGTATACCAGCGAGCGCATGGCCAGTTGCTCCAGACGCTCCCAGGTGACGCCGGCGGGCAGCGTCACCTTGTCCTTGCCGTACTTGACCAGGAAGGCGCATATCATGGACAAGTCGGCGTTGGGGCGCACGCCCTGCTCGTTGTTGCCCATGGTGTTCTCGCCGCGGAAGCAGCCGGCGGCCTCGCCCTTGCTGTTGGGCGCGGAGCACTCCTCAAAGTCGTTGTGCATATACAGGGCAAAGTCGGCCAACATCTGCATCAGGTCGGCCTTCATCTGCGCCTCGCCGACAAATTCGGCGGTGATGACGCCCTCGGTGGGGCTGGGCACGTCGGCCTCGGTTGGCGGGGTGACGGGCTCGGAGCCCTCGGTGCTGTACAGGCGGATGTTGTCGAACATTATGCAACTGCCGCCCGACACCCAGTCGATGTCGAAGCTGAGCGTCACGGGGCCTTGTTGGGCCACGGTGAAATCAAGCACGGCCGTCTTCCACGGCGTGGCGGGCATGACACCGGCACCGCCCTTGTCAAAGCTCTCGGCCAGCGATGCGCCGGCGGCGTTCATGCTCCATGACGAGGTGGCGCTGCCGTTGTAGAGTGCGCGCCAGTCGGCCTTGAGGCGGTAGTTGCCGGCGGGCAGCGTCACCGTCTGGCTCAACTGCGACTGTCCCGAGCTCCAGCCCACGCGCATGTAGAAGGCGTAACGGCCGTCGGGTATGGTGGCGAACTGCCCGAAGGCATTGTCGGCATAGCAGTCTTTATCTATAAGCAAGGTGGGATTGGCTATGCCGCTGACCGTCCAGCTCTTGGGGGCGGCCACCGTCCAGCCACGGAAACCGTCGCTCTCGTTCTTTGTGCCGAGCGTGGACGTGTCATCGGCCTCGAACGACGGATTGGCCACGTACTGCGCGGTGATGTCGGTCTGGGCGGTGACGGCAAAAGGCGTCAACGCCGCTGACATGCTCAGCAGTGCGGGCAAAATAAGTTTCTGTCTCATGAGGTTTGTATTAAGGTATTTAATTTCTTGATTTAAGGCGCTATTGCGATAATGACAGTGCAAAAATAAGAAAAAAATTCGACAACAGACAGAAAATGCTTAAATTTGTGCTCCAAAACGCATTATGTAAGTATGGGAAGCATAAAAAACCTGGCCAAAGACACTGCCATATACGGTCTGAGCTCCATTGTGGGCCGGTTCCTCAACTGGTGCCTGGTGCCGCTCTACACCATAACCTTCGCCGCCGCTGAATACGGCGTCGTCACCTTCGTTTACTCCATCGTGGCCCTGGCGCTGCTGGTGCTCACCTACGGCATGGAGACGGGTTTCTTCCGCTTTGCCAACCACGAGCGCTGGAGCGACTCCACGGAGGTATACTCCACCACGCTCATCTCGCTGGGCGTCACCTCCACCCTGTTCGTGGCGCTGGTATGGCTGTTCCTGAAGCCGATAACGGTGTGGATGGAGTGCGACGGTCACCCGTCGTACGTCATGATCATGGCCTTGTGCGTGGCGCTCGACGCCTTTTTAGGCATTCCCTTCTGCTACCTGCGTTTCCGCAAGCGCCCCATGCGCTTCGCCGTGGTCAAGCTGGTCAACATAGGCCTCAACATAGGCCTCAACCTGTTCTTCCTGCTGCTGTGTCCGTGGCTGGCCAAGGTGGCCCCCGGCGCGGTTGACTGGTTCTACGACCCGGACTTCGGCATAGGCTACATCTTCCTGTCCAACCTCATCGCATCGGTGGTCAACCTGGTGATGATGATACCGGAGCTGCGCGGCTTCCGCTGGCGCTTCAACGCCGGGCTGTGGCGCGAGATGATTGTCTACTCGGCGCCGCTGCTTGTACTGGGCGTGGCAGGCATAATGAACCAGACGGTCGATAAAATCCTCTACCCCGTGCTGGCCCCCGACCCCGCCACGGCCATGCAGGGCCTGGGCATCTACGGCGCATGCTACAAGATAGCCATCATCATGCTCATGTTCATCCAGGCCTTCCGATTCGCCTATGAGCCCTTCATATTCGCCCAGAACAAGGAGGGCGGCGCCGGCAAGATGCAGGCCTACCGCGACGCCATGAAGTACTTCGTACTGTTCGGGCTGTTCATCTTCCTGGGCGTGATGTTCTACATCGACATCATCAAGTACTTCATATCGCCGCGCTACTTCGCCGGCCTCAAGGTGGTGCCCGTCATCATGGCGGCCGAGCTGTGCTTCGGCATATTCTTCAACCTGTCGCTGTGGTACAAGCTGTCGGACAAGACCGTCTGGGGCATGTGGTTCTCACTGTTCGGACTGGCCATCACGCTGGGCATGAACGCCCTGCTGGTACCGCGCATGGGCTACATGGGCTGCGCCTGGGCCTCACTGGCATCCTATGGCTCCATGATGGTGGCCAGCTGGCTGGTGGGCCGCGTCAAGCATCCCATAGGCTATCCGCTGGGCCGAATCGGCTCCTACTGCCTCATCGCCGCCGTCTTCTATGTGGCGGGCATGTACTGCCTTACCCCCGTGGCATGGCTCAACGGCATCATACGCATGTTCATCCTTGCCGCCTTCGTCCTCATAATTCTGTGCCGTGAGCCCCTGCCCCTGCCCGCGCGCCTGCGTTCATTCCTGCGCCGCTCATGAAGATAACACTGGTCAATCACAGCGACACCCTGGGCGGAGCCTCCGTCGTTACGTTCAGGCTCATGGAGGCCCTGCGCCGGCTGGGACACGACGCCCGCATGCTGGTCACCGACCGCCGCTCGGGCAGCGACGCCGTATGTCAGGCCGCCCCGCGCCGGCGCTCGCGTCTGCCCTTCCTGGCCGAACATGCCCGCATATTCAGCGCCAACGGCTTCCGCCGCGACACGCTCTTCAAAATCTCCATCGCCACGGACGGTCTGCCCCTGAGCCGCCACCCGCTGGTGCGCGAGGCCGACGCTGTCAACCTCAACTGGGTCAACCAGGGCATGCTCTCGCTCGACGAGGTGGCCCGCATCGGCGCCGAGCGGCCCCTGTCGTGGACCATGCACGATATGTGGAACACCACCGGCATATGCCACCACGCCGGCAGCTGCGAGGCCTTCCGCACCGGATGCCATGACTGCCCCCTGTTGGGCACAAAAGCCGGCCCGGCCGACCTCTCGGCCCGCACCTTCAGCCGCAAGGCCGCGCTGTATGCCTCCGTACCCATCCGCTTCATCGCCGTAAGCCGCTGGCTGGCACTGCGCTGCAGTGCCGGAGCGTTGATGGCCGGCCGCGAGGTGCCCGTGCTCAACTGCCCCCTGCCCGTCGAGGAGTTCAGCGCCACACCCACCACAACCCGCGCACAGGCCGGCCTGCCGCCCGAGCCGACACGCCTCATCCTGATGGCCGCCGCACGCCTGGACGACCCCGTCAAAGGCCTGCCTCACGC
>CANQZK010000144.1 GCA_947628285.1 uncultured Muribaculaceae bacterium
TGGCTGAACTCCCGGGCGGCCGCGCGCACTGTGTCGGCCCGGCGCGTGTCCAGATAATGGCGGCAGGCAGTGTTGATGCGCCGCAGAGCCCCCTCGGCATGGAGGCTGTCGGCGCTCATCACGGCCACGGCGTGGGCGCCCTGACGCAGCACCAGCGCGGTATTGCCCGTATCGCTCACCACAATGGCCTCGGCGGTTGGCACGTCCTCGGCGCTAACATAGCCGGCGCTCACGGCGGCTACGGCGGTCAGCGTCAGGGCTATGCGAGCAGGCAGGCCGCGATGGCGGAGCGCCACAGCCAACGCCGCCACGGTGAGCACGCACAGCAGGGCCGTCAGCGGGCTGAGGTACAGGCTTTCGATGCCGCCGCTGAGCAGGTCGGCGCCGCCGTCGGCCAGGGCGCACAAGCCGTTGACAGCCTTGACCGCCACATGGGGCACAAAACCGGCCCACGCCAACAGCAGCAACAGAAGTCCGGCCACCATAATTAGCGGCAACAGGAAGGTAATCAGCAGGTTGGCCGGAATGAACCACAGTGGCAGACGGTGAAAGTAGAGCACCGTGACCACGGATGTGGCCAGGATAGCCGCAACGGACACAAATACCGTCCAAGTAATCAGGCGCACGGCCCAATGCCCGCCGCTCAGGGGCCTGAACACCTCCGCAAAGGCCAGGATGCCGCACACGGCAGCCACGGACAGTTGCAACCCGGCGGAATAGATGGAATAAGGGCTCACGGCCACGATGAGGGCCACGGCCACGAACAGACTGTTCCATGACAAGGCCCGGCCACCCAGCGCAGCCGCCGTCAGGAAGACGGTCAGCATCAGCGTGGCGCGCACCACCGACAGGCCCGGGCCCGTGAACACGGCATAGAGCCACAGCAGCAAGATAACGGCGGCAAAGCGCCACACGCGGGCGCGTCGCCACAGCCGCAAAGGCCAGGTCAGGACGCCGGCTATCAGGGCGATAACACCTACATGGAAACCGCTCAGGGCCAGGGCGTGGGCTATGCAGGCGGCACGGAAGCGCTCGTTCATCTGCGGCGGGAGCCAGTCGCGCTCGGCCACTAACAGGGCCGCGAGCATGCCGAAGGCGCCGTCCGTAAGGCCGCAACGGGCCAGGCGGTGCAGCAAGTCGCGGCGATAGAGCGCCGTGCGGGCGGCAAGGTCGTCGGCGCGGCCCGTCACGCGCAGGCTGTCGCCGCGGATAAAGGCCTCGGCCGCGATGCCATGCTCGCGCCGGTAGGCGGTCATGTCGGGCTGGTGCGGGAAAAGCACAGGCGCGTCCGCAGGTTCGGGGATAGCGGGAAATTGCAGATAATCGCCGACTACAAGGATGCCTCCGCCGTCGGGCAGCATGGTCAGCTGCATCACAAAGGGGGTGACGGCCGTGCCGCCCACGCTGTCCACATTGATTAGCATCCGCTCGGCGTGGGGCGTGACCGAAAGGCCGGTGAGCCGTCCGGCGTAGACGCGTTCGCGCCCGTCGAACACCGCCTGCGGGGCCGGCACGGGAGCGTTGAGCATGGCCGTGAGCCAGCCCAAAGCGGCGGCAAGCAGCAGCGGCCCGGCCACGGGCACACGCAGCGCCATGGCCACCGTGCCGAGTGCTCCGACAGCAACGGCGGCCCACACCGGCAGGCCGCCCGCATACATCAGAATGCCCGCCACAAGGCCGGCCGCCACGGGCAGAGCCGGGACGGCGGCAAGCCGGATTAGTGTCCGACGGGCATCCACCTTACAGGGAGTTTCAGACTACTGTGGAACGCACCACAAACAGGCTCACCGTGCTGATGATGACCCACAGCGTCACGGCCAGCACCAGGGGCTTGACTCCGACGTTGCGCACCATCTTGACCGACAGCGAAACGCCTATCATGAACAGCGTCACCACCATGCCGCGGCGGGCAATCCACACCATCGACGACACGAACCATTCGGGCAGCGCCATATAGGTATTGACCACCATGGCCAGCACGAAAATGAAGATGAACCAGGGTATGGACACCTTGCCGGTCTTGTCGCGGAAAATGAACATCGTGGCGAAGGCCAGCGGGATAATCCACAGGGCGCGGGTCAGCTTGATGAGGGTGGCCGTCTGCAGGGCGGTCTCGCCGTAGACCTCGCCGGCGCCCACCACCGACGATGTATCGTGGATGGCTATGGCGGCCCAGGTGCCGAACTGCGTCTCGCTCATGTCCAGCATGTGCCCGATGGGCGGGAAGATGAACAGGGCTATGGAGTTGAGAATGAAGATAACGCCCAGCGATACGGCCATCTCGTCGGTATCGGCTTTGAGCACCGGGCCCACGGCCGCGATGGCCGAGCCGCCGCAGATTGCTGTGCCGGACGATATCAGATAGGCCGTCTTGCGGTTGATATGCAGCCAGTAGCCCAACATCACGCCGAAGGCCATCACGCCCACCACGGATACGACGGTGAACATCATGCCGTCAGCGCCGGATTTCAGAGATTCCTGCAGGTTCATGTTGAAGCCCAGGCACACAACGGCCACCTGCAGCAGGTACTTTGACGTTTTCTTGTTGAACTTCGGGCAAGGATTCTCAAATACGAAGGCGAATATCAAGCCGGCCAGCAAAGCTATGGGTGCCGAGACGTTGGTCAGTCCCCATGAAGAAAGCGGCAGAAGGATAAGAGTTATCAACACTATGTAGATAACTTTTGCAATTTTCATAGTATCAATAGTTTAGTTATGTGTAAATTGTTGATTATTTGTTCCAGATGTTCCAGGATACGAAGGCCTGCAGCAGCAGCATCTCCAGGCCGTTCTTGGTCTGGGCGCCATGCTCAGCGGCCTTCTTCATGAACAGCGTCGTGTCGGGGTTGTACAGCAGATCGTAGCAGATGTGCTCCGGCGTGATGTCGTCATAAGGTATGTCGGGGCACTCGTCCACCTTGGGGTACATGCCCAGAGGCGTGGTGTTCACGATAATCTTATGCTCGTTCATGATTTCGGGGGTGATGTCGTCGTAGGTGATGACGCCCACGCGCGGCCGGCGCGACACCACCACCACGCTGACGCCCATCTGGCGCAGCGCGTGGCTAACAGCCTTCGACGCGCCGCCCGAGCCCAACACCAGCGCGCCCATATTCTGCGCGCGGCCTATCATGGGCCGAATCGAGTCGGCAAAGCCTATGGCATCGCTGTTGTAGCCCTTGAATGTAACACTGCCGTCGGGCTGCTTGAATATCTTCACCACATTCACCGCGCCGATGGCCTTGGCCTCCGGGTCGATGGCGTCAAGATATTCGATAATCCGCTCCTTGTACGGAATGGTGACATTGAAGCCCTTGAGGTTGGGATGGCGGCGCACAACCTCGGTAACGTCCTCGATCTGCGGAATCTCGAAATTGAGATAGCGCGCGCTGATGTTTTCGGATTCGAACTTGCGGTTGAAAAAATCCTGCGAGAACGAGTGTCCCAGCGGATAACCTATCAATCCGAACAGACGATCATATTTGGCAAAAGTGTACATTCTTATGCTTGTGATATGTTGATTTGCCCGCAAAGTTACGAAATTTTCGGTATATAACGTTTTTAACGGCGCCATTAACACATTTATCACAAGTTTTTTCATAAATTTGCAAAGCACATAACCTAAACCAAAGCAAATATGAAAAAGCTCTACACCATTTCACTGTCTGTTCTGCTTGGCATAACCATGGCAAACGCGGCTCCGGCACGTTTCGTCACGGCCCGCGGCACCGCATCGCTCACCGGAGCCGTCAAGGCCCCCGCCACCGAGGTGTGGCGCCCGGCCTCGCTCACAGAATACATATACATCGAAGGACAATGGATTGAACTGGGCTCGTCGCAGTTCACATACGACGCCCGCGGCAACAAGACCACCGAGCGCTACAATGACGACCTGGACTACTACGTGGTTGACTACACCTACGACGACTACAACCAGGTGCTGACCCGCCTGGAGCAGGCTCAGACCGCCGACGGCCTGGAGCCCCTGAGCCGCCGCACATACACCTACGACGACATCCTGCACACCTACGCCGTCAAGCGCGTGGTGGAGGACTATGTGGACGGAGCCTGGAAGGAAAACAACTACAGCGAGTACAACACCATAACCCGCAACACGGACGGCAACATCACCACCATAGTCAAGTCGCTGCCCCTCTACAAGATGATTGACGGCACCCTGACCATGCAGATTATCCCCGCCTACAAATCCTCCTGGACCTACGGCGCCGACGGCAAGGCCGAGACCTTTGAATACTACGCCTACAGCAACGAGGACGCCCAGGGCAACGTGGTATGGGATCTGTACAACGACGAATCGTACCGCCAGCTTGTATGGGAAGCCACCGACGGCCAGATGACCGGCTCGGACATGTCGGAATTCGTCACCGGCGCCAACCGCATCAAGTCGGCTACAGTTTACTATGAGAACAAGCTGGACGGCCACTTCTTTGTGGACTACGGCACCGACGGCAACTACACCATCCGCCAGACCGCCGAGAACCCCGACGAGGTATGGGTGCTCATCGAGCGCAAGGCCACCGACGCCAACGGCTCATTCACCTATACCACAAAGGAATACTTTGAGGAAGGCGAGCACACCGCCACACCCACCTACACCTCCACACTGGTGGTGACCTACAACGACCACGGCGACGCCGTTCTGGAACAACTCACCGAGCAGAAGCCCGGCGAGCCCGATGCCGTCCAGGCTTCCAAGGCCGAATACACCTACGACGCCAACGGCAACACCACCGAGATGATCACCTATTTCTACGATGAGGAAAAGGCCGACTTCATCCCCGAGTCGCGCACCGTTTACGGCGCTTACATCGACGCCGCCGGCATCGAATCGGTCGACACCGATGCCGCCGACGCCGCCCCGGTTTACTACAATCTGCAGGGCGTGCGCGTGGACAATCCCGCCAAGGGCCGCATCTACATCCGCACCTGCGCCGGCAAGGCCTCCAAAGTAATTCTGTAACTCTGACTTATAACTTATAACTTAATCTATAAAATCCCACAAATCGACGTAATATTTGAGCGCCGAGACGAAAAAAATCGTCTCGGCGTTTGATTTTT
>CANQZK010000145.1 GCA_947628285.1 uncultured Muribaculaceae bacterium
TAATATCTTAGCATTAATTTTAACAACTTGAAATTAGTTTAAATCACTTCATTGTTTGCATTATATATGGACAATACGTTATCAATTTTAAGGAATAATACTGCAAAGCTGCCAGTCGTCGGCATCTTTGTGTCTGTTCTTCGGTCGTTATGGAGCCCCATAACTCCCTCATCACAGACACAAATCTGCTCAACGACTGACAGCCCTGCCGTTAACATTTATTTTTAAACAAGCTCTTATACATAGCGGTGTATCCCGATTTGGCCGGGAGGGGGTAAGTTGTGCTGATTTTTGTGCGAGGTATGAAAATTATTTGTTATTTTTGCAAAAAATTTCCACAATGAATATTTTTGACACAATCAGCGCCGACATCAAGACGGCGATGCTGGCCCGCGACAAGGTGCGACTTGAGGCCCTGCGCGGCATCAAGAAGGAATTTCTCGAAGCTAAATCGGCGCCCGGCGCCGGCGGCGAACTCTCCGACGCCACGGCCATGAAGATTCTTACCAAGATGGCCAAACAGCGCCGCGAATCGGCTGCTATTTACACTGAACAGAACCGCCCCGACCTGGCCCAGTCCGAGCTGGCCGAGGCTGCCATAATCGACGAATATCTGCCTGAACAGCTCTCAGCCGAGGAGCTCACCGCCCGCCTTACCGCCATTATCGACGAATTGGGCGCCGCATCGCCCGCCGACATGGGCCGCGTAATGGGCACCGCCACCAAGCAGCTGGCCGGTCTGGCCGACGGCAAGGCCATCTCGGCCGAGGTGCGCCGCCTGTTGGCTCAACAAGGCAAATGATTGAATCACGCTCACAAAAAGTCAACGCAACATGCTTACCCTGCAACAGATAAAGGAGAACCCCGACCGCGTCATAGAACGTCTGGCCGTCAAGGGGTTCGACGCAACCGAGATTGTACCCCGAATCCTTGAACTGGACGAGCGCCGCCGTGCCCTCCAGCTCAAAAACGACACCATGTCGGCCGAGCTCAACAAGCTGTCGGCCACCATCGGCGCCCACATGAAGAAAGGTGAGCGCGATGCCGCCGAGGCCGCCAAGGCCCAGGTGGCTCAGCTTAAGGCCGACCAGAAGGGCATTGCCGACGACCTGGAAGCCGCCGCTCAGGAAATCACCCGCATCCTGCTCAACGTGCCCAACATGCCCTGCGACATGGTACCCGCAGGCCGCACCGCCGCCGACAACGTGGTGGAGAAGACCGGCGGCCCCATGCCCGACCTGCCTGCCGACGCGCTGCCCCACTGGGAGCTGGCCCGCAAGTACAATCTGATAGACTTTGACCTCGGCGTCAAGATTACCGGCGCCGGCTTCCCCGTCTACCTGGGCAAGGGTGCCAAACTGCAGCGCGCCCTCATCCAGTTCTTCCTGGACCGCGCCTCCGAGGCCGGCTACCTGGAGGTTCAGCCGCCCTACGTGGTCAACGAGGCCTCCGGCTACGGCACGGGCCAGCTGCCCGACAAGGAAGCCCAGATGTACGTGGTGACTCTGGACAACCTCTACCTCATCCCCACCGCCGAGGTGCCCGTGACCAACCTGTACCGCGACGTCATCCTGCCCGCTGACCGTCTGCCCGTCAAGAACTGCGCCTACTCGGCCTGCTTCCGTCGCGAGGCCGGCTCATACGGCAAGGACGTGCGCGGCCTGAACCGTCTGCACCAGTTTGACAAGGTGGAGATTGTGCGCATAGAGCGCCCCGAGAACTCCTATGCAGCCCTTGAGGAGATGAAGGGCCACGTACAGAGCCTGCTCGACGCTTTGGGCCTGCCCTGGCACATCCTGCGTCTGTGCGGCGGCGACATGTCGTTCACATCCGCCATCACGTTCGACTTCGAGGTATGGTCGGCTGCCCAGGAGCGCTGGCTTGAGGTATCGTCCGTCTCAAACTTCGAGACCTACCAGGCCAACCGTCTGCACTGCCGCTACCGTGGCGAGGACAAGAAGACGCACCTGTGCCACACGCTGAACGGCTCGGCCCTGGCGCTGCCCCGCATCATGGCCGCCCTGCTGGAGAACAACCAGACACCCCAAGGCATCGTAGTGCCCGAAGTCCTGCGCAAATACACCGGATTTGACATCATAGACTGACAGGGTCAGACCGGTCAGACATCCCCCTCTAACAATAAAAAAAGACCTGACTGCCGCCGAGCGACATCAGGTCTTTCTGTTTTTCTGTATTGGTGGTAAAGAGATTGTGCTATGTCTATGTGTGAGTAAGGGAATCAGGGGTCAGAGGTGCTGGCGGATGATGGCCTCGAGGTCGGCGGCCTGATGGAGGCCTACGCCGCGCCATACGGGCTGTCCGCCCTTGAAGAGCATAAGTGTGGGCACGCTCTGCACGCGATACTGCTGTGCCAGGGCCTGGTTGCGGTCGATGTCGACCTTGACCACTGAGGCGGCATCGCCCACGGCGTTCTTGACTTGTTCCAGGATGGGCGACTGCATCTTGCAGGGGCCGCACCAGGTGGCGAAGAAGTCGACAAGGGTCGGTTTCTCGCTGTTGATTATTTCGGTAAATTCGCTCATATCTTTGTCATTTTTAAATTCTAAGTATATAACACGGCCGCGGCGGGATTGTTCAGCGGCAAAAACCGCCGCGGCCCGGTCGGGCGGCGGCGGCTGAAGCAAGAAAAGAAAGTGTGTTGTGTCAGAAAACTCTGAATTTGCGTCCGGCACGGATGTAGATGCCGGGGGCGAGGCGGCGGACGTCGTCGGCCGTAGCGGCGCGCATCACGCATACGCCCTGCAGGTTGTATACGTCGGCTGTGGCGGACTCGGCGGCATCGGTGGCGACGTTTTCAACGCCGGCGCTGCCTACCTTGACAGTGATGTTGGCCGTTGCGGTTTTGCCCTGATAGTCGGCTGTGACGGTGAGGGTTGTGGCGCCGTCGGCCATGCCTATTACGTTGCAGGTGTTGCGGTCAGGGAAGGTGAGGGATACCACGGCGGGGTCGGCTGCGGCCACGGTGTAGGACACCAGGTGGGGGTTGCCCACGCTCAGGGTGGTGGCTGCCGCGAGGTCAAGCTGCTCGAAGTGCGATACGGCGTCGATGCTCAGCTCGGCGGGCAGGTCGAGCTCGGGTGCCGAGAAGGCCGGGTAGAGGGCCTGGGCGGGGAAGTAGTACTGGTCGGGCAGGTTGACGGTGCGCACCAGCGATGCGTCGGCGGGGTTGACGAAGAGTACGCGGTTGACGGCGAAGTGCTCGCCCCAGCCGCTCTCAACGGCGGTCAGCACCAGATAGCCCGTGGCGGGGTCGACGCTGAGCTTGGAGCCGTACATCATCAGACCCTCGGGCAGGGTGTAGAAGTCGGGGGTGAAGGTGCGGGTGTCAAAGTCGTAGGCGGCGATGACGTCAGGGTTGGCCAGGGTGGTGTAGTAGACCACGTTGCGGTCGCGGTCGGCGGCCAGAGGCGCTACGCGGAAAGTCTCCCAGTTGTCGTCCACCTTTGCCTTGTTGACATCGATATCGAATTTCTCCTTTACCCGGAAGGTCTCGGGGTCGAGGCGGACAAACTCGGCCGACTCGTCGGCGGTGGCTACGTAGATGCCGCCGTCGGCGGTCATGAATACGGCTGCGGGCTTGACGGCCTCCACGGTTGTGATCAGGTGGTCATCGGCGGTGTCGAACACCAGGATGCCTTCCCACTGCTTGAGGGCCAGCACGCGGTCGCCGATGCGCAGCATGTCGCCGGCGGCGTTGTAGCCGTTGGCTTGCAGGGGAGTGTCGAGGCGCTTGCCGGCGGTGTAGGTGTCGAGATTGACGGTGTAGATGCCCTCATTGGTGGCCAGATAGCCGCGATGAGCGTCGATGCCGCAGAAGTAGTGTGCCTGCAGGGTGTTGTCGCCGATGTTCATCAGCGTGCCCAACTGCTTGAGGTTGGAGGCGGTCATGCCGGTGAGGTAGCCGCCGCCGCGACGGCGGTCGCTGTTCTTGCTCACCACGTATACGTTATCGCCGAAGCACTGGCCGGACTGTGAGGTGACGCCCAGTGACAGGCCGGGGTTCTGGATGGCGAAGGCGTTGTCGAACACGCTGTAGTCGGCGCCCACAAAGTTGAGCGAGCCGTTGTCGTGGCCCAGCCAGCCCTCGTTGACAAAGAGGATGCCGCGGTCAAAGTCGCCGCCCACGGGAATTTCAACCTTGAAGGTGGAGCGGATTTCGGGCACGTCGGCGCGGAGGTTGTCATCGTCAACAGTTACGATGTAACCTGCGGGTATGACTACCGAGTAGCTGCCCGAGGGGGCCGACTGGCCCGGGGCGAGGGTGAATTCCACTGTCTTGTACGATACCTGGCCCTGGAGCTCATAAGTATCGGTGCCGTTGGTCAGGACGGGCTTGCCGGCTTCAGGATTGGTCTCCACGGCTTTGCAGGCGCGGTCGATGTCCACGGAGAATTTGCTGAAGAAGTTGATGGTGGCGTCGGCCTTGGGGCTGACGGTGTAGCTGAAGGTGCGGGCCTGAGCCACGGTGTAGACGCGTGTGAAGGCGCGATGGTTGGTGAAGGTGTTGCCATTATCGTCCGTCACGGTGAAGTAGCCGGCCTGAATCTGGACGGTCCACTCGCCGGGAGTGAGGACGGCGTCGGCGGGCAGGTCCAGGGCCACGTGTGAGGGGTCGATCTGCACGGCGGTGAGGTCATAGGCGGTGGCGTCGCGGTAGATGATGGCCACGGGCGCGCCCGCTGTGGGGGCGATGGTGCGGCATGTGCCGGCGGGGCTGACGGTGATGCGGCTCAGCGCCTGCAGTTTCTGCTCGGGGTCGGGGTCAAAGGTGCAGCTGAAGTTCAGCTTGGGGTCCACGGTGAAGACGGCCGCGATGGGCATGTTGGTGTCCTCGGTGCCGTCGGCGCGGAACAGTCCGGCGGGGATGGTGAGGTCATACTCGCCCGGCTCGGTGAGCGTGAGCGTCTCGCTGTATTCGTTGTCGAGGGCGGTGAAGCCGAATGATACACGGTTCTCCGAGTCCTTCAGCACGGGCGTATTGGCCTTATAGACGGTCTCTGAGCCGCGGCGCTGCAGACGTATGCCGTCGATGCCCTCGATGGGCCATGCCAGAT
>CANQZK010000146.1 GCA_947628285.1 uncultured Muribaculaceae bacterium
AGCGCCACGTAGGTCTGGCCGCCGGCAAAGGCGCCGGTGCCGACGTCGATGCGTACCTGCGAGAAGGTCAGGCCCTGACTCTTGTGGATGGTCAGCGCCCATGCCAGCTTGACCGGGAACTGCACGAATGAGCCCTTGACGGTCTCGGTGACGGTGCGCTTCTCCTCGTCGTAGCCGTAGACGACGTTGTCCCAGACTTCGCGCTCAAGGTCGACGGTATTGCCGTTTTCAAGCGTGACGCGGAGCTCCTCGTCCGACAGGGCGGTGACGCGGCCCAGCGTGCCGTTGACCCATGTGTGGTCCGGAGCGTTGCGGATGAACACTACCTGAGCGCCCTCCTTCAGCGTCAGGTTGCGGTCCGTAGGGAAGGATGATTCGGGGAAGTCGCCCGTCACCTCGGCCTCGAATGTGAAGGCGGGGCGCTCTATCTTTTCAAGGTGCGCCTCGTTGATGCTGTCCACTATGTCGCGGCGGGTGGCGATGGTCATGGTCATGCCGCTGTCGGAGTCGGTGCCGCCTTCGGGGGTTACGCGGCGGTTCAGCTCGTCCAGGTCGGCGCGGGTGGGGCGGCCGGCACGCACACGGTCCAGCAGGCCGATGAAGGTCTCGTCGCTCTGGCGGTACACCTTGCGCAGCTCGATGGGCACAAGGCTGAACTGTTGGAACACGTGGGCCGAGAAGAAGAAGAAATTGTTGTAGTGGTGGCGCAGAATCTCACGCGCGTCGGCGGTGACAACGGGCTCGAGCTGGAATACATCGCCCACCATCAGAATCTGTTTGCCGGCGAAGGGCTGGCGCGAGTTTCCGCAGAAGAAGCGCAGCAGTTTGTCTATGAAGTCAATCGTATCGGCGCGGACCATTGAAATCTCATCGATAATGATCAGCTCCAGGCCCTTGAGCATCTTGATGAACTTGCCGGGGTACTTCATGCGCTCGCGCAGGCGCTTCAGGTCAAACTCAGGGTCGTCGGGCAGCAGCGGTTTGAGCGGCAGTTTGAAGAATGAGTGCAGCGTCTGGCCGCCGGCGTTGACGGCGGCAATGCCCGTGGGAGCCAGCACCACGTAGTTCTTGTGCGTAGTCTCGGTGATGTATTTCAGAAAGGTGGATTTGCCCGTACCGGCCTTACCGGTCATGAACACCGATTGGCTGGTATAGTTTATCAGGGTCATCACCTGCTGAAATTCCTTATTGTCGAGGTCGAGTTCCATCACGTGCAAAGTTACGCAAAAATCATCAATCGCGGCGGGTGGGGGCGTACAAAAAATTACAGACCCGCGGCCGTTTATGTTGCGACCGTGGGTCTGTGTATAGGGAAAACCGTTTGTCAGGCAAGGCTGACCAGCAGTTCTTTTTCATCTTCGGGGTCAACGGCGATGTTGACTTTGCCTTCGCGGGCCAGCCAGCCCAGAGCGGCGAAGATTTCTTCTTTTTTCAGTTTAGTGGCTTTTTTGATCTGCTTAACGCCAAGCGCATCAGCGGCGCTGAGTGCCTGCCAAACCAGGCCGGCATCGGTACCAATTTTGTCTACGTCCATAGGTGTGAAGTTTTAAAAATATTAGACAATTATTTAACTTAATTATTGTAGTGTTGGCGATTTGCTTGCAAAAATAAGCATTTTCTTTCAATTGTCAACTCTATTTACAGAACAAAATTTAACGAATTTTGTTTAATTTGACGCAATGCATTGATGGTCAAATGATTAACGATGTTGAATTTTTGTCGCTTTTCTGCCGATTTTTTTGTAACTTTGACGCCGAAATGTAATCTTCAGTTAATGAAAGGAATAGTTATCCGCAATACAGGCTCGCATTATGTTGTGAGAATTGACGGTACGGACCGCGAGGTAAATTGCAAGATCAAAGGCAATTTCCGCATCAAGGGAATCCGCACCACCAACCCCGTGGCCGTGGGCGACCGCGTCGAGGTAGCCCCGCCCGGACCGGACGGCACGGCATACATCACAGCCATAGAGCCGCGCCGGAACTACATCATACGCAAGGCCAGCAACCTGTCAAAGGAGGCCCACATCATAGCCGCCAACGTTGACTGCGCCGCCCTGGTGGTGACGTTAGCACACCCGTCAACGTCTACGGTGTTCATCGACCGCTTTCTGGCCACGGCCAGCGCCTACGATGTCCCCGCCGCGCTCATCATCAACAAAACCGACCTGCTAACCGACCCCGAAGACCGCGAGCTGCTCGATGCAGTGACCTACCTCTACCGCTCCATTGGCTACAAAGTGTTTGAAGTCTCCGCCAAGACCGGTAGCGGCCTGGAACGTCTGCGCGAGTTCCTTCGCGGCAAGATAACGCTCCTGTCAGGCAACTCCGGCGTGGGCAAGAGCACCCTGGTCAACGACCTCATCCCCGGTCTGGACGTGCGTACCGCCGAGATTTCCGAGGCCCACGACACCGGCATGCACACCACCACTTTCAGCGAGCTGTACTATCTGCCCGGTGAGGACGCCGGCGCCATCATCGACACGCCCGGGGTGCGCGGTTTCGGAACGATAGATTTTGACAAGTATCAGGTGTCGCATTATTTCCCGGAGATGTTCCGCGAGGCCGCCAACTGCCGTTTCGGCAACTGTACGCACACCCATGAGCCGGGTTGCGCCGTCCTTGCCGCGCTGGACGAGGGCCGCATAGCCCAATCCCGCTACGCATCCTACCTGAGCATCCTTGAGGACATCGACGAAGGCAAATATCGCAAGCCCTTCTGACCCCTCGGGACATCATAAAACAGCCGCGGCCTGCACGTTATGCGCAGGCCGCGGTGTTTTTACGGTAGGGTTATATTCAGTCGATTTCGATTACAAGGTAGTTGCTCAGGCTCCAGAATTTGGCTGCGTTGAGGATTTCAAGCACTTTCTGGCCGCCCTGGTCTACAATCTGATAGGAGTCGGCGGGCTGGTTGGTAAGCACTTTGGCTTTCTTGGAGTGCAGTTCCAGACGGTTCACGTCGCGCTTGTCGGCTACGGTGAAGAAGCTCTGGTCAAAGTCGCCCTTCATCAGTTTGGTCTTGCGCAGGAATCCGCTTTCGATAATCTTGTGGGCCTTGAGTTCCTTGTTGCTGGCTGCCACGTAGTAGCAGGTGTTGAGCTCGTTGGTCACGTCGGTGGCGCGGGTCTGGGCGGCGTCGCGTTCGTCGGTCACGGTGGTGACGGTGGTGCTGAGCGAGTCGACGGCGGTGTTGAGTTGGCCGATGGTCTCGGTGGCCTGAGCCAGATTGGTCTTGAGGGTTTCAATCTCGGCTGCCTGAGAGTCGATCTGTCCGCGCATGGTCTCGATGGTCTTGCGCAGGTTGGCGTTTGTCAGCGAGCTCTTGTTGAGTTTTTCCTCAAGAGCGGCAAGCTGTTCGCGGCGCTGCTGCAGAGTCTGCTGGATGGCGGCGATGTCGGCCTCGATCTGGGCACGCTGCGAGGGTGTCTCGCCCTTGATGCCGTTGGATACTGAAAGAATGTTTTCAAGCCGCTTGATCTGGTCCATGCCTGACGAAATCTCAGCTACCAGGCTGAGCAGTTGGTCACGGTCTGCGACGGCGTTGGCCAGTTCCTGCTTGGATGCGTCCTGCAGGGCTTGCTGACGGCGGGTTTCTTCCTCGGCTTTATTGTCGCATGAAGCTAACAGGCTGAGTGCGGCGAGCGATAAGATGATGAACTTTTTCATAGGGGTACTTGGCTTTGTTGATTGTTATTGTCTGAATTTGTTCTGATGAGTTTTCGTCTCGGTGTCTTGACGTCCACTCACGATAATAACAATCTCTCCTTTGGGAATGTTTGATGTGAAATATACAATTAATTCGTCAAGGCTGCCGCGGACAGTGGTTTCATGTAGTTTTGATATCTCGCGGCTGACGGATGCGGGGCGGTCGGCGCCGCAGGCTTCGGCCAGTTGCTGCAGCGTTTTGGTAAGGCGCAGGGGCGACTCGTATATAATAAATGTACGCGCGTCGTCGGCCAGCTCGCGCAGGCGCGTGGCGCGGCCTTTCTTGACGGGCAGGAAGCCCTCGAACACAAAGCGGTCGCAGGGCAGGCCGGAATTGACCAGCGCGGGCACAAAGGCCGTGGGGCCGGGCAGGGTGCATACGTCCACGCCCAGGTTGCGGCACTCGCGCGACAGCATGAAGCCGGGGTCGGATATGCCGGGGGTGCCGGCGTCGGATATCAAGGCTATGTTCTCGCCGCCCTCAATCCGCCGTGCCAGCGCGGCGCAGGTCTGATGCTCGTTGAACTTGTGGTGGCTGGCCATGGGCGTGTGGATGTCGAATTTCTGCATCAGCGGGGCGCTGGTGCGGGTGTCCTCGGCCAGGATGAGGTCGGCCTGCCTGAGCACTTCGACGGCGCGGGGCGACATGTCGCCCAGGTTGCCCACCGGGGTGGGGACTATGTAGAGCTTTCCTGACATGGCCCGGGCGGGTTAGCGGTTGTTGAAATAGGATTCGATGGAAGCCAGAAAGTTGATGACCGTCTGCGACTCGGGGTCCCATGCCAGGTCCTCCAGCAGGTACTCGGCCGCCTCGTGATAGCTGTCCATTGACTGAAGCAGCTCCAGCGTGTCGTCGAAGTCCTGGCTGTTGCCGCCGAAGAGTTCGCGCTTGAACAGGAATTTGTCGTTGACGGTGAAAATCTTGCGCAGGTCATTGACGGTCTTGGCCGGAGCAGCGGCTGCGATGGCCGGCTTGGGCGCAGGGGAGGGCTCTGGCTTGGGTGCTACTGCGGGCGCCGGGGTTACGACGGTCTCAGCTACGATAACCTCCTCCGTGGCGGGTTCGGGCGCGGCCTCGGGTTCGGGCGCAGCATCCCCATTGGCCCTATTTTCCGGCGCAGTCTCTAAAGCCTCCCCCGGAAGCATCGCTTGCAGCTGTGCTATATTGTCGCGCAGGGTTGTCAGCGCGTCGGGGTCATCGTCGCAGCGGGACTGCAGCACACGTATGTTGCCCTCTATGTCTATGGCTTTTCTGAGCATCCGCTCAAGTGTGGCGTATTCCATAATTCTTTAAGAGCTTGTTTAAAAATAAATGTTAACGGTAGGGCTGTCAGTCGTCGAGCAGATTTGTGTCTGTGATGAGGGAGT
>CANQZK010000147.1 GCA_947628285.1 uncultured Muribaculaceae bacterium
TTGTTAAAAAACAAATGCTTAAACAAATTAATTACCTGTTATACAGCATATTATGCATTATTCAGTAAACCCTAAATATGCAGGCAGGCTGCTGACGGTTGCGGCCGTCCTGTGCGTGGCCGTGCCGCAGGCTGATGCCGAGCGGCTCGTTATCATGCACACCAACGACACACACTCGCTCATCGACCCCGACGATAAGGACAATATGGGCGGCGTGGGCCGGCGCAAAGTGCTGGTTGACAGCATCCGCGAGGCCGAGGACCATACGCTGCTCATCGACGCCGGCGACGCCGTGCAGGGTACCCTCTACTTCAACCTCTATGGCGGCAAGTTGGAGACCCGCCTGATGAACGCCCTGGGCTATGACATCCGCATCCTGGGCAACCACGAGTTTGACAACGGTGTCGACTCCCTGGCCGCCGTGCTGCGCCATGCCGATTCCGACCTGATTTCGACCAACTACGACCTGAGCGGCTCGCCCCTTGAACCGCTGTTCGACAAATACGAGATTCGCCGCGTGGGCGACAAGCGCGTGGGCATCATAGGTATCAACCTTGAGCCCAAGGGCATGATCTCGGACGGCAACTATGACGGCGTGGAGTATCTTGACGCCATCGAGGCCGCCAACGCCGCCGCATGGTGGCTCAAGCACGTCGAGGGCGTCGACGCCGTGGTGGCCGTCACTCACATAGGCTACAAATCGACCCCGCTGCCGGGCGATGTCGACATTGCACGCCGATCGCGCGACATCGACGTCATCATCGGCGGCCACACACATGACCTCATCCGTCCCGACGGGGGCGAACTTGCCTCGCGCGTGCCCAACCTTGACGGGCGCGAGGTGCTCATAACCCAGGAGGGCAAGAACGGCAAGCACTTGGGCGTGGTCACGCTGGACATTGACAGCACCGTCAGCGCCGACTACCGCATCATCCCCGTGGACAGCCGCCTGGACAGCCGCGTCGACCCCGGAATCATCGAGCTGATAGCGCCTTACCGCGCCGGAGTGGACTCGCTGATGCAGCGCCGTGTGGCCACCGCCGCCATCGAGCTGCCCCAGAGCAGTCAGGAACTGCTGAATTTTTGCGCCGATGTGGTCTTTGACCGCGGCCGGCAACTCGACCCGGGCGTAGAACTGGCCCTGCTCAACAAGGGCGGTATCCGCCGCGGCTTGCCCAAAGGCGCCGTGACCGAGGGCCAGATAATCACCATGATGCCCTTCAACAACCGCGTGCAGGTGATTGACATCAAGGGCGCCGACCTGCTGCCGGCCCTGCTGCAGATGGCCCGTGTAGGCGGCAGCGGCGTCAGCAAGGGCGTGGACGTGAAGTTCGTGCCGCAGACTGATGATGCCGACGCCCGCCTGGAGAGTGTCACAGTCAACGGCCAGCCCCTCGACCCCGACCGCACCTACCGCGTGGCCACCATTGACTACATCGCCAAGGGCGGCGACTACATGACCACCATGACCAACCATAACCTGCTGACCACCAGCCCCACCGAACTGTACAAGGACATCCTGACATACCTTAAAAAACACAATAAAATCAATCCCGACTCCACCGTGCGGATGCATCAATAAGCAATTTTTCTTTCAACAACTTCCATGAGAATCACATTCCTTGCACTTGCCGCGGCCGCAAGCCTCAGCGCCGCCGCCATACAACCCGCGATACTGCGCGCCACCGATACGCCCCAATGCACCCGCTGGGTCGATTCGGTCTACAACAGCATGACCGAGCGCCAGCGCGTAGCACAGCTCATCTGCCCCAAAATAGCTCCCGGACGCGGTGCCGAATCGCGCGCCGCCATCAAGAAATACGTGCAGGACAACGAGGTAGGCGGCCTGCTGTTCTCCTCCGGCACCCTTGAGCAGTACGTCGAGCTGACCAACTACGCCCAGAGCCTGGCCAAGGTGCCCGTGCTGATGACCTTCGACGGCGAGTGGGGCCTGGCCATGCGCATAAAGAACACGCCCAAGTTCCCCGCCAACATGACTCTGGGCGCCATATCGGATCCCTCGCTGCTTTACGACTATGGTCGCGAGATGGCCCGCCAGTGCCGCCTGACAGGCATTCACGTCAACTATGCACCCGTGCTTGACGTCAACTCCAACCCGGCCAACCCGGTCATCGGTTTCCGCTCATTCGGCGAGGACCCCGAGCGCGTGGCCCGTCTGGGCGTGGCCTATTCGCGCGGCATGGAGGAAGCCGGCGTGCTGACATCCGCCAAGCACTTCCCCGGCCACGGCGACACCTCAACCGACTCGCACAAGACCCACACCACCGTCAGTCACTCGGCCGCCGTGCTTGACAGCATAGACCTGCTGCCCTTCCAACGCTATATCGATGCCGGCCTGTCCGGTATCATGGTGGGCCACCTCATCGTGCCCGCCATAGACAAGTCCGGCCGGCCGGCCTCGCTCTCACGCAAACTCGGCACCGAGCTGCTGCGCGACAAGATGGGCTTCGAGGGCCTGATCTACACCGACGCCCTGTCAATGAAGGGCGCCAAGCTCGAGGGCTACAAGACCAACGCCGTCGAGGCCCTCAAGGCCGGTGCCGACGTGCTGGAATCCGGCGCCGCTCCCGCCGGCGACATCACCGCCATAGTGGAGGCTCTGCACGCCGGACGCATCAGCGCCTCGCTCATCGAGGACCGTTGCAAGCGCGTGCTGCGCTACAAATACGCCCTGGGGCTCAACCGTAAGCCTGCGCCCATCAAGATAGCCGGGCTGGCGCGGTCGCTCAACTCGCCGCAGGTCGATGCCCTGCAGGCCCGCCTGGCCGAGGCCTCAGTCACCGTGCTTCGCAACACCGACAACATCCTGCCGCTGGGCAACCTGGCCCACAGCCGCATAGCCGTGGTCAACATCGGCGCCCCGTCCAAGAACGACTTCTCGGCCATCTGCGCCGGCTACACGCACGTCGACACTTACTCCACCGGTCGCTCAGGCTCAGTGCCCGAGGCTACCATGGAGAAGCTGCGCGGCTACGATGTCGTGGTGACTGCAGTCTATACCGACTCGCTCTACGCCCGCAACGCCTTCAGCCGCCTGTCGTCGCTGCGGCCAGTGAGTGTGTTCATGGTCAACCCCTACAAGATGAACAAGTTCCATGCCTCGCTGGGCACATCTCGTGCCCTGGTGCTGGCCTATGAGGACCTGCCCTCGCTGCAGCGCGCCGCCGCCATGGCACTGTTCGGCGGCATTGCCACCTCGGGCACGCTGCCCGTCAACCTGCCTCGCGTCGCACCCATCGGCACGGGCATACGCCTGCCTAAATCGCGCCTGGGCTATGCACCGTTGGCGGTTCACGGCATGTCGCCCGCGTTGGCCGACAGCATCGACTCCATCGTGGGCAAAGCCCTGACGGCCCAGGCCTTCCCCGGCTGCCAGGTGCTTGTGGCCCGCAACGGCGATGTCGTTTTCGACAAGGCCTACGGGCGTCTGACCGCCGGCGGCGCTCCCGTCACTGCCGAGACCCTCTACGACCTGGCCTCCGTATCCAAGGCCACCGGCACGCTGCCCGGTGTCATGAAGGCCTATGACATGGGCCTGTTCCGTCTGGACGACCCCGCCTCGCGCTACATTCCCGGTCTGCGCGGCACCGGAAAGGACTCCATCACCGTGGCTCAGCTGCTCTACCACGAGTCCGGCTTGCCGCCGTCGCTCAACATGTTCGACGTCATGATGGACACCCTCACCTTTCGGAAACCCCTGATACGTGCCAAGCGCGACGCCGCCCACACCATCAAAATCCAGAACCGCGCCTGGGGCGCCACCTCGGCCCGCCTGCGCCGCGACATCACTTCGGCCACAGCCACCAACCGCTTCCCCACAGCCGCCGCCCGCGGCCTGTTCGTCGGCCCGCAGACCGTCGACACCATCATGCAGCGCATCTATGACATAAAGCTCCGTCCCTCAAAGAATTACACCTACTCCTGCCTGAACTTCATCCTGCTCATGGACATGGAGCAGCGACTCACCAACCGCCGCCACGACCTCTTTGTCACCGACAGCGTCTGGGCTCCTCTGGGCGCCCTGGACCTGTGCTACCGCGCCGCCGACTCGCACCCCAAGGCTCAGATCGCCCCTACGGAGTACGATTCCTTCCTGCGCAAGCAGACTCTCCACGGCTACGTCCACGATGAGACCGCCAACCTGTTAGGCGGCGTGTCAGGCAACGCCGGCGTGTTCGGCAATGCCCGCGACCTGGCCAAACTCTGCCAGATGTGGCTCAACAAAGGCCGTTACGGCGACGTACAGGTGCTCTCGCCGCAGACCGTCGAGCTTTTCACCAAATCCAAGAGCCCCACATGCCGCCGCGGTCTGGGCTTTGACAAACCCGACATGGAGAACCCCGACTATTCCCCTACCTGCGACGAAGCCGGCCCCGGCGTATACGGCCACCTCGGCTTCACCGGCACCGTCTTCTGGGTCGACCCCGATGAGGACCTCATCTTCATCTTCCTGACCAACCGTGTCAATCCCACCCGCGACAACGCCGCCTTCAACCGCTCCAACATCCGCCCCGAACTCTTCCGGCAGGTCTACAAATCCCTCCAAAACTGATACCCGAGATTCTGCATTTATGAGGCTGTGTCAAAAGAGGCTGCGCCAATTTGACACAGCCTCTTTCGGAATAATTTCAATGTGGTTCTTGCATCAGTCTACAAAACGGTGAACGGCATAGACGGGATGTAGCTCATGTTTATAAGAGGCGTAGAGCGTGCTGCCGTTTTTGCAATAGTATGCATACGAATCGCCGGATTCAGTAGATGACCAGGCCACAATCCCACCCTTTTCAAGTTCGCTTGATGCGGGAAGATACCAGTTGGTTATACCGTCTTTATTAAGAGCGTCGCATAAGGCGAAAGCCGGATAATATTCTTGCCATGACTTCAATGAACGCACTTTATTCATATTTATTACTGTCCGCTAAAGTTTTTTGAGCGGTTGAAAAATTAGGGCTGGCACCTATTGCAGGAGTCAGCCCTAAATGGTTATTTTGGTGTCGTCAAACTATCCATTAA
>CANQZK010000148.1 GCA_947628285.1 uncultured Muribaculaceae bacterium
TTCTGCCAATTAGGCAAGAAACCATGTCGTTTTTTTATGCCCGTATATCTGAAATTACATACTTGCGAAACTTAAATAATATGACAACTTTCAAAGCTGAATTCCGGCCCGTGCGCGGCGCCGAGGGGCAGGGCGACATTTATTTTCAGATAATTTGCGGGCGCGATGTGCGCCTGCTGGAGGCCGGCTGCCGGGTGGCGGCCGTTGTATGGGACGCCCGGCGGGGGCGGGTGGTGGTGCCGCTGTCGGGCGACCGTGCGGCTGCGCTGGCGGCGCGGCAGACGCTGGCGCTGGGCATGGCGCGCCTGACGCGCATTGTCCGGCGGCTGGACGATAGCGGCGTGCCCTATACGGCCGACGATGTCGCCGACGAGTTCCGCCGCTACGCCGGGGAATACACCCTCTTCGCCTTCATGGGCGCCGTGACGGACCGCCTGAAGGAGGGCGGTCGCGAGCGCACGGCCGAGGCTTATGTGTCGGCGCTGAACAGTTTCCGGGCGTTCCGCAACGGCGTGGACGTGGCGCTTGACTGTGTGACGGCCGACCTTGTGGACGCCTATTGGGCGTGGCTGCGCCGCCGCGGTGTGGTGCCTAACACGGTATCGTTCTACGCCCGGATTCTGCGGGCGGTCTATAACCGGGCGGTTGAGCGCGACATTGTGGACGATGCGCGGCCCTTCCGTCACATCTACACGGGCATAGACAAGACCGTCAAGCGTGCCCTGCCGCTGGCTACCATCCGCAAGCTCAAGGAACTGGACCTGAGCGGCCGCCCGGCGCTGGATTATGCGCGTGATATGTTCCTGATGAGTTTTTATCTGCGGGGCATGAGCTTTGTGGATATGGCGTTCCTGCGCAAGTCCGACCTTGCCGGCGGCGCCATAACTTACCGCCGCCGCAAGACGGGCCGGCGCCTGATCATAGCCTGGACGGCCGAGATGCAGCAGATTCTGAGCAAGTACCCGGACAGCGGGTCGGACTATCTGCTGCCGGTCCTCACGGCCGATGGCGGCCGGGCCGAGCGGTCGGCCTACCGCAACGCGGGCTACAATATAAACCACAATCTGAAGCGCGTGGCCGAGTATGCCGGCATCGGCATCCCGCTGACGCTCTATGTGGCGCGGCACAGCTGGGCATCGGCGGCGCGGGCCAAGAACATCCCGCTGGCCGTGATAAGCGAGGGCCTGGGCCACGACAGCGAGGCGACGACGCAGATTTATCTGGCCGGCCTGGACACGGCGGTGGTTGACAAAGCCAATTCGCTAATTCTCAAAAGTCTGGGCTGACGGATATGAAAATAGTCCATATCTCTTAAAAAGAGAGATGGATTCCGCTTATCATGCTGACAGCAAACATGTTGCAAATACGGCGCCGGCCATTTTCCATAACAAATCGCAAAAAATCAGCGGTTTGTAACATAATCCGGCTTAAATTTTATAACCCTAAATATGCATTCTTTCAAAGAAAATGACTAATTTTGCAGCTGAAATGAGCAAGGGTCCATCTCTCTTTTTAAGAGAGTGGTGCTCGTGTCGCTTGTAATGCCCTGATAATGAGCGACGCAACCACAGGGGCAGTTCCTGTATAGGCTCGCCTCGGAGATCCGAAGCCTCCGGCCCCGGCCGGGCGGCATACGGACGGTTGGATGTGATGTGTGGTCGCCCTCCCGGCGGCTGCGCAAGTAGATGAAATGTACACGCTTATGAACACCGATACACCGAACGACACGACGCAATGGTTCGCCATCCGGACCAGGCAGGATTTCAGGGCCGAGGAGGTCCTGGCATCGCGCTGTCAGGAGGTGTTCTTCCCAAAGGAGAGCGTGACCGTAAAGGGCGGCAAGGACCGCGTTCGCGCCCTCATCCCCCACGTGCTTTTCATCCGCACAACGCGCGATAACGCCCTGGCCCTCGAGGCCGAAGGCCGCCGCAACCCCGACTGTTCCATACCCCTGTGGATTTACCGCTACCCCAAGGACGACGCCATTCAGGTGATTCCGCCTGCGTCGATCGGCCTGCTGCGCCTGCTCTCGTCGGGCGATACCGGCGAGTGCCGCATCTACAACCCGCAGCACTTCACGCCCGGCCAGCGCGTCCGCGTCATCGGCGGCATCTTTGCCGGCTATGAGGGCTTTGTGAAGCGCATCAGCAAGAACCGCCACGTCATAGTGCGCATCGAGGGCATCTGCATGGTGGTCCTGCCCTTCATTCACCCCGACCTGCTTGAAGTCATCCCCGACTGATTCAGCTGCATGACAGTCAGTTACTCTTTCTCATCGCATCCCCGGCGCTCGGTGACGCTTACCGCCTCCGACGGCAGCCGCCAGTTGTCCGTGACCGAACCCATCGACGGTGTCGCGGCCGGCGCGTGGCGTGCCTTCGAGAGCTCCGGCTATGCCGAGCCCGAGCAGTTCCTGAGCGCCATGCCGCAGCTGCTTGAGAAGTTGCGCCGCACCGAGTCGGTCATCGAGACCACCCTGGCTACCATCCGCCGCGACGCCAACGCCATGGACTCCGGCCGCGGATTCGTGGAGTACGCCCGCGAGATTATCGAGCGCGACAAGGCCGCCGGACGCACCGCCGCGCGCCCGTCGAAGTATGCCGACGTCATAGGCGTGTTCAGCAAGTTCCTGGCCGCCCGCGGCATGACCGACGTCCGGCTGGTGGACTTCAACTCCGCGCTGGTCGACGACTTCTGCGCCCAATCGCGCCGCCGCGGCATCAAGGAGAGCAGCCTGGCCTTCTACTGTCGCATCCTGGGCGCCATCTACCACAGCGCAGTCCGCGCCGGCCTGATCAACGACGTGCGGCCCTTTGTCAACGCGCCCAACAACATGCGTCCCGCCCGTGGCGCCGCCGCTGCCGTGGCGCCGACCGCCGGACTCGACGCCCTGTTCGCCGCCCGCCTCGATGCGGACCCAGTCCTGGGCCAGGCCCGCGACATCATACGGTTCATCTACCTCACCGGGCTCAACTTGGTGCAGGTGCTCACCCTGCGACCCGCCGACGTGGCCGATGGCTACATCACCGTGCGCGGCCGCCGCATAGCCCTCACCGACGAGCTCCGCGCCCTCACCGCCCGCCACGCCGGGTCCGACTACTGCTTCTATCCCGCGGGCACGCGCCCGCGCAATATAGTCAACGTGCGCAACCGCTTCAACCGCCACCTGCGCGCGCTGGCCACGGCCCTGTCGCTGCCCGAGCCCCCGGCCGTCAACGACATCCGCCGCCAAGCCCTATAACCCCTATAAAATACTCACTCCCATGAAAGGAATAGTGCTCGCCGGAGGCTCCGGCACGCGCCTTTATCCCATCACCAAGGGCGTCAGCAAGCAGTTGCTGCCTATCTATGACAAGCCCATGGTGTATTACCCCATTTCCACCCTTATGTTGGCGGGTATCAGGGATATACTCATCATATCCACGCCGCAGGACCTCCCGGCCTTCCGCCGCCTGTTGGGCGACGGGTCCGACCTGGGCGTGCGCTTCAGCTATGCCGAGCAGCCCCGTCCCGAGGGCCTGGCGCAGGCCTTCATCATCGGCCGCGAGTTCATCGGCGACGATGCCGTCTGCCTGGTGCTGGGCGACAACATATTCCACGGCGCCGGCTTTTCGGCCATCCTGCGTCAGGCGGTGCAGGCCGCCGAGCGCGAGGCCAAAGCCACCGTTTTCGGCTACTGGGTGAACGACCCTGAGCGCTACGGCGTGGCCGAGTTCGACGCCGCCGGGCGCTGCCTGTCCATCGAGGAGAAGCCCGCCCGGCCCAAGAGCAACTATGCCGTCGTGGGGCTCTATTTTTATCCCAACCGGGTGGTCGACATCGCCGCCGGCATCCGTCCCTCGGCCCGCGGCGAGCTTGAGATAACCTCTGTCAATCAGGCGTTTCTGCGTGCGGGCGACCTGTCGGTGCATGCCCTGCCGCGCGGCTTTGCATGGCTCGACACGGGCACGCACGATTCGCTGGCCGAGGCTTCGATCTACGTCGAGGTGCTCGAGAAGCGCCAGGGCCTCAAGATAGCCTGCCTCGAAGGCATCGCCTACCGCCAGGGCTGGATCGACCGTGCCAAGATGGAGCGCCTGGCCGCGCCCATGCTCCACAACCAGTACGGCCAATACCTGATGAAAGTCATCGACGAGCTGGACCGCAACAACTCCATACCTCCGCATGAAGCGTAACATACTCATCACCGGCGGGGCCGGATTCATCGGCAGCCACGTAGTGCGGCTGATGGTCAACAAATATCACGATTACCGCATCGTCAACCTGGACAAGCTTACCTACGCCGGCAACTTGGCCAACCTCAGCGACGTGGAGGACCGGCCGAACTATACCTTCGTCCGCGCCGACATTGCCGACCTGGAGGAGATGCGCCGCATCATCCGCCGCTACGAGATAGACGGCATCATCCACCTGGCCGCCGAGAGCCATGTGGACCGTTCCATCCGCGACCCCTTCACCTTTGCCCGCACCAACGTGATGGGTACTCTGTCGCTGCTCCAGGCTGCCCGCGAGTACTGGGAATCGCGTCCCGAAGGCTTCGACGGCAAGCTCTTCTACCACATCTCCACCGACGAAGTCTATGGCGCCCTGCAACTGACTCACCCCCAGGGCGTTCCGGCACCCTTCACCACCCGGGCATCCCGTGAGGCCGAGATGGCCTACGGCACCGAGTTTTTCGTCGAAACCACCAAATACAACCCACACTCGCCGTATTCCGCCTCCAAGGCGTCGAGCGATCACTTTGTGCGCGCCTACCATGACACCTACGGCATGCCCACCCTGGTCACCAACTGCTCAAACAACTACGGCCCCTACCAGTTCCCCGAGAAACTTATCCCGCTGTTCATCAACAACATACAGCACGGCCGGCCGCTGCCCGTCTATGGCCGTGGCGAGAACGTGCGCGACTGGCTCTACGTCGAGGACCACGCCCGCGCCATCGACCTCATTTTCCACCGGGGCCGCCCCGGCGACACCTACAACATCGGCGGCTTCAACGAGTGGCGCAACATCGACCTG
>CANQZK010000149.1 GCA_947628285.1 uncultured Muribaculaceae bacterium
AAATTAATTACCTGTTATACAGCATATTATGCATTATTCAGTAAACCCTAAATACCATTCATAACATATGTCACATACACGTCAGGAGCGGCTCGAAGCGCTGGGCCGCATTATGGACACACTGGACATACTCCGGGTAAAGTGCCCCTGGGATGCCAAGCAGACCAACGAGAGCCTGCGCCCCAACACCATTGAGGAAGTTTATGAACTCTGCCAGGCCCTGCTGGACCAGAACGCCCCCGAAATCCGCAAGGAACTGGGCGATGTGCTGCTCCACATCCTGTTCTACTCAAAAATAGCCGACGAAAAGGGTCAGTTCGACATCGCCGACGTCTGCGACGCCCTCAACAGCAAGCTCATCTTCCGCCATCCGCACGTCTTCGGCGACGTCAAGGCCGACGACGCCCACCAGGTGGAGCAGAACTGGGAGGACATCAAGCTCAAGGAACGCGGCGGCAACCGCACCGTCCTGGCCGGCGTCCCCGCCGCGCTGCCCGCCCTGGTCAAGGCCTTCCGCGTGCAGGAGAAGGCCGCCAACGTAGGCTTTGACTGGGAGACACCCGCTCAGGTCTGGGACAAGGTGAAGGAGGAGATAGCTGAGGTATCCGAGGCCATCGCCGCCGGCAACCACAGCGACATCGAAGCCGAGATGGGCGACCTTCTGTTCAGCGTCATCAACGCCGCACGCCTCTACAAGGTCAACCCCGAGAACGCCCTGGAGCGCACCAACCGCAAGTTCATAGCCCGCTTCAACTACATTGAAGAGCGCGCCCGCGAGCAGGGCAAGACCATCCGCGAGCTCACCCTTGACGAGATGGAAGCCCTCTGGCAGGAAGCCAAAACCATTAAACACGGCGCCGAGTGAAGCTCTGCATCACCGAGAAACCGAGCGTGGCCGCCGACATAGCCCGCATTCTGGGCACCGCGCGCAAGTGCGACGGCTTCTACGAGGGCAACGACCTACGCGTCACCTGGACCTACGGCCACCTGTGCTGCCTCAAGGAGCCCGGCGACTATACCCCTACGTGGAAGCGCTGGGCGCTGTCGCTGCTGCCCATGATTCCGCCCAAATTCGGCATCAAGGTCATCGACGAGGACTATATCCGCAAGCAGTTCAACGTAATAGAGAAGCTCATTGCCGACGCCGACGAGGTGATAAACTGCGGCGATGCCGGGCAGGAGGGCGAGCTGATTCAGCGCTGGGTGATGCAGAAGGCCGGCATCCGGTGCCCGGTGCGCCGCCTGTGGATTTCGTCCATGACTGACAGCGCCATCCGCGAGGGCTTCGCATCGCTGGCCCCGGAATCGCAGTACGACAATCTGTACTACGCCGGCCTGTCGCGCGCCATCGGCGACTGGATTTTAGGCATGAACGCCACGCGCCTCTACTCCGTCAAATACAGCGTACCGGGCAAGCCCCTGTCCGTGGGACGCGTCCAGACGCCCACCCTGGCCATGATTGTCAAGCGCCAGGAGGAGATTGACAACTTCACCCCGCGCGACTACTGGGAACTGCACACGGTGTACCGCGACACCGACTTTGCCGCCGCCGGGAAATTCGATGACGAGGCCTCGGCACAGGCCTTGGCCGACGCGCTGAAGCCCCTGCCCTTCACCATCACGGACATATCGCAAAAGCAGGGCCGCGAGGCGCCTCCCCGACTGTTCGACCTCACCTCGCTGCAGGTGGAATGCAACCGCCGCTGGGGCTGGAGCGCCGACGAGTCGCTGCGCCTCATCCAGTCGCTGTATGAGAAGAAGGTGACCACCTATCCCCGCGTGGACACTACCTATCTGACCGACGACATCTACCCCAAGGTGCCCGACATTCTGCGCCGCATGACGCCTTATGCCGACAAGACAGTCACCCTGTTGGCGGGCAAGTTGCCCAAGTCAAAGAAGGTGTTCGACAACTCAAAAGTCACGGACCACCACGCCATCATACCCACCGGCGAGGCCCCTACCCGCCTTGTGGGCGACGAGCGCAAGCTCTACCACCTGATTGCGCTGCGCTTCATCGCCGCCTTCTACCCCGACTGCGTATACAAGCAGACCACCGTGACGGGCCGCGCCGGCGAGACCGACTTCAAGGCCGGCGGCAAGGTCATCATATCCCCGGGATGGCGCGCCCTCTACGCCGACGACAAGACCGACAAGACCGACGAACAGTCCGCCGCGGACAAGGCCGAGTGCGATTCCATCCTGCCGCAGTTCCAGAAGGACGAGAGCGGTCCGCACAGTCCGCACACGGTCAAGAAAACAACCCAGCCGCCCAAACTCTACACCGAGGGCACGCTGCTGCGCGCCATGGAGACCTGCGGCCGCACCGTCGATGACGAAGACCTCCGCGAGGCCCTCAAGGAGAACGGCATCGGTCGCCCGTCCACACGCGCATCAATCATCGAGACCCTGTTCCGCCGCGGATACATAGCCCGCCGAAAAAAGAGCATCACCGCCACCCCGGCCGGCATAGCGCTCATTGCCACCATCAAGGACGACCTGCTCAAGAGCGCCCGCCTGACCGGCATCTGGGAGAACAAGCTGCGCCGCATAGAGCGCGGCGAGTACAAGGCCGCCGATTTCATCGACGAACTCAAACAAATGATCGGTCGGATTGTTCTTGATGTATTGGGCGACAACTCCAGCCTGCGCATCGTCACCGAGCAGAGCCCCGACGGCGGCAAAGGCCCCGACGCGGCTCCGGAGGCCGCGGCCAAGGACAAACCCGTCAAGCCCCGCGCCCCGCGCACACGCAAGCCGGTGACCGACCTTGCCCAGATCAAGTGCCCCCGCTGCCGCAAGGGCCATCTGCTCAAAGGACGCTCGGCCTACGGCTGCTCGCGCTACGCCGAGGGCTGCGACTTCCGCCTGCCCTTCACCGACGCCCCCGCCGACCTCACCCCGGCCGAAGTAGCCGCTCGCATCAAACAAATAAAAAAATGACCGACATCATCATAGCAGGAATCATCGTAGCCGCCGCAGCCATTGGGCTGTGGCGCTCGCTGCGCCGCCGCGGCGATGACTGCGACGACGGTTGCGCCGACTGCCCCCTGGCAAGTGACTGCCGCAAGCCCCGCCGCAAAAACTGACCGGCCGTCCCCGCGATTCCTGTTCACGATGTCAGAAATATTTCTTATCTTTGTGCCATGACACCCGAAGAAAAACTCAACATAGAAGAAAAAATCGTCGAATACCTCCGCACGGTAGTCGACCCCGAAATAGCCGTCGACGTATACTCGCTGGGCCTCATCTACAAGATTGACCTGGCCGACGACGGCGCCCTCAACATAGACATGACCCTGACGGCACCCAACTGCCCCATGGCCGATTTCATCCTTGACGACATCAACATGAAGCTCTCGTCCATCCCCGGCGTGACCTCGGTCAACGTCAATCTGGTTTTCGAACCGGAATGGAACCGCGACATGATGTCCGAAGAGGCCAAGCTGGAACTCGGACTGCTCTGACATATGGCCGGACGCGACTCGACATACTTCATCAGCGATCTCCACTTGGGCGCCCGCTACATAACCGACCCGCGGGCGCATCAGGCGCGCGTCGTCAGCTTCCTGGAGTCAATCGCCCCCCGGGCGCAGCGGCTCTACATGCTGGGCGACGTCCTGGACTACTGGTTTGAGTACCGCGACGTCGTTCCGCGCGGCTATGTACGCTTCTTCGGCCAACTGGCGCGGATGGCCGACGCCGGCACCGAAATCCTGTGGATGACCGGCAACCATGACATATGGCTCTTTGACTATCTGCGCGACGAGATAGGCATCCGTACCGTCGACGCCCCCTACATCCGCACCACTCTGGCAGGCCGCAATCTCATCCTGGCCCACGGCGACCGCATCGGGCCGCAGAAAGCTTCGTTCCGCTTCATCTGCAGCCTGTTCCGCAACCGCCTGTGCCAGCGCATGTACGCCGCGCTGCACCCGCGCCTCACAGTCCCCTTTGCCAACGCCTGGAGCCGCCACAGCCGCGCCGAAGGCGGCCACGCCGACACCCGCGCCCTGACCGACAACATCGTAGCCACCGCCGCCGGGCTGGTCCGCGAGTTTCCGGATACCGACTACGTCATAACCGGCCACCATCACGTCGTGACCGACCGCCCCGTCCCCGGCACACACGCCCGCGCCATATGCCTGGGCGACTGGATTGACAACTGCGCCTACGCCCTGCTCGGGCCCGACGGCAACCTCACCCTGCACCGATACAAATAAAAACACCCGCACACCACCATGTTCATCGCCTCAGAAAAACGTAAGGAAAACATAGCCGAATACCTGCTGTACATGTGGCAGATAGAGGACCTTATCCGCGCCAACAACCTCGACATAGACCGCATAACCGCCAACATCATTGACCCCTACGGGCTTGACCCCGTGCGGCGCAAACAGCTTGTCGAGTGGTACGAATCGCTCATCGACATGATGCGTCGCGAAGGCGTGGAACACAGCGGCCACCTGCAGCTCAACAAGAACGTCATCATCCAGCTGGCAACCCTGCACAACGCCCTGATGGCCGATCCCCGCTTTGCCGACTACACCAAGCGCTTCTACGCCGCACTGCCCGCCATCGTAGAGCTCCGCGCCAAATCCGGCAACGACCCCAAAGGCGAAATCGAAACCTGCTTCAACGCACTCTACGGCATGCTCATGCTGCGTCTGCGCTCAAAGGAAATCACCCCTGAAACCCAGAACGCCATCCGTCAGATATCGCAGTTCATAGCCCTGCTCAGCCACTACTTCAACCTGGACGAACGCGACCAGCTCTTCAAAGACGACGACGAGTGAACCCCGCCCCCGCTTCGCTTGTTTTCTAAGTAGGCTTTACTTTTAATAAAATTTAAGTTTCGCAAGTATGTAATTTCAGAGATACGGGCATAAAAAAACGACATGGTTTCTTGCCTAATTGGCAGA
>CANQZK010000150.1 GCA_947628285.1 uncultured Muribaculaceae bacterium
AAGGACTGGCCGCCCGATAATTCATGCCTAAATGTAATGTCGCCGAGTTGGATATCGTTATCCCGAACTCACGTTAAAAGAATGTCTGTCTAAAGGTATTTCAGCAGAGCATGCCGGTGGCGATGTCCTTGGCGACGGACTCGCCGGCGGTGGCCTTGACTATGGCCAGGCCGAAGGGGATGGCCGACGAGGGGCCGTTGGCGGTGATGATGTTGCCGTCGACCACCACGCGGGCCTCGCGCGGATGAGCGCCGCCCTGACTCAGAGCGCCTTCAAACGACGGATAGCAAGTGGCTTCCTTGCCGCGCAGAATGCCCGTGGGAGCCAGTACCACGGCCGGCGATGCGCAGATGGAGGCGATGCGGCCGCCGCGGGCTACATGGTCGGCAATCAGACGGTTGATGGGCGCAAAGTCGTGCAGATTGGTGGCGCCGGGCATACCGCCGGGGAAGATGAGGAAGTCGGCATCGCCGAACTCGGCCCCTTCAAAGACAACATCGGCGGCTACGGTGACGCCGTTGGCACCCGTCACCAGGCGGTCCTTCAGGATGGAGACTACCGTGACCTCAAGTCCGGCGCGGCGCAGAACGTCAATGGTGGCTATCGCTTCGATTTCTTCGAAACCGGTGGCCAGGAATACGTAATTTCTTTTCATTTCAGTCGGAAAGTTAGTAATGCTTCGCAAAAATAACAATTTACCGCGTAAAAATGATTAAAATTGTCCGAAAATCACCGGTATGAAGATGAAACAGCCGATAGTTAGCAGCTGAGCGAGGGTGTTGCAAAACGTGGAATTGTAGGGACGCTTTTTAAAGCGCCCACGCCGTAACGAGCGGAAATACAGGTAGTTATAAGCCCCGGTGAGCGAGTTTTCTACAACCGCCGTGCGATAGCCCAATGGTGTTAAGATAAAAGGCGGACTGTCTGCCTTGGGTAAAGACCCCATCGGGGCCTGCAACCGGGGAATTTTATCGGATGCGTGTCCTTTAGCGCAGGCGCACGAGCGTGCGCCCCTACTTTTGTTTTGCGGATTTGCGTAGGTTGGGAATTATTGATAATTTTGTCAGAAAATCATTGGTATGAAACTGAATGTATTGACTTTTTGCGTGTTGGCGGGGCTGCTGTGGTCGTGCGGGCGGACGGAGTATCGCCGCGCGGCGGGGGCGGCCTGGGGCACGGTTTATCATATTACTTACAGGGCGGACCGCGATCTGGCGGATTCCGTGGTGGCGGAGATGCGCCGGGTGGAGCTGTCGCTGAGTATGTTCGATGCGGCCTCGACGGTGTCGCGCGTCAACGCGGGAGAGACGGACGAAGTGGACTCGATGTTCCGCGATGTCTATGCGGTATCGGCGCTGGTCAATCGCCTGACGGGCGGATTCTTTGACCCCACGGTGGCGCCGCTGGTGGACCTGTGGGGATTCGGGCGGCGCGGTGTGCCGGCCACGCCTTCGGCGGCCGAGGTTGATTCGGTGCTTCGGCGCGTGTGCATAAGGCGCAGCCGCCTGGACGGACTGCGTCTGCACCGAGGACATCCCGATATGGAGTTCGACTTCTCGGCCGTGGCCAAGGGCTACGGCGTGGATCGCGTGGCGGCCATGCTGGAGCGCAACGGTGTGCGGGATTACATGGTGGAGATAGGCGGCGAGGTGCGCACGGCGGGCCGCAATCCGTCGGGGCAGGTGTGGCGCATAGCCATCGAGTCGCCCGCGTCGGCCATGCCGGGCGATTCGGCCATGCGTGTCATCGAGCTTGACAACGCCGCCGTGGCTACATCGGGCAACTATCGTAATTTCAGGGAGTTGAGCGCCGACTCGGTGATAGGGCACACCATCAACCCGCTGACGGGCTACCCCGAGGCGCGGCAGACGGTGAGCGCCACGGTGATAGCGCCTGATTGTGCCCTGGCCGACGCTTTGGCCACGGCCTGTATGCTCCTGTCGCCCGACAGCGCGATGGCTCTGCGCGATTCGCTGCCGGGGGTGCGCATTATTCTGCTGACGAAGGACGGGAAGCTTCTTGAATAAAGTTCAGTAAATCAGCTACTACGAAGGTCGAACCGCCCACGAATACGGTATCCTGCGGCCCGGCGGCGGCGTGCGCGGCGGCGAATGCGTCGGCCACGGATTGGTAGGCCTCGCCCTGCAGGCCGAAGGCTGCGGCGGCCTCGCGCAGCGACTCGACGGGGCGGCGGCGCTGCACCGACGGCTGCGTGAAGTAGTAGCGGGTGTTGGAGGGCATGCGGCACAGTATGTGGCTGATATCCTTGTCGTTGACGAATCCGATGACCATATGCAGGCGACCGCTGTCGGCAATGCGCTGCAGGCGCGGGCCCAGGTAGTCCCAGCCGCCGGCGTTGTGCCCGGTGTCGCACACCACCGTGGGATTGATGTCCATGACGGTCCAGCGGCCCATCAGGCCCGTGTTGGCGCAGACGCAGGCCACGCCGCGGCGGATGGCGTCGGCGTCGAGGGCGATTCCGTGGGGCAGCGCCAGGGCATTGAGGGCCGTGTTGGCGTTCTCGGCCTGGCAGGCGCCCGTCAGCGGGCAGTGCAGGTCGCCCCAGGGCGTGCCGAAGTAGACATTGTCGGCATCGGCCTCGGTCCACGAGCTGAACATGGGACGTGCGGCGGCGTCGATGAGCTCGGCGCCTTCGCGGGCGGTGCGGGCGCGGAATTCGTCCATCACGCCCGGGCCTGAGCCGTTGCCTATCACCACGGGACGACCGGGCTTGATTATGCCGGCTTTCTGTGAGGCGATTGCCGCGGGCGTACTGCCCAGCAGGTCGGTATGGTCCATGGATATGTTGGTGATGACGGCCACGGCGGGGTCGATGACGTTGGTCGAGTCGAGTTCGCCGCCAAGGCGCGGTAGCGGTCGATGAAGTCAACCACCTCGTCGCGGCCTATCATGCGGCCGTCGATGCGGATGCGCTCGCGGAAATCCACCAGGTGGGGCGATGTATACAGGGCGGTGCGGCGGCCGGCGGCGGTCAGGCACGAGGCTATCAGGCTTGATGTGGAGCCCTTGCCGTTGGTGCCCGCTATATGGAATTTGACGGCGGCGGCGCGCTCGGGATGTCCGAAGGCGGCGCACAGCCTGTGCATGGTGTCCAGGCCGGGCTTGTAAGCGCCGGCGCCCTTGTTCTGGAACATGGGTACCTGGCTGAACAGCCAGTCGATGGTCTGCTGATATCGTTCGTTCATTGAAGTTTAGAAAATGAGGTAGCCCGTCAGGCCGGCGGCGCAGATGAGCCAGATGGGATGTATCTTGGTGGAAAGATTGATGGCCAGGACCACTGCGGCAATGATGACCGAGCGGGTGACGTCGGGCGAAGTGTAGCCGAAGTTCTCGCCGTTCATCAGTATCAGGGCCGCTGAGGCTATCAGGCCGATGACCACGGGCCGCAGGCCGGCGAAGATGCCGCGGATGACCTCGCTCTCGCGGTGGCGGCGGATGTAGTGGCCGGCGTAGAGCACCAGCAGGAACGAGGGCAGGATGACAACCAGCGTGCACAGCACCGACCCCAATATGCCCCACAGCGGCGAGCCGCCTATGGCCTGCATCGGAGCGACATAACCTATATATGTTGCCGAGTTGATGCCGATGGGGCCGGGAGTCATCTGCGAGATGGCCACGATGTCGGTGAACATCTTCTCCGTTATCCATCCGGGCGAGACAATCTCGTTCTCAATCAGCGCCAGCATGGCATAGCCGCCGCCGAACCCGAAGAAGCCTATCTTCAGATAGCTCCATATCAGTTTTAGGTATATGCTCATTGCCGCTCACCGCCTCCTTTCCGTGCTTCCAGGCGGCGGCGCGATGCGCGCAGGTGCAGCCAGCCCGCAAGGCCGCCGATGCATATGTACAGGATGGGGTTGGATATGAGGGGCAGCTTGCTCCATATCAGCAGGGCCACCGCGATGGGAATCCACACCGTCTTCAGCGTGATGTGCGCGGCGCGGCCCGATGTGATGACCGGCGCCACTATCAGCGCCACCACAGCCGGGCGGATGCCCTTGAACACCGAGGCCACCACGGGGTTGTTGGTGATAAGGTCGGGCGTGAGGAAGATGGCCACGGTCAGGATGATCATGAAGCTGGGCAGGATGGTGCCGGCGGCGGCCACGAGGCTACCCCGGAAGGCTCGCAGCTTGTCGCCCACGGCCACGGCGATGTTGACAGCCAGAATGCCGGGCATGGATTGCGACAGGGCCAGCAGGTCCAGAAACTCGTTCTCCTCAATCCAGTGATAGCGCTCCACAATCTCGCGCTTGATGATGGAAATCATGGCCCATCCGCCGCCGAAGGTGAAGGCTCCGATTTTAAAGAATGTCAGAAACAGTTTCCAAAGCATGTCTACATACTACATAATTGTCAGAATTCTACTACGGTGATGCCGGCGCCGCCGAACCGGATATCCTCGTCGGCATATCGGCGCACGGCCGGGACGGAGTCCAGATAGTCGCGGATGCTCTGTCGCAGGGCTCCGGTGCCGGTTCCGTGCAGGATGCGCACGCGGCCGGCGTTGAACTGTATGGCGTCGTCAATGAAGTAGGTTACGGCCTGGAGGGCCTCGTCCTCGATATGGCCGGGCTCGTATGTCCGGCTCAGGCGGATGGCTGCCCTGGTGGGGGACCCCAGCCGGGCCAGCAGGGCGTCCAGGCCCTCCTCCCCGGCGGCGTCGAAGGCGGCGGCGTACAGCCGTGCCGTCTCCTCCCGGTCCGCGCTTGTCATGAACACCAGGAGCTTTTCCAGCTCCGCGATATAGCGATGTTTGTCCATAAAGTCGGTTCCTTCCTTTTGACCTCACTATTATATCCGCAAAAACCCTGTGGGTCAAGTGCCCCTT
>CANQZK010000151.1 GCA_947628285.1 uncultured Muribaculaceae bacterium
GGTGATGAAGAAAGACCGACAGCTCGTCGAAGCCGCCGGCCTGGATATTACGCCCAATTCTGGGATTTTATAGCTTAGTGTGAAAAAGCGTTACAGATAGTTAATTTAACTGTAGTTTTATTGTCCGGGTAATCATTTTGTAGTATATTTGTCACCGGATTGTTTCTGTACAGTGCAATCCGCTCTAACTATCACAGATGATTGCATGAAAAGGACTTTAAAGACAGTGCTGGTGTGGATGTGCATTTTGTGCGTTCTGCCGGCTTTCGCGTCCGACCATAATAAACTTGCCGGGGTAGCAAATACCCTGAACGCGCAGCTTAAAAACGCTGCCACACCCGGCGACAGCATCCTGCTGATGCAGAATCTCTTCGATATCTATTCCGTGCTCAAGCCCCATCAGCTTGACTCATTGGCCACCCGCATATATCTGACCGCCCTTGCAGCCGACGACGTCCACGCCGCCGCCGATATGCTGCGCCAGCGCTCCAACATCAACACCAACAACGATTCCATCCAGCAGGCCATGCTGGCACTGGCCCGACAGTTGCCCGTGGGGCAGGACCGCTCGGAGACTATTGCCTTCATACGCATGAAACGCAATTATCTGACGCGCGACCTGGACGACCGCACCCGCTCCAAGCGCCTGCACGAGCTGCTGACCGAATACACCCTGCATCGCCCGTCGGATGTGTATGAACAGCTTGTGCTGCTCCATGCCGTATGCGTCAACATAGCCAAGAGCGCCCAGGGCGATCTGCTGGTATCATACATGGACCGCCTGCAGGACCTTTTGGATGAGCTGCCACAGGATGTCTACTCGCTGCGCAACCTGTTCCAGGTGGTGGGCGCCATCAACTACATCGAGGCCGACCAGCCCTTAAAAGCCATCGAGCTTGACAAGAAACTGTTGCAGAACGTGGACTCGCTGGAGAGTTTCTACACTCGCCAGGGGCGCCCCTACCGCAATTACGACGCCAACCGCTACATAATCTACACCCGTATGCTTTCAAACTGGCGCGCGCTCACCCCCGAGCAGGTCGAGGAGTTCTACAGCCGTGCCATGGAACTCAAGGACACAGACACCCGTGCCCGCAACACGTACACGAACAATCCGCGTCCGGACATCTTCCACGCCATGGCCAACAAGGACTATGAACGCGCCAAACCCCTTCTGCGTCAGCTCCTTGACGGCAAGCACGGCCGCATATACCGCCGCAACAACCTGCGTGACCTCATAGAGTGCGCCCGCCAGACCAACGACCAGGCCACCATGGCCGAAGTCAGCCTGGAATACATAGACCTGCTGCAGGCATATCTGGACAAGCGCCTGCAGGAGCGCTACAAGGAACTGCAGATTCTCTATGACGTATATGAAATGCAGCAGCGCTATGACCTGCTGCGCAGCGAGAAGATTGAATCCGAGTATCAGAAATCACGCATCATCCTGTTTATCTCGCTGGCCTTCATCATCATACTTGTGGCCCTGCTGATAACGTTGGCACGCATGTACCGTCGCAAACGCGCTATGGCACAGAGCCTTGAAGCCTCAAACGAGGCCCTGCGCGTGGAGAGCGCCAACCTGCGCAACTCGCAGACCCAGCTCATCGAGGCACGCGACCAGGCCGAAAAGGCCAACGCATTCAAGACCATGTTCATACGCGACATGAGCCGCGAAATCAACATACCCCTCAAGGCCGTCAGCGAGTACGCCCACCTCATTGTGGACTGCTCCGAATCAAGCGCCCATCCCTATCTGGAGCGCTACTCCGAGCTTGTCGACCTCAACTGCGAGTTGCTCACGTCAATCATCAACGACGTGCTGCACCTGTCCGAGATTGACAGCGATACCGTGACGCTGCAGTCGCGCCTGACGGACATCCACAAGATTTGTTCGGCTGCCGTCGACATGGTAGAGCGCCGCGCGCGCAAGGGCGTGACAATCAGCTACCACAACTGTGTGGACAAGATAGACATCTACACCGACCCGCGCCGCGTGCAGCAGATACTGGTGGGTGTGCTGTCAAATGCCGTCAAGTTCACGCCCAAGGGCACCATCACAGTCGACGCGGCCCTGTCAAAGGACGGCAAGAACATCATCATCTCCGTGGCCGATACCGGCATAGGCATTCCGCCCGAGCAGGCCGAATACATCTTTGAGCGCTTCGTCAAGTTAGACAAGGAGGCGCAGGGCGTGGGCCTGGGCCTGACCATCTCGCGCATGCTGGCGCGTATGCTGGGCGGCGACCTCACGCTGGACACTACCTACACCCACGGCGCCCGCTTCGTGCTCATCCTGCCCGTCAAGTAAAAGCTTTAAGGACAGTAAAATAACAGGTCCTTGATGCCGTGCATCAAGGACCTGAATCTTTATCGGTATAACCGTCGGGGTTATCGCTTGGATACGATTTCCTCGGTGTCGCGGGCTATCATCAGTTCCTCGTCGGTGGGGATGACGCAGACCTTGACTTTCGATGCCAGGGTGGAGATTTCGGCTTCCTCGCCGCGGATGCGGGCGTTGACCTCGGGGTCAAGCTCCACGCCCATGAATGCCAACGGAGCGCAGACGTCGGCACGCAGGCCGGTCTGGTTCTCACCGACGCCGCCGGTGAAGACTATGATGTCCACGCCGCCCATCTCGGCCGCATAGGCGCCAATGTACTTGATGATGCGCTGCTCATACATGTCCAGACCGAGCTTGGCACGCTCGTTACCGGCGTTGACAGCGGCTTCAATCTCGCGCATGTCGCTTGAAATCTCGGTCACGCCGGCCATGCCGCTCTCCTTGTTGATGATGCGCTGCAAGTCGTCGGCACTGAGGTTGTGCTTGGTCATGAGGAAAGTCAGTGCGCCGGGGTCGACATCGCCCACGCGGGTGCCCATCATCAGACCCTCGGTAGGTGTCAGACCCATGGAGGTGTCTATGCTCTTGCCATGGTAAACGGCTGTGATTGAGCCGCCGTTGCCCACGTGGCAGGTGATTATGCGCTTGTCGGCTGCGTCAACGCCCAGGAACTGGCACACACGGCCCGACACGTAGCGGTGGCTGGTGCCGTGGAAGCCGTAGCGGCGCACGCCGTCCTCCTTGTAGAAGCGGTAGGGCAGCGGGTACATGAACGATTTGGCCGGCATGGTCTGGTGGAAGGCGGTATCGAACACGCCCACCTGGGGAACATCGGGCATCAGGGCGGTGATGGCCTCGATGCCGGTCATGTTGGCGGGGTTGTGCAGGGGAGCCAGGTCGTAGCACTGGCGGATCATCTCCTTCACCTCGTCGTTGATCAGAACACTCTTGGTGAATTTCTCGGCGCCGTGCACCACGCGGTGGCCTACGGCATCGATTTCGGCGTAAGAGCTGATGCAACCCTCCACGGGGTCGGTCAGCAGGTTCAGCACGGCCTTGATGGCGCCCTGGTGGTCGGTCTTGCCCAGTTGCAGAATCGATTTGGTGCCGTCCTGGCGTTTATACTTGAGGAAGCCGTCGGGCAGGCCGATTTTCTCGACGCCGCCCTCGGCCATGGTCTTGTCGGTAGTAGTGTCGATGAGCTTGTATTTCACCGAGCTGCTGCCGGAGTTGAGCACTAATATCTTCATGGTGATGTGATGTGGTTATTTACGTTCTTTGGCACCGATGGCCTGGCAGCAGGTCATGATGATGGTCTTGTAGATGTCCTCGGGGTAGCAGCCGCGCGAGAGGTCGCTCACCGGAGCGGCCAGACCCTGCAGGATGGGGCCGATGGCCTCGACGCCGGCAATGCGCTGAACCAGTTTGTAGGCTATGTTGCCCACCTCGAGCGAGGGGAACACCAGCACGTTGGCCTTGCCGTTGATGAGGCTTTCGGGGGCCTTCTGGTGTGCCACGGAGGGGACGATGGCGGCATCGGCCTGCAGCTCGCCGTCGACGATGAGCGACGGGGCCATGCGGTGAATCAGCTCGGTAGCCTTGACCACCTTGTCCACACGCTCGTGCTTGGCCGAGCCCTTGGTGGAGAACGAGAGCATGGCCACGTAGGGGTCGATGCCTACAAGGTCATGGGCGGTCTCGGCGGCGCAGATGGCTATCTGGGCCAGTTCCTCGGCGGTGGGGTCGGGCAGAACGGCGCAGTCGGCGAATACCATCACGCCGTTGCTGCCGTAGGGCGAATCCTTGGGCAGAAGCATCACGAATGCACCTGATACAACCGAGATGCCCGGACGTGTCTTGATTACTTGGAAAGCGGCACGCAGCACGTTGCCGGTGGTATTCTGAGCGCCGGCCACCATGCCGTCGGCGTCGCCGCTCTTGACAATGAGGCATCCCAGATATAGCGGGTTGGCGGCTGTCAGACGGGCCTGGTCCTGTGTCATGCCCTTGTGGCGGCGGAGTTCGTACAGCAGCGGGGCGTAGCGGTCAATTACGTGATTGTCAGAGGGGTCCACCAGGGTGGCGCGGCTGATGTTCTGCAGGCCCATGTCGTTGGCCATGCGTTTGATTTCGTCGTTGCGGCCAATCAGGGTGATATCGGCAATATCGTCGGCTATGATGCGGTCGGCGGCCTTGAGGGTGCGGGGTTCTGTACCTTCGGGCAGTACGATGCGCTGGCGCGATGTCTTTGCCTTTTCAGTCAAAAAATCAAAGAGTTTCATTTGCAGTAAGGATTTGGTAACTCTTAATAGGGTTGTATTCTTTAATATCGCAAAGGTAAACAATTTTGAGAATAAAATCAACAAAAAACTCCGCTTTTGAGGGAGGGCACTGAAAAAGTCCCTTTATAGACTGGGTTCATAAAAAAATCGGCACATAACAAGTGAAAATGCTTGGCT
>CANQZK010000152.1 GCA_947628285.1 uncultured Muribaculaceae bacterium
TTCAAATCAAAATGTCAAAGATCTCTCTTTATTTGATGATTTCTAAACCAACGCGATTTTATCGCACCAGTAGTATTGTAAAACATAAAATTTGTGTTAACTTTGCGGCGAACAACAAATGCTTAGAGTTAACAAATCCAATTAATGTCTATCCAAAACTAATCAAATTCTATGAAAAAACTTTACGCATTGACACTCGCTGCAAGCTGCCTGTTATCCGCAGCAGCCGCACAACCGGAAACGGTTACTAACTTCAAGGCACCTGAGGGTCACCAGGCTCTCCGGTCGCAACTCGTGTCCAATCCCAAGGCCCGCGCTCAGTTCCGCACCGACGCCAAGACACAGGCATCTCGCCACAAGGCTCCGGGTCGCCGTCAGGCTGTACCGGTCCGTCGGAATCCGACAAAATCATCACTGAAACTCCGGCAGGAACCCTTACTGTGATGGAAAAGACCGGTGTCGGTTTCGCTAATGTTTTCGGCTGGCAAATCAAAACCACGCTTGAAGGCTCGCTGGCCAAGGTTGTGCGGGACGGGGATAAAATTTACCTGTGGCCGCCTTTCTCGCAGTACATCTCAAATGGATGGATGGAGGGCACCGTCAAGGATGATGTCGCCACTTTCCAGTTGCCCCAACATGTGAACCACGAGGATTACTACGGCGATATCTATGATGACTATGCTGTTAAACTCGAGTTCATAGATGATGACGAGGGCGGTTGGTACTATCCTTCCGAGGACCAGGCCTATCAGCTCAAGATCAACGCCGACGGTACCTATACGGCTGTGGATAAGGAAGCACAGCTCGGCATGTGCTCATGGTATGAAGATGAAGGCGAATGGGATTGGTACGGAGTAGGCGACTGTATTGCCTCTTTGGTACCCTTAACCAAGGAAGTTCCCGCCCTGCCCGAAACCGCCAAGTTCGATGACTGGTATATGGTGAACACCGACGGCACCGCCTCTGTAATGCCCATCTCCATCGACGGCAGCAAGGTCTACTTCAAGAACCCCTATAAGGTAGCCGCTGACGATGAGCTGTACAACTCTTACATCGAAGGTACCTTGGCCGACGGCACCATCACCGTCAAATCAGGTCAGTTCCTCGGTCTGGACTGGACTACGGCTTCGACCCTCTACTATACAGGTGAAAGCGCCACTGAGGTATACGACGAGGAGTATGACGAGTACGTCACCGAGTACGAATACCTGGACGAGCTGACCATGAAGTACGACGCCGATAAGAAGATTATCACCAGCGATGGCGCCATGTCCATCGGTTATGACCCCAAGTGCGAGGCCGGCTCGTTCGTGACCTATCTGCGTCCCACCTTCAAGTATCAGGCTCCCGACACCAAGATTGAAAGCGTGGACAACCCCGTGATCCTCACCTTCAACGCTCCTGAAGGCTATGACGCCGAATTCTGGTTCACCCTCTCGCAGATCAACGCTCAGGACCAGATCATCGATGCCTCCAAGCTCTATTACAGCATCTATCTTGACGGCGAACTCTTCACCTTCTACAGCGACGAATATCCCGGCCTGCCCGGCGACGCCGCTGAGGCCACCGAGATACCCTTCGGTTACAACAATGAATATGAGTTCTACGGCTACGGTGCCAGCCATTACGTGGTAATCTACCCCGAAGGTATGGAAACCCTGTGCGTACAGCTCATCTACAAGGACGGAGAGAAGGAACTCAAGTCCGACATCGTCACCTGCGACGCCGCCGGCATCCGCTCCACCGTAGCCAACGGACAGCTTCAGTCCGAGACCTACTACGACCTGCAGGGCCGCCGCGTGACCAACCCCGCTGCCGGTCTGTACATCCGTCGCGTAGTTTACACTGACGGAACAATCGAAACAACCAAACTTTGCAAACGCTAATGAAAATAAGCAAATCAATCATCGCCATGGCAGCCGCTGCTGCCATGGCTTTGCCGGCTACCGACGCCACGGCCGGCAACCTGGATTTCACATACAATGTGGATGGAGTCCCGGCTATGATGTGGGGCACAAGCGCTAAAACACAGACCTATGATGTGGCTATCCGTATCGACGACCCCGCGCTGGTCGGCGCCAAAGTCTTGGGCTTCAACGTCCTTGTTCCCGGCATGGGTACATCCGGCTTCAGCGGCTGGATGACCAAGGAGCTCAAGGTGGAGAAGAAAGTCAATAAGCCCGACATCTGCTCAAAGGACGCCACCGTGGGCGGCGATGAGTTCGAGATGCTCGAGGTGACCTTCGACCAGCCCTACACCATCACAGCCGACGGCGTTTACGTGGGGTATACCTTCACCGTCGATGAAGTGAAGGCCGAGTTTACCGAATACCCCGTGGCCCTCGTTCCCGGCGATGACCCCAACGGCTTCTTCATCCACTCGTCGCGCTCATACTACCGTTGGATGACCAATATGGTCGAGAAAGTGGGCGGCGTGAGCACCATGGTAGTCAAGCTTGAAGGCGACTTCTATGCCGACGCCGCATCGGCCGCCATCGAATCAGTCAACTACGCTCCAGTCAAGGAAAAACGCATGCTCACCCTGGGCCTCGTCAACCACGGCACCAACCCCCTGAGCAGCATCGAATACAGCTACAAGGCAGGCACTGTGACCGGTACCGGCACAGCCACCCTGGCACAGCCCATCCCCGCCGTATTCGGTATGCGCGGCACCACCGAGATTGAAATCTCGCCCATTGCCGAGCTTGGCGAATATGACCTCAGCGTAACCATCGACAAGGTCAACGGCCAGGTCAACAACGACAAGGGCAAGACCGCCCAGGGCACCCTGGAGGTATGGCCCTTCCTGCCCGTCAACCGACCGCTCGTCGAGGAATTCACCGGCCTGTGGTGCGGTTTCTGCCCCCGCGGCTATGTAGCCCTGGAGACCCTCAACGCCAAATATCCTCAGGAATTCGTAGCCGTAGCTTACCATAACGATGACCCCATGGCCACTGTTGCTGCCGGCTCCTATCCCGTAGGTATCAGCGGCTTCCCCTATGCCGCAATCAACCGCATGTACGGCTTTGATCCCGGCGAGACCGAGGACTACTGGACCGCTGTCCGCGCCATGACCATCCCTCAGGCCAAGATTGACGTCGACATCGACTGGGCCGACGACGCTCACACCAAGCTCGCCGCCACAGCCAAGCTGAACTTCGCCACCGATCAGGCCGCCGCCGACTACAAGATTGCCTACATGCTGGTAGCTGACGACCTCAAGTCGCCTGACTGGGCTCAGAGCAACTATTACACCAACACTGCCAGCTACGGCACCCTGACCGGCCGCTTCGCCGAGCTGTTCAACGGCACTACCGGCACAGTATACGGTCTGGAATACAACGATGTGATCATCAACGGCGAACAGCTGCTGGGCGTTGCCAACTCCGTGCCCGCTACCATCACCGCCGGCAAGGAAATCACTCATACCTACGAGTTTGAAATCCCCGAGACCTTCCAGGCAACAGCTCTCAAAGCGCCCACCCCCATACCCGTGATTAAGGACCGTCTGCGTGTCGTTGCCGCTCTTATCGACGTCGCCCAGCAGGGTGTGGTCATCAACTCCGCATCGTCCAAGCACGTTGACGGCACCGAGCACAACGGCATCGGTTCAGTAACCGTTGACGGCACCGACAGCGAAGTCATCGCCACCGAATACTACGACCTCACCGGCCGCCGCGTGGCCAACCCCGCCACCGGCCTCTTCATCAAGGCCGAGCGCCACGCCAACGGCGCCCTGACCACCTCCAAGGTCGCAGTGAAATAAGAAATAAGTATCCCCCGAAAAAACAACGAGGCCGCCCCCGGCAGCCTCGTTGTTTTTGTAGGGATATGCGAAATGTCGTATGGACGCTGGCCCAGCCCGGGACCTGTCCGGATTTCGGTGCATTCAATTTACGGACCGTAGCGGCGCTATACATAGCGCCGGCGACGTAACGCACAAATAATCCGATGGTTAAACACCGAAATTAACCTGGTTGCAGGCCCCGCAACGGCCCCATCCGGAGTCTTCAACCATAGATTTTACACGAGATACCGGCGCGTTTCGTCGTTGGCGCAATGTATTGCGCCTCTACAAGATTCCTTATTTTGTGCGGTCGTCGTCCATATCTATTAGAGACGGATCGACATCCCGTTTTATACTATGAAGTGTGTCAAGCCAAACCTCAGTTTCTTTATCGGCTGACGGTGTGGGTTGACGGTGTACCGAAGCATTGAGAATACCTTTCATGTTCTCAATCATGCACCGTATGAATGTGCTGTCGGCCCCATTCTCAAGTGTTACAACTATTTGTGTCATGACAATTTATCATTTAATTGCAATTTTACAACAATTTTCTTATGTTACAAACCTTTTTGCGTTTTGTTGAAAACTGTTGAAAACGACGTGCAGTCATGCCCGGGTCGGCCCCGCGGGCGGTCAGGAGAGTTTCAGGAGCTCGGGGATGTAGGCCTTGACGGGGTGGGGGGCGGGGTCGTCGGGCAGGGTTACGTCGGTGTCGCGGTCGGCGAATATCATGACTACGCGGTTGTCGCTGTCCGGGTCGGTCTTGGTGACGACGAGAATTTCGGCGTCGCCCTGACGGTAGCGGTTGAACTCGTTGGTGCCGCGCCACATGGCGGGGTTGTCGCGGCGGAAGGTCATGGCCCGGCGGACGTAGTCGTAGAGGCGGCGCTCGCGGTCGTCATCGGCGCGGAGGTGGCCCGATGTGCGGGCGGCGTTGTCGGGTTGGGCGCCGTTGGTGTCGCGCGA
>CANQZK010000153.1 GCA_947628285.1 uncultured Muribaculaceae bacterium
CCGGCGACTGGCAGCTTTGCAGTAGCATTTCTTAAAATTGATAGCGTTTCGATCATATATAATGCAAATATTATTAAAATTTATGAGCATGATTTTCCGGCAAAAGTTACTGTGGCCTCGCATATCTTGGCCGCTTTTTGCCTTGTTCCTCAGTCGTGTAACTCGTTACACTCCTTCCTCACAAGACAAAAATCGACTCAAGATATGCGACCCTGCCGTCAACATTTATTATTAAACAAGCTCTTAATTTTTAATTAACGATCGCCGTCCCGGCGCGAAGATGATGTTTGTGGTTGCAGAGGCGACTTACGGTGCCTAAACTGGTCTTCGCATCGGGACGGCGTAAAACGTTTGTCCTATGTATATAAGGGGCGCCGAGGTGACTTAGTGCAACGTCACCGGGCCGCAAACCCGCCGCAAAAGTAGTCCATTTATATCAATTTGCCAAAAAAAAATATGCAATCCCCCACCCCGCCGCCACCACATAACGCCGCAGCCAATCTTTGCGACGGCCGGCGGGGAAAGAAAAATTTTACAGATTCGCATAATTTCCGTAAATTTGCAGCCTGATAAAATCGATAACTCTTTATGGATAAGATTCAATTAGACATCAAGCAGGTGCTCGGCACCGTATCACAGTCTGACATCGACGCTCTGAAGGGCGCCGCTGCCGACGGTTTCTCGAAACTTATCAACGCCAACGGAGCCGGCAACGACTTTCTGGGCTGGCTGCGGCTGCCCTCTGAGACTACCGAGTCTCTGCTCGACGATATCAACGCATCGGCAGCTCTGCTTCGCAAGGAATGCGAGGCTGTGGTCTGCATCGGCATCGGCGGCAGCTATCTGGGCGCCAAGGCTGTAGTGTCGGCCCTGGGCAACTCGCTGGGCAAGGACAACGGCCCCGAACTTCTCTTCGCCGGCCAGAACATCGGCGAGGACTATCTCTATGAGCTGCAGCAGTATCTGAAGGGCAAGCGTTTCGGCATCATCGTCATCTCCAAATCAGGCACCACCACTGAACCGGCCATCGCCTTCCGCATCCTCAAGGAGCAGCTCGAGGCTCAGGTAGGCCGAGCCGAAGCCGGCCGTCTGATTGTGGCCATCACCGACGCCAAGCGCGGCGCCCTGCGCACACTGGCCGATACCGAGGGCTACAAGACATTCGTCATCGCCGACAACGTGGGCGGCCGTTTCTCGGTGCTCACCCCCGTGGGCCTGCTGCCCATCGCCGTGGCCGGCTATGATATCAAGGCCCTTGTGGCCGGCGCCGCCGCCATGGAGCAGTGCACCCTGGACGGCACCGACACCATGGCCATGGAATATGCCATGACCCGCAACGCCCTGTACCGCGCCGGCAAGAAAATCGAAATCCTGGTCAACTACAACCCCAAGCTGCACTTCGTCGGCGAATGGTGGAAGCAGCTCTACGGCGAGAGCGAGGGCAAGGACGGCAAGGGCATCTTCCCGGCAGCCGTCGACAACTCGACCGACCTCCACTCCATGGGTCAGTGGATTCAGGAAGGCGAGCGCATCATCTTCGAGACCGTGCTGTCCGTCGAGAAGCCCGACCACGAAGTCCGCATCCCCTCCGACAAGGAGAACCTGGACGGCCTCAACTATCTGGCCGGCAAGCGTGTGGACGAGGTCAACAAGATGGCCGAACTCGGCACCCGTATCGCTCACGTGGACGGCGGCGTGCCCAACATGCGCCTGATTGTCCCCGCGCTGACCGAGCAGTACCTGGGCCAGCTCATCTACTTCTTCGAGGCCGCATGCGGCATCAGCGGTTACATCTTGGGTGTCAACCCGTTCAACCAGCCCGGTGTCGAGGCTTACAAGCGCAATATGTTCGCCCTGCTTGAGAAGCCCGGCTACGAGGAGGCCACCAAAGCCATCAAGGCCCGTCTTTGACCGACAGTCGGCCCCCTTGCCCCTGCGGCAGGGGGGGCCATCATACATAACTGAATGACATCTGAAAACACACAGCCGCCGCAGTCCGGACCGATCGGAGTATTCGATTCGGGCTACGGCGGCTTGACTATTCTGCGCGATATCATGCGCCGCATGCCCGGCTACGACTATGTCTACCTGGGCGACAACGCCCGCGCGCCCTACGGCACACGCTCATTTGAGCTTGTCTACCGTTTCACGCTCCAGGCCGTGCGCTACCTGTTCAGTCGCGGCTGCCCGCTGGTCATCCTGGCCTGCAACACCGCTTCGGCCAAGGCTCTGCGCAACATCCAGCAGCGCGACCTGCCCGGCATTGACCCCTCGCGGCGCGTGCTCGGCGTGATACGCCCCACCGCCGAGGCCGTGGGCCGCATCTCCGCCACCGGCCATGTGGGCATCCTGGGCACCCAGGGCACCGTGGCGTCCGGGTCGTACGACATCGAGGTGGCCAAGCTGCACCCCGGCTTCAGCACCTACACGCACGCCTGCCCCATGTGGGTGCCGCTGGTCGAGTACGGCGAGGCCACAGGACCCGGCGCCGACTACTTTGTCAAGAAGGACGTGGACGCACTGTTGGCTATGTCGCCCGGCATCGATACAGTCATCCTGGGCTGCACCCACTACCCCATGCTCATCGACAAAATCCGCCGCTACGTACCCGCCGGAATCAACGTGGTGAGCCAGGGGCGCATCGTGGCCGATTCGTTAGCCGACTATCTGCGCCGCCACCCCGAAATGGAAGCCCGCCTGACGCGCGGCGGCACGGTGAGTTATCTCACCACCGAGAACGCCGACAAGTTCAGCGCCACCGCTTCGGCCTTCATGGACGGCGCCGTCCGCGCACACACAATAACTCTATAACCCGTACCTTACCAACACCTTACACCATGAAAAAACTGATTCTAGCCGTCATAGCACTGATGGCTGCGGCTATAGCCGCCAAGGGAGCCGACGACACCCCCTGGAAGTATGTCGACGCCCAAGACCTCCGCATCATCAACAAAGGATTCGACGACTCGCCCCGCCTGTTCTCGCGCCTGCCCGCATACCTCAAGGACAGCGTGCGTCCCGACCTGTGGAGCCGCGCCGAGTGCTCGTCCGGCATGGCCGTGCACTTCGCCACCGACTCGCGCCGCATAGGCGTCCGCTGCCAACTGCTGTGGAACTTCCACATGAACCACATGGCCGACGCCGGCATCAAGGGCACCGACCTCTACATTCTGGACGGCGACCGCTGGATGCACGTCAACTCGGCCCGCCCCAACGTCAAGGACGCGGACGGCCGCAAGATGACCGAGAGCACCTACGTGTCCAACCTGGACGGCGAGATGCACCAGTTCATGGTCTACCTGCCGCTGTACGACGGCGTCGAGGACCTTCAGATAAAGGTCGACAGCACCGCCACCATCGTGCCGGGCGATGTCTCGCTCATGCCCTCCACGGGCCGCATCGTGGCCTACGGCACCAGCATCATGCAGGGCGGCTGCGCATCCCGCACTGGCATGACATCGTCAAACATCATCAGCCGCGAGCTGGGACGCCAGGTTATCAACCTGGGCTTCTCCGGCGAGGGCAAGCAGGACCCAGCCGTGGCCCGCGCCATCAACCGCATCCCCGGCGTGGACCTCTACCTGCTGGACCCCGTGCCCAACAACACCGAGAAGATGTGCGACACGCTGACCTACGACTTTGTTAAGATAATCGCCGACGCCAACCCCGGCAAGCCCATCGTCATGGTGGCCGGCCTGCTCTATCCCTACGCCAAATACGACTCCTACTTCAACAAATACCTGCCGGCCAAGAACGACGCCTACCGCCGCAACTTCCAGCGCCTGCGCGACGAGGGCTACAACGTGTACTTCATTGAGCCCGAGGGCATGACCGGCGCCGAGGACGAAGGAACCGTCGACGGCGTCCATCTGACCGACCTCGGATTCGTCAAATACTGCGAATTGGTACTGCCCGTGCTCAGGCACATTCTGGACGAGCAGCCCAAATGATTCTGCGCCGGCTCAGGATAGCCGCCTCGCTGTTCGTTCCGGACGTGTGCTATCTGTGCGGGGCGCCGGCTGTCGACGGCGAGGGCCCCGTATGCGTGGCCTGCGCCATGGGCTTTGACCGCCCCGCCGAATCACCAGCCGCCCTTGCCGACACGCTGCGTCCGCGCGTAATGCCGCGCCGCGCGCCCTTCGGCACGGCGGCCGCACCCTTTGTCTACACCCACACCAACGGCGTGGGCCGGCTGATACGCGCCGGCAAATACGGCGACCGTCCCGGCCTGCTCACCTACCTGGCCGCACGACTGGCCCCGATGGTGCCAGACGATGCCGACGTGCTGATGCCCGTGCCCATGCCGTGGCTGAAAAAGCTGCGGCGCGGCTACAACCAGACCGAGGTCATCGCCGCCGAGCTGTCGCGCATCACCGGCGTACCCGTGGGCGACAACCTGACCGCCCGCCGCCACCGCTCGCAGGCATCCATGCGCGGCGCCGAACGCCGCCGGGCCATGCAGGGGGTATTTCGTGTGCGCCATGCCGACGAGCTCGAAGGCCTGCACGTGGCCCTGGTGGACGACATCATCACCACCGGCACCACCCTATACGCCGCCGCCGAGGCCCTTCTGCCCGCCTCCCCCGGCCGTCTGTCCGCCCTGGCCCTGGCAGTAACCCGCCAGGCGTAGCCCCCGGGTGGAGGAAAAATCAGGATTTAGAGCTTGTTTAATAATAAATGTTGACGGCAGGGTCGCATATCTTGAGTCGATTTTTGTTTTGTGAGGAAGGAG
>CANQZK010000154.1 GCA_947628285.1 uncultured Muribaculaceae bacterium
TTCGTCGCCCTCGTTGAGCAACTGCCCGTAGCTTGCGGCCACGAGGTTGAGGGCCTCGGTGGTGCCGCGGGTGAAGATGATTTCGTCGTCGGCCGGGGCGTTGATGAAAGCGCGGGCCGTGCGGCGGCCCTCCTCCATGGCGTCGGTGGCCTGCTGCGAGAGGCAGTGCACGCCGCGGTGCACGTTGGCCTTGCGGGTCAGGTAGGCCTCGCGGATGGCGTCGACCACGCGCAGGGGTGTCTGCGATGTGGCCGCGTTGTCCAGGTAAATCAGCGGCTTGCCGTAGACGGTCCGCTCCAGGATGGGGAACTGTTGGCGAAGTTTCTGTACGTCGTACATGGCTCAGGCCTCCCCGCGTTCGGTTTTTATGCCGCAGTCGCGGCAGGTCGATTCGCATCCGCGCAGGCGGCGGTCGGTGAGCAGGCGCAGGCGCTCGCGCAGGGCGGGCAGTTCGATGTGGTCAAGCACGTCGGTCATGAATGCGTTGATGAGCATCATGCGGGCCTCGGCCTCGGGGATGCCGCGTGAACGCATGTAGAACAGGGCCTTCTCGTCGATTTGGCCGGTGGTGGCGCCGTGTGAGGCCTTGACTTCATCGCAGTTGATGATGAGCTGGGGCTCGGCGTGCATGCGTGCCTGTGGCGAGGCCAGCAGGTTGCGGTTGGTCTGGCGGGCGTCGGTATTGTCGGCGCCGGGGCATACGGTCACGAGTTCCTCGAAGGCGCCTTCGGCGTCGTCGAACAGTGCGTACTTGAACAGTTGGCGACTGATGCATCGGGGGCTGTCGTGGGTGATGAAGGTGGCGTTGTCCACGCGCTGGCCGCTGCCGGCTATGACCATGCCGCCCAGGCGCACCTGTGCACCGGGCCGGCGCAGGGGGGCGTAATATTCGTTGCGCGTAGTGCCGCCGTTGAGGTATATGCCGGTGGCGTTGAGTATGCTGCCGGTGCCCATGGATGCTGTCAGCACCGAGGCGCGGGCCGTGCGCGGCGAGGCCTCTTCAAGGTCGTAGAAGTCCAGCCGGGCGTTGGTGCCCAGTGTGACCTCGACCACGCGGCATGACAGGTAGTCGAAATCGTTGACGCGGGGATGGTCGCATGACAGCACCGAGGCCTGAGCGCCGTCCTCCACGATGATTTTGATGCGGCGGGCTGCCATCAGCGGGGCGGCCGCATTGAAGATGGACAGCAGCTGCACGGGGCGTTCGGCGCGGACGCCGCGCTTGACGCGGATGAAGACGCCGTCCTGCACAAACAGTGTGTTGAGCGCCACTATGGGGTTGTCGCGGGGCTCGACCGGCTCGGCGAACAGTTCGGGATATGTTTCGGCGGCGCGGGCCAGGCTCATGACCTCGACGCCCTCAGGGAGCGCCTTGGCCAGCGAAGCCGTGGGCACAAACTCGTCGTTGACCACCAGCGCAGAGGCGGTGCTGATGTTGGGGACGTCGCATGAGAATTCGGCGCGCTCGTTGGCCGCAAAGGGCACGCGGGCTATGTTGATGCCGTAGTCCGGCGCGAACATATCCTCAAGCGACACGGCCGCGAAGCCCGCGGCGCCCTTGCGGGGCAGGCGCTCCATGCCTTCAAGCGCGGCCAATGCGGCGGCGCGGCGGCGGTTCAGGGCCTCCGGGGCGTGGGCGTTGACGACGCTCTGCTGCGCGCGGTACAGGTCGATGTATTGTGTGAGTGCGTTCATGACTTATTGATTGTCAACCTGTTCCTTAATCCAGTCATAGCCGCGCTCCTCAAGCTCCAGGGCCAGTTCCGGACCGCCCGAGTGGACGATGCGGCCTTTGTAGAGGATGTGGACATAGTCGGGCTTGATATAGTCCAGCAGGCGCTGGTAGTGGGTGATGACTATGGTGGCGTTGTCCTGCGTCTTGAGCTTGTTGACGCCGGCCGATACGATGCGCAGCGCGTCGATGTCCAGGCCGGAGTCGGTCTCGTCCAGGATGGACAGGCGCGGCTCCAGGACGGCCATCTGGAAGATTTCGTTACGCTTCTTCTCGCCGCCGGAGAAGCCCTCGTTGACCGAGCGGGAGGCCAGTTTGTTGTCCAGCTCCACGATGGCGCGTTTCTGGCGCATCAGCTTGAGGAAGTCGCCGGCCGAGAGGGGCGCCTCATGCAGATAGGCGCGCTTGGCGTTGACGGCGGCGCGCATGAAGTTGACCATCGACACGCCGGGAATCTCCACCGGATACTGGAACGACAGGAACAGGCCCTCGTGGCTGCGGTCCTCGGGCGAAAGTTCCAGCAGGTTCAGGCCGTGGAAGGTGGCGCTGCCGGATGTCACTTTGTATACGGGATTGCCGGCCAGCACGCCTGAGAGGGTGCTCTTGCCCGAGCCGTTGGGGCCCATGATGGCGTGGACTTCGCCGGGACGGACGGTGAGGTTGATGCCGCGCAGAATTTCTTTGTCGCCTATGCTGGCGTGCAGGTCGTCCACCTGCAGTAGTATATCTTTCATATTGGTGCTTTCTGTTATATGTATCAAGTGGTTGATAATGTCATCCTACGCTGTCGGTCAGGACAATCTGGAGCAGCTTCTGGGCCTCGACGGCGAATTCCATGGGCAGCTTGTTCATTACCTCGCGCGCGTAACCGTTGACTATCAGGCCAATGGCCTCCTCGGTGGGTATGCCGCGCTGGTTGCAGTAGAAAAGCTGGTCCTCTGAAATCTTTGAGGTCGTGGCCTCGTGCTCCACAATGGCGGTGTCGTTCTTGACATCTATATATGGGAAGGTGTGTGCGCCGCAGGTGCTGCTGAGCAGCAGCGAATCGCACTGCGTGTAGTTGCGCACGCCTGAGGCCTGCGGGGCCACCGATACCAGGCCGCGGTAGGCGTTCTGGCTGTGTCCGGCCGATATGCCCTTGGACACGATGGTTGAGCGGGTGTCGCTGCCTATGTGTATCATCTTGGTGCCCGTGTCGGCCTGCTGGCGGTTGTTGGTCACGGCTACGGAGTAGAACTCGCCCACCGAGCCGTGGCCCTTGAGGATGCACGACGGATACTTCCACGTGATGGCCGAGCCCGTCTCGACCTGCGTCCACGACAGCTTGGAATAGTCGCCGCGGCACAGACCGCGCTTGGTGACGAAGTTGTACACGCCGCCGCGCCCTTCGGCATCGCCGGCATACCAGTTCTGCACCGTGGAGTACTTGACCTCGGCGCGGTCTTCGACCACAATTTCCACAATGGCGGCGTGCAGCTGATTCTCGTCGCGTCGGGGAGCGGTGCAGCCCTCCAGGTAGCTTACGTAGGCGTCGTCGTCGGCCACAATAAGCGTGCGCTCAAACTGGCCCGTGCCCGCAGCGTTGATGCGGAAATAGGTGGACAGTTCCATGGGGCAGCGTACACCCTTTGGAATGTAGACAAACGAGCCGTCAGAGAACACCGCCGAATTGAGCGCGGCGAAGAAATTGTCGCGGTAGCTCACCACCGAACCTAAATAGCGGCGCACCAGCTCGGGGTAATCGCGCACCGCCTCGGATATGGAGCAGAACACGATGCCCATCTGGGCCAGCTTCTCGGTGTGCGTGGTGTGCACCGAAACGGAGTCCATCACGGCGTCCACGGCCATGCCCGCGTGCAGTTTCTGTTCCTCCAGGGGGATACCCAGGCGGTTGAACGTGTCAATCAGCTGCGGGTCCACCTCGTCAAGGCTCTTGGGCCCTTCCTTGCGGCGAGGCTCGGCATAATAGCTTATGGCCTGGAAGTCGATGGGCGGAATGTCCAGATGCGCCCAGCGTGGCATCTCCAGCGTCTGCCAGTGGCGGAACGCCTTCAGACGGAATTCCAGCAGCCAGTCAGGCTCGCCCTTGCGGCGCGAGATGTATCGCACCACATCCTCGTTGAGGCCCGCCGGCAGGATATCCGTATCTATATCGGTGACAAAACCGTACTTATATTCGCCCGAAGTGGCGCGGTCCAACACCTCATCGGTTTGGTCGGCCGCCCTTCGCGGTTCATTTTCCTGTTTCATGTGTGTTTGTGTCTGTTTCATTAATAACGCTCTGCTGCAACTGAAAGTTGCGCAGGTCCACAAAATAGCCCAGCACCTTTGGCGCCAGTTCCACGACGGCCGCGCGCCAGGGCTTGCCGGGGTGCCTGAGCTCGGCGTCGTCGCCGTAGATCATCAGGGCCACGTTCAGTCCCAGACTGAGCAGAAAGAGCCACTGAAGCACCTTGAAAGCCATGCCGCACAGACGGTCGACGATGCCCAAATGCACCGCCCGCACCGCTGAACGCAGCATGTGTGCCACCAGCCACGTGATGCCGTAGGCCGCCAGGAACACCGCCGCATAGCAGCAGGCAATGGCCGTGGCGCTCTCGGCGTGGACCAGCCCGCAGGCCGCTCCGCCCAGCGTCCGTGCCGCCAGAATGCCCACCACAAGCGCAGCAATCTGTCCCACCTGAGCCAGAGCCCCGCGGGCAAATCCCAGCACACCGCCCACGGCGGCGATGGCAAAAATCAGTATATCCAGTGCATTCATCAGTCAAACGGGATTACGCCTGCAAAGTTACAAAAAAATTCGCATAACCCTCTATATTCTTAATGAAGTTACAATATTTATTGTAACTTTGCATTCGCATAATATAACCGCTTTACTACGTAACTTCATAATTAGGGATACTCGGAAAATAGCCAACTAATTGTTTGGCAATTTCATAGATGATTTGTAACTTTACAAGGAACCCCCGA
>CANQZK010000155.1 GCA_947628285.1 uncultured Muribaculaceae bacterium
TATGACGGCCACCTGCTCAATGTTACGGTCCTCGCCCAGACGGCTCTCGATGGCCTGCGGGGCTATGTACTTGCCGTTTGAGGTCTTGAACAGGTCCTTGATGCGCTCGGTGAGCACCAGGGCGCCCTCGGAGTCGATGTAGCCGGCGTCGCCGGTACGCAGCCAGCCGTCGGCGGTGAAGGCCTCGGCCGTCTCCTCGGGGCGGTTGAAGTAGCCCGTCATCACGGTTGGGCCCTTGACCTGGATTTCGTTGTCGCGGCCTATGCGCACCTCCACGCGGGGAACGGGCGTGCCCACGGTGCCCATTTCATAGCCTGTGGGCGGGAAGCACGATACGCTGGCCGTGGTCTCGCTCAGGCCGTAGCCTATCACGATGTTGACACCGATGGAGTGGAAAAACTCCACGATGTTGGCCGACAGGGGCGCGCCGGCGGTGGGGAATATATTGCCGCGGTCCACGCCCATGGCCCGGCGGATAGGCCCGAACACCTTCTTGTCAAAGAAACGGTACTGGAATTCGAGCAGCATGGGGGCCTTCTTGCCCAGGCGGGCATAGCGCAGGTTGCGCGAGGCGCCCACACGCAGGGCCTTGAGCACCATCTTCTTCTTGAACCCGGTGGCGCGGCTCAGCTTGTCCTGGATGGCGGCGTAGGCCTTCTCCCAGAAGCGGGGCACCGAGCACATGCACGTGGGGCGCACTTCCTTGATGGTGTCCGCAATCACCTTGGGGTTGCGGTTGATGGTCACCTCGATGGACATGAACAGGCAGAAATACGTCCAGGCCTTCTCGAAGATATGGCTCAGGGGCAGGAAGCACAGCGAGGTGTCCCGGCGACTGAGCATGGTGAGCATGTCGCGGTGTATATCCAGACATGCGTTGAAGCAGCTGTGGGGCAGCATGGCGCCCTTGGGCTCGCCGGTGGTGCCGGAGGTGTAGATGAGGGTGGCCAGGTCGTCGGGAGTGGCCTGTGCGGAGCGCATGCGCACCTCGGTGCGACACAGCTCGGAGGCCGATGCGCCCAGGGCCAGCAGGTCGGCAAAACGCATGGTGGTGCGGTCGTCGGAGTCGATGCGCACGTCGGCGTCAAACACCACGATGCGCTCCAGTGTGCGGCACAGTGGCGCCACGGAGCGTGCGATGTCATACTGTTTCTGGTCGCCGACCATCAGCATGCGGCAGCCGGCATCGTTGACAATGAACGCAACCTGTTCGGGGCTGCTGGTCGAGTAAATCGACACGGGCACCATACGGTTGCGGTATGCTGCAAAATCGGAGATTAATATTTCGGTGCAATTGGCGGCAAAGACAGCAAACATATCGGCCGGGCGCATACCGAGAGTCTCGAAGGCGCACGCGGCGTGATCAACCCTGTCAGAGAATTCGCGCCAGGTAAGGTCGGTCCACTGCTCGGCCCCGGCGTCCTTGAATCTCAAGGCGACGCGGTCAGGTTCGACACGGCATTGGCTGGCGGGCAGGTTTGTCAGAATATTAGCCATAAGTATGTGTACGCAATTATTTATCGTATTGAATTATGAAGTATGTGGATGAAATTTTGAATTCGGCTGATGGCGCTATGGGGCTCCATAGCAACTGAAGCCGGATTCAAAAGGTCGCCGCAGAATTTTGAGGCGATACCTTAAATAATTTCGTACACATACTTAAATATGATATAAAACATAATTTCGGTGCAAAGTTAGCTTGTTTAGCCTTATTAATCTAACAAATTAGGAGTTAAAAGCACGTAATGTTAACAAATATTACAGAGTAGCACATTAAAAGTTAATGGATGTTAACACAAATAGAGGCCTACAACCACGTTTTCTCAGAAATATTTACAAATTTTGTAAAAATATGTTCACAAGTAAACCTTGGACGCCCGAAATTATCTAACTTTGTGGAAAACCGGACGCCCCCGCGCGTGTTCTTAATATAAAAACATCGCCATCATGCTGACATCTCTGCCCATACTCACATTCGCCCTGGCCATTCTGCTGGCCGGCGCCGGTCTGGTACTTGCATTCTTCCCGCGCGTGCCGGCGGTGCTGCTCAGCTTCGGCGCAATGCTCTTTGCCCGGGCCAGCGGAATGCTTGCCTTCACATCGGGGCAGCTGTGGTTCTGGGGCGTGGCCGCGGCGATAGCTGCCGGGCTGGCCTATCTGGCTCAGCCGCGCCTCCCGCGCACGTGCGTATATTATATAGTGGGCGGAGCGTTAGCGGGCGCACTGGTGGGGCTGGTCATCGGCTACACGGCCGCTGTAATCTTAGCATCGGCCACGGGCGCCTTCTTTGCCGGCATGGCCTTTGCACGCACTCCGGCCGGACGCGCCGCCGGGCCGTCTGCAACCCGACTCGACGTCCTGGCCCCCGTGGGCCTGCCCGCCGTGGTCAATTTCTCAATCATCATGATGCTATTCGCACAACTTCTACATTCTTAATATACTTCTGATGCTCAAACGATTGTTAATCTTCACCGTCGCAATACTGACACTTGCCGCCGTCCCCGACACATGGGGCCGCCGCGCTTCGCAACGCGCCGCGCTGGGCAAGCCTGACCTCGACGCAATCCGCATTGCCTCAACCGACGAAAATTCGAAATTTTATTACGGCAAACTCCTCAAGGAATTCCTGGCCAACGACACCACAATGACCGCCGAGGACTTCCAGTACTTCTACTACGGCACTCTCTTCCAGGAAGATTACGACCCCTACCGCGACCATATCAAGCCCGAGATGCTCGAGACCCTCGCCCCGCTGTTCAACAAAAAGAAATGGTCGCGCGCCGAGCGCAAGCAGATTCTCGACTTCGCCAACGCCTGTCTGGCCGAAAACCCCGTCAACCTGCGCCAGCTCACCAACCGAATCTTCGTCTACGAGCAGAACGGCAAGTACGATCTGGCCAGAATCTGGCAGAACAAGCTCAACCACCTGCTGTTGGTGATAGCTTCGTCCGGCACGGGCGCCGACCCGGAAAACGCCTGGATTGTGGTCTATCCGCATGACGAGTACGACTTCCTGAACCTGTCCGGCATCACCGCCCGCGAGCAGAAATTCGAGCCGCCCTACTACGATTACATCCTGGTAAACCCCAAGAACGAGAACTCGCCCAAGGGCTACTACTTCAACATCGGCGAAATTCTGCACCAATACTATCTGAAACATCCGTCGGAAATAACCGACTAAACCCCTCATGACAAGACTCATAGCATCCCTGATACTGGCCCTGTGCGCCCTGCTGCCCACGGCGGCTCGCTCATACACCGTGGCCGAAGTCCCCGACGTTCACCGCGCCGACCGCACCCGCTACGTGGCCGACCCCGACGGATACATCGACCCCGACGCCCGTGCCGCGCTCGATGTGGCCCTGGACTCGCTGCGCCGCCGCTACACCGTCGAACCCATCATAGTGGTTGTTGGCGACATGACCGACAACGACATTGACAACTTCGCCACCGAGCTCTTCACCCGCCTGGGCCTGGGCAAGGCCGACAAGGACAACGGCCTGCTCATCGTGGCCGCCATGGAGCCCCGCACGGTAGCCATCCGCACCGGCTACGGCCTTGAGGGCGTGCTGCCCGACATAACCTGCGGCCGCATCATCCGTGGCTCCATCGCCCCGGCCTTCAGCAAGGGCGACTACGGCGCCGGCCTGGCCGCAGCCGTGGCCGATATAGCCACCGTGCTCAACGACTCCTCAGCCGCCGCCGAGGTACGCTCGCAGGAGAAGGACGTCGACCGCTACGGCGGCCGTGGCGAGGACGAGGACGGCTTCGCCATCTACGTCCGCTGCTCAATAGCGCTCGCCGTGATTATGCTCATAGTGTTGGGCGTTACGCTGCTGTCCATGCGCGGCCGCAGCGACTACGACAAGTACGTCCGCCTGTCGGCCTGGCGCTCGCCGGCCCTCATCCTCGGATTCGCCGGCCTGGGCATACCCTTCATAGCCGTCATTCCGCTGCTGCTGTTGCTGCGCCACTGGCGCGACCACAAGCGGCAATGTCCCAACTGCGGCACACCCATGGTCAAGCTCGACGAAATCAAGGACAACAGCTATCTGTCGCCCTCGCAGGACCTTGAGGAGCGTCTCGGTTCCGTGGACTATGACGTATGGCTCTGCCCCAAATGCGGCGAGACCGACGTGCTGCCCTACATCAACAAATCATCCGACATGGTCGAATGTGAGAACTGCCATGCCCGCACCGCCCGCCTCACGGCCACACGCATCCTGCGCCGTCCCACGGCCACCGTGCCCGGCATAGGCGTGCGCCAGTACGAATGTCTCAACTGCCACCACCGCCAGGACAAGCGCTTCGACATGGGCACCGACGACACCGCCGCAGCCCTGGGCGCCGCAGCCGTCTTAGGCGCCATGTCCGGCCGCCGCAGCGGCGGATTCGGCGGTGGCTTCGGTGGCGGAGGCACCTTCGGAGGCGGATTCGGAGGCGGCTTGACCGGCGGCGGCGGCGCCTCCGGCAGCTGGTGAACACGTATATTATTGACGTGAGTTCGGGATAACGATATCCAACTCGGCGACATTACATTTAGGCATGAATTATCGGGCGGCCAGTCCTTGGT
>CANQZK010000156.1 GCA_947628285.1 uncultured Muribaculaceae bacterium
TCCGAGGCAGCCGCCAATATGGCCAAGAGCAACTACCCCCTGGGCGAGGTTGCGGCCGGCACTGAGGCCAAATTCTCTAACGGAGTATCCACCGTGGGCTATCCCACCGTGGGCGAGGGCGGCGGCGCTCAATGGGTATTCGAGCCCGCCGACGAGTACAAGGGCGACTTTGCTCGTACATATTTCTATATGGTCACCTGCTATCAGGACCTCACCTGGAAGTACACCTACATGGTGCAGCAGAACCTTTTCCCCACCCTCAACGGCTGGGCCGCACGCATGCTCATGGAGTGGCACCGCAATGACCCCGTCAGCGAGAAGGAAACCGACCGCAACGAACAGATTTATCTCATACAGAACAACCGCAACCCCTTCATTGACCGTCCCGAGCTGGCCGAATACCTCTGGGGCGACAAGGTGGGTCAGCCCTACAAGCCGCAGAGCGGCCCCGACACACCCACGGGCGACCCCGAACTGACCACACCCGTCCAGGACATGGCTCTGGACTTCGGGCAAGTGGCCGTAGGCGGCGAGGTGCGCTCGCAGTTGTTCTTCCACGGCCAGAACCTGCGCGGCTCGCTTGAGCTGACCGTTACCGGCGCCGACCGCGACAAATTCTCCATCCCGGCCAACAAAATCAACACAGCTCTGGTAAACAGCGAGAGCGGCACCTGGCTGACCGTCACCTACAAGCCCGGCGCCACCGGCCGCCATGAAGCCCGCCTGGTAATCAGCGACGGCGGCATAACCGGCTCGCGCGGCGTGGCCCTCATAGGCGAGTGCCTGCCCGTGCCCACCCTGACGGCCTGCACCGCCACCGAGGCCACCGACATCACATCGGACTCCTACCGCGCCAACTGGACGTCGCCCGAGGGCGAGGATGTAGACTTCTGGATCGTTACCCGCACCATCTATCGCGGCGGCGAGGCCACAGTCGAAAAAATCGAGGCCGAGGCCCCCGGCATCATCATCGAAGGCTTCGGGCAGAGCGATTCGGAGAGCTACAGCGTCCGCTCGTCCCGTCTGGGCTATACTTCGCCTGAGAGCAACGTAATATTTGTGGACCATACCGGCATAACCGGCGTGCAGACCGACCGCGCCCTGGTCGTACAGGGATTCGAGGGCTGCATCCGCTTCATCTGCTCGGCCCCGCAGACGGGCGCCCGCATCTACGATGTGGCCGGCTCGCTCGTCCTGACCCTGGACGAGGTGCATGAGAACATGGATGTCGACATGCCCGCCGGCGTATACCTTGTGGTCACCGACCAGTGCCGCAAGCCCGTCAAGGCTGTAGCTTACTGATGCTGGACCTCACTCCCATACTCAGGCCGGCGTTCAGTCGCACTTTCAGGAGGGCCAACGCCGCCGTCACGCGCACGGACACCGAGCGCACACAGCGGCGTGTGCTCGACGCCCTCACCGCGGCCGGCGCACGCACCTGCTACGGCCGCGACCACGGCATCAGGCGCGGCATGGGCTATGAGGAATACGCCGCCACCGTGCCCGTGGTGGAGTATCCGGACATCCGCCCCCTGGTGGAGCTGATGGTGCAGGGCCGCCGCGACATCCTGTGGCCGGGAGTGTGCCGGCGCTTTGCACAGTCGTCCGGGACATCTGACGGCAAGAGCAAGTACATACCCGTCACGCCTGACTCTCTGAGCTTCAACCACTACCGGGGCGCACGCGCCGTAGTGGCCAACTATCTGCAAATCAACCCCCGCAGCCGCCTGTTCAGCGGCAAGGCCTTCATTCTGGGCGGCAGTTTCGCCAACGAGGTGACCGACCTCCCCGCCGGCGTCAAGGTGGGCGACCTCTCGGCCCATCTGATTGACCGCATGCCCGCCGCGGCCTCGCTGCTGCGCGTCCCCGGCAAGAAATTGGCACTGACGGCCGACTGGAACGAGAAGCTGCCCGCGCTGGTCGAGGCCTCGATGCGCGCCGACATCACCAACATATCCGGCGTTCCCTCCTGGTTCCTGACCGTGTTGCAGCGCGTGGTGGAACGCGCCGGCGCGCAGACCGTCCACGACGTATGGCCCAACCTGGAAGTCTTCTTCCACGGCGGCATAGCCTTCGGGCCCTACCGCGAGCTGTACCGCTCGCTCACCGACCCGGCGCGGATGCACTATCTGGAGACGTACAACGCCTCGGAGGGCTTCTTCGCCGTGCAGGACAACCCCGCCAGCCATGCCGGAATGCGCCTGCTGCTCGACGCCGGAGTGTTCTACGAGTTCGTCGACACGTCCGACCCTGCCGCCCGTCCCCTGCCCGCCTGGCAACTGGAGCAGGGCCGCGTCTACGCCATGCTCATCACTGCACCCAACGGCCTGTGGCGCTACGCCATAGGCGATACCGTGCGCGTGGACACCGCCGAGCCGCTGCGCATCACCATAGCCGGCCGCACCAAGCATTTCATCAACGCCTTCGGCGAGGAAGTCATGGTGCACAACACCGACGCCGCCCTGACAGCCGCCTGCCGCATCACCGGCGCCCGGGCACGCGACTATACCGCCGCACCGGTCTATGCTCACGACCGCAGCCGCGGACGCCACCAGTGGCTCATCGAGTGGCAGACACCACCGGCCGATGCCGACGTCTTTGCCCGCACCCTCGACGCCGAGCTGCAGAAGGTCAACTCCGACTATCAGGCCAAGCGCGCCGGCGGGCTGTTCCTGGACTGCCTCACCGTCACCGACGCCCGCTCCGGGCTGTTTGACCGCTGGCTTGCCTCCACCGGCAAGTTGGGCGGACAGCGCAAGGTGCCCCGCCTGGCCAACGACCGCCGCCTGATGGACCTCCTCCTGAAAATGAACGAATCTGACACCTAACTTTTAACATATAATATAAAATCATGAAAATAAAGCACTTGCTGGCCGCGACCGCTCTGATGGCCGCCTCCTCAGCCCAAGCCGACGCCCCGCGCTACATATTCTACTTCATTGGCGACGGCATGGGCCTCAACCCCGTCATGACCGCCCAGACATACAACCGCCTGGTGCTCCAGAACGACAAACCCCTGACCATGATGCAGATGCCCGTCGCATCCTGGTGCCAGACATGGTCCGTGTCAAGCCCCGTCACCGACTCGGCCGCCGCCGGCACGGCCCTCTCCACCGGCACCAAGACCAAGAACGGCATGTTGGGCATGGGCCCCGACACCACCTCGGTGACATCGCTGGCCGCACAGCTCTATGACCGCGGCTACGGCATAGGCATCATCACCTCCGTATGCCCGGACGACGCCACCCCCGGCGCATTCTACGCCCACGTGGCCAACCGCTCGCAATACTACGACATCGGCATCCAGGCCGCCCGCTCCGGCTATCACTTCCTGGGCGGCTCGTCATGGCGCGGCACCAAGGACAAGGAGGGCAACCCCACCGACCTTGAGGCCGTCATGACCCAGAACGGCTACCAAACCGTCTACGGCCCCGAAGGAATCGATAAAATCAACTCCGAGAAGGTAGTCCTGCTCAACACCCCCGGCGCCGGCAACAACGACAACAACATCGGTTACACCATTGACTCCCTGCCCGGCGCACTCACCCTGCCCGTCATCACCCGCGCCTGCCTGGACCACCTCACCGCCCGTCACCCCGACAAGTTCTTCATGATGGTCGAGGGCGGCAACATTGACCACGCCCTGCACGGCAACGACGGCGGCACAGCCATCATGGAAATCCTCAACTTCCAGCAGGCCCTGGCCTTAGCCTACGACTTCTACCTGCAGCACCCGGACGAGACCCTCATCCTGGTGACAGCCGACCACGACACCGGCGGCTCCGCCATGGTCAGCTCATCGCAGGGCGGTGCGCCCCGTCTGGAGTACTTCAAGTACCAGAAAGTGTCCAAGGAAGCCTTCAGCAACTATTGCAAGGGCATCCTGCGCTCACGCATGATCTACAAGTGGGAGGACATGGAGCAGTACCTGCGCGAGAACCTCGGATTCTTTGACCACGTGCCCGTGAGCGACGCCGAGAAAGCCGAACTGCAGAAACTCTTCAACGACACCTTCGAGCTGCGTAACTCCGCCGACGAGAAGACCCTCTACGCAAACTTCAACGCCTTTGCCGTGCGCGTCTTCAAGCTGCTCAACGACGCCGCCGGCGTCCGTTTCAACACCGGCAGCCATGCCGGCGGACCCGTGCCCGTCTTTGCCGTCGGAGCCGGTTCCGAAGCCTTCATGAACGTCAACAACAACTGCTGCCTGGCCCGCAAACTCCGCAAAATCGCAGAATTATAACCCAAAGGGCCGCCACCAATCATACCACGCCCCCGCGGATGCCGCGGGGGCGTTTTGTGTGGGTGTGAAATAAAATATCACAGTCGGGGTTTGGCTGTTTGGGGGAGGGTTTGTATTTTTGCGGTGCAAAATGGGTCCGTGTGCCCCGGCCGCGACCCATGGGGTGTTTACATCATCTCGGCAATTCGGCCCGACGGGGCTGAAAATGATGGATCGGCTCTACACCCCTTTACGGATTGTCATATTAACGCGAGTTCGGGATAACGATATCCAACTCGGCGACATTACATTTAGGCATGAATTATCGGGCGGCCAGTCCTTG
>CANQZK010000157.1 GCA_947628285.1 uncultured Muribaculaceae bacterium
AGTCGGGAGCGGTTATGCTCACCGACCATCCGAAGAGTTTGAGTATGCGGGCGCTCAGGTTCATTCGACGCCTCGGTAAATGGCCTCGCGCGACTCGGCGGGCACTACCCGGTTCATGTCCTTGATGATGTCGGCGAGGGCTTTGCTGTAGTCCTCGCGCAGACGCTCGTAGGCGGCTTTGTTGTAGGCGCGGCGGGCGGCGGCGTATTGGCGGGGGGTCTCGAACTCGGCGGGAGTCTTGTCGAAGGAGAAGTTGACGCGGGCGCGGGTCTTGTTCTGCAGCGCGGCCAGACGGTGCACTATATCGGCGATGGCCTCGAAGTCAGGTTCGGGGGTGATGCAGGCGGCAAGCTGGAATTCGTAGGCCAGTTCGCTGCATACGTAGTCGATGCGTTTCTTGAGTTGTCGTTTGTTTGCCATGATTATAAATTCGTTGATATATAACGTTTTAGAGCGGGGAGCGAGGGAGCGATTTTGGCGATGGCCTGAGGAGCGTCAAGGGCGATGGACGGCGGCACGGTGAGCTCGTGCGGCAGGCGGCCCAGGATGCGCTCCATCTCGGCAAGCGACTTGGCGGGATGGGCCGTGGCCATGACCACGCTGTGGGGGTCGGCAGGCAGGACCTGCTGCAGGGCGGCCACGGCGACGGCGGTGTGCGGGTCGGCCGTATAGCCGTAGGCGGCGTGAATGTCCGTCAGGGTGCGGGCAATGGTATCGTCGTCGACGCGCACGGCTGTGATACCGTCGGCGGCTATGCGGGCCGGGTCGCCGTCATAGAGGGACAGCAGACGGGGCAGGTTGGTTGGGTAGCCGGAGTCCATGGCGCGTGCCAATGTACGGTGGCACACGGCGGTGACATGGTCGGGGCTGAGCGAGCCGTCCAGCACGCGCACCAGCGAGTCATTGATGCTGCAGCCGGCCACTATATGGCCTATGGGGCAGCCCATGCGCCGGGCCATAACGGCGGACACCAGATTGCTGAGGTTGCCGCAGGGGATGGCCACGTTCATGATGCGGGCGCGTGGCTCGCGGGCACGCAGGCGGCCGTAGGCATGGAAGAAAGTGGCCACCTGAGGCAGGATGCGCATTATATTGTGGGTGTTGGCGCTCACCACGGTGTAGCGGGCGGCCAGTTCGGGGTCGGTTACGGCGGCTCGGACCATGGCCTTGCAGTCGGTGATGGTGCCGGCCACCTCGATGGCGTGGACGTTGGCGCCGATGGCGGCGAACTGCACCGTCTGCTGCGGCGAGAGGGCGTTACGCGGGTACAGGACCAGCACCTCGATGCCGGGCACACGCTCAAAGGCCTTGGCCACGGCGGCGCCGGTATTGCCGGTGGTGGCCACCATGACCAGACAGGGCTTGTCGGCCGGGGCGATGATGCGGTGGCGCAGGCATGCGGCCATGAAGCGGGCGCTGATGTCCTTGAAGGCCAAAGTGGGGCCGTTGAACAGCTCCAGCAGGCGCAGATGACTGTCCAGGCTCACCAGGGGGACGGGGAAGTTGAAGGCCTCGTCGGCCACGGCCTTGACGGCTGCGGCGGGGGCCTCGTCGGCCAGCAGGGTGCGGGCCACGACATAACCGATTTCGGCCAGGGACATTTCCTCGATGTTGTTGAAGAATGCCTTGGGAATCAGAGGTAGACGTTCGGGCAGATAAAGGCCGCCGTCGGGGGCGTAACAGCAGGCCACGGCCCCGGCCAGCGGGGCCTTTGACTGCCGTTGTGTGCTTATATACTGCATGACTGGTTCAAGTTTGCTGTGACGCAAAGTTAGTGAATCAGACGCGGAAATGCAAAATTCTTAATGCATAATTCATAATGCATAATGCATAATTACCGCACGCGCGGCCTCGCAATTATGAATTATGAATTATGCATTATGAATTATGAATTAGTTCTGAGCTTCCACATCCGGGGCGATGAGCTTATAGCCCTTGCCGTGGATGTTGATGATCTCGATTGAGGGGTCGTCCTTGAGGTGCTTGCGCAGCTTGGTGATGTAGACGTCCATTGAGCGGGCGTTGAAGTAGTTATCGTCAATCCAGATGGTCTTGAGTGCGTAGTTGCGCTCCAGGATGGTGTTGACGTGTGCGCACAGCAGGCTGAGCAGCTCGGACTCCTTGGTGGTGAGCTTGGTCACCTTGTCGTCAATCATCAGCACCTGCTTCTGGGTATCGAAGGTGAAGCGGCCAATCTTGTACATGGTCACCTCCTTGCCCTTCTTGCCCTTGACGCGGCGCAGGATGGCCTCGATGCGCAGCACCAGTTCCTCCATTGAGAAGGGCTTGGTGATGTAGTCGTCGGCGCCGATCTTGAAGCCTTCCAGGATATCATCCTTGAGCGACTTGGCGGTCAGGAATATGATGGGGACTTCGCTGTTGACGTTGCGGATTTCCTGAGCGACGGCGTAACCGTCCTTCTTGGGCATCATCACGTCCAGGACGCAGATGTCGTATTTGCCTTTGAGAAATGCCTTGTAGCCACTTTCACCGTCGGCAAAGAGGTCGGCGTTGAAGCCCTTGGCCTGCAGATACTCGCGCAGCAGCATGCCCAGATTCTCGTCGTCCTCGCACAAAAGGATTCTCATTCTTTCTTCCATAGTTGTTCAGTTTTTTGAGAGTGGTAGTATTATAATGAATTTTGTTCCGTGGTTGAATTCGCTTTCGACGGAGATGGTACCGCCCAGCTCGCCCACCATCTTCTTGACATAGGCCAGCCCCAGGCCGAAGCCCTTGACGTCGTGGCGGTTACCGGTGGACACGCGGTAGAATTTGTCGAAAATCTTCTTGAGGTCGTCGCGACGGATACCTATGCCGTTGTCCTCGACGGTTATCTGCAGGCGCTCGCCGGGGAGGTCGGCCGACGTGACGGTCAGCTCCAGCGGCCGCTCCTCGGAGCGGTACTTCACGGCGTTGTCCAGCAGGTTGAAGATTACGTTGGTGAAGTGCATCTCGTCCACCTCAATGATGGCGTCAAGCGCGTCGAGCCGGGCGGTGATGTGGCCGCCGTACTTCTCTACTTTCAGCTTGAAGGTGTTCACAATATTATATACTGTGAGGTTGGCGTCGATATCCTGCAGCTTGAGGGTGGAGCGCTGGCGGTCAAACATGGACATCTGCAGCACCTTCTCCACCTGGAAGCGCAGGCGCTTGGTCTCGTCATTGACCACCGTGGCAATCTGCTGCAGCATGGCGGGCGACTTGCGCACGGCCGGGTCGTTGAGCATCTGCGCGGCCAGCGATATTGACGATATCGGCGTCTTGAACTCGTGGGTCATGTTGTTGATGAAATCGTTCTTCATCTCCGTCAGCTTTTTCTGGCGGAACGCCACAATGATGGTGTAGACAAAGATGATGAGCAATATCAGCGTGAAGGCGAAGGCCGGCACCATGAAGGAGATGGACTTGAAGATATAGTCCTGCTTGGTGGGGAAGTACACCTTCAGGTAATGGAGCCGCATGGACGGGTCGCGCGGGAAGAGCGTCTGCCCGAAGGAATTGTCGTGCGTGGCGTTGGCGGCGTCATATCCGGCCGAGCGGTATTGCATCACGCCCGCCTGGTTGGTGACGGCAAACTCAAAGGGAATGCCCAGGCCCAGCGTATCCAACTCCTGCTTGAGGTAGCGCTGCACCGTTGAGGGCTCGGCGCGCTCCGTTATGGGGCGGGTGCTGGCCGTGGAGATGATGTTGAGGATAACATCGTCAATCATGCCCTTCTGATAGAGGTAATGGTTGCGGTAATCGTCCTGCATGGAGCGGAACCGGCGCCCGGTCACGCTGCCGGTCTGGAACTTGTTCAGGTCGGCAATGTCGGCCTTGATGGTAAGGTCGGCCTCCAGGCCGGTGCTTGTCGAGAATGAGTAAGTTATGCCCTCCTGGCTGGGCAGCGTGCCGCCCATGCGCTGGGTGTAGATGGTCTTTGACTCCACCTGCTGCACCTCGTCCTCCAGGAAATGGCGGGTCTCATCCTGCTCCAGGCGGACCACCACCGAAAGCAAAGCCTGGCGGACACCCTGAGTGAACTGCTCATGTCGGATGCTTACGATATTCTTCATATAGAATATCTGTATGCACAACAGGCCAACAAAGGTGAAAGCCATCAGTATTGTAAGTATCCAGATTGTCTGTTTTTTCATTTCAAAATGCCGTCGGCTTAAAGTATATTATTTTAACAATTAACCGTGGTTATTGTTTGTAAAATTTATAAAAAGAAAACGCGGCGTGTTTAACATTTAAATGCAAAATTAACATAAAAAGAATAGACTGCAAGCCCCCGCCGTCCATAAACCGCCCCAAATCACGCATTTTAATGTTTTTTAATGAATTCCGCCCGGATAGGTAACTATTCAGCGAATCGTGCAGCGAATTGTTTGAACGAGATTCCATGGGAATAATTTTCTGATTACTACTGGTGCGATAAAATCGAGGTCGGTGTCAGTGGTGAGCAGTCCGTTCCATTTGCCGTGCTGTGTCCGGCGTACAAGAAAAATTCT
>CANQZK010000158.1 GCA_947628285.1 uncultured Muribaculaceae bacterium
TCCCTCATCACAGACACAAATCTGCTCAACGACTGACAGCCCTGCCGTTAACATTTATTTTTAAACAAGCTCTAAGAGGGTCGACGGGCGGTTTGTTGCCGTTTGGCTTAAACCCGGCGGGAGTTTTGCAGTCAAATTTGGTGAATCACTGAAACTTTAACTAAAAACTTTTGGCAAATAATGTCAAAAGGCCTAAATTTGCACCTTAAGATATAACTGTAATGAAAAAACTGTTTAAAGCTATCGTTTTGGCCCTGGTGACGGTATGTGCCGGGGTGGCCGCTCAGGCCCAGCTTCCCGCTGCCCAACTGAAGGATATCAACGGAAAGGTTGTGGATACGTCCACGCTGTCAAACGACGGCAAACCCATGATAATCTCGCTGTTCGCCACCTGGTGCAAGCCTTGCCTGCGCGAGCTCAAGGCCATCAACGAGGTGTATGCCGACTGGCAGGACGAGACGGGCGTGCGTCTGGTGGCCATTTCAATCGACGAGGCCCAGAACGCCAACAAGGTGAAACCGCTGGTCGACGCCGAAGGCTGGGAATATCAGGTGCTGCTGGACCCGAACAACGACTTCGGGCGCACGCTGGGCGTTCAGATGATTCCGCATATGGTCATCGTGGACGGCCAGGGACAGATTGTGCTGCAGCACTCGGGCTACACCGACGGCTCTGAAAGCGAGATAATTGAGAAAATCCGTGAAATGGTGAAGTGAATCAGCCGGTTCACCGCTCACCGCAACCACACATCCACCCATAATGAAGACCAATCACATATTACGGGCCGCTGTCCTGGCGCTGGCGCTGGGCTGCTTCGGGCATGCACAGGCTATCAAGTTGGGCGACAAGGGCGCCGCGCTGCACGGCAATGTGCAGACCGACTGGCTCTTTGCCCAGGACGACGCCTCGATAGGCGCCGGACCGTATGACGACAAGGTGCTGTCAAATACCTATGCCTCGCTCAGTTTCCTGAGCAAATACGTGGACGCCGGTGCGCGCCTTGAGTTCATGAAGTGGCCACTGCCCGGCTACGAGCCTGATTTCAAGGGCTGGGGCGTGCCCAATATTTATGTGAAAGGCAAGTACAAGGGCTTTGAGCTGACGGGCGGCGACTTCTATGAGCAGTTCGGCAGCGGTTTCATCCTGCGCACCTATGAGGAGCGCTCGCTGGGCATTGACAACAGCATCCGCGGCGGCCGCCTGAAGGTGAGCGCCATCCCCGGCGTGCGCCTGACCGCCCTGGGCGGCGTGCAGCGCCGTTACTGGGACTGGAAGAAGAATGCGCAGGTCTACGGCGCCGACGCCGAGGTGAGCATCGAGGAGCTGAGCAAGCGCCTGGCTGACCGCGACGTGACCTGGACCGTGGGCGCATCCTATGTGCTCAAGCACGAGGCCGAGCAGGACATCGACGTGCCCGGTACGGACTTCCGCCTGAACCTGCCGCAGAATGTCGGCGCGTGGGACGTCCGCTCGAACTTCCGCAAGGGCGCCTGGGGCGTCCAGGGCGAGTTTGCCTGGAAGGACCAGGACCCGTCGTATGACAACCATTACACCTACGGACGCGGCACGGCCGTGATGCTCACGGGCACGTACTCGCGCTCGGGCATGAGTGCTCAGGTGCAGGCCAAGCGCAGCGAGAACATGTCGTACCGCATCCAGCGCTCGGTGCGCGGCACATCGGCCTTCCTCAACAACATGCCCGCCTTCGCCTACCAGCACACTTACCCGCTGGCGGCGCTCTACCCCTACGCCACGCAGAATGTTCCCGGCGAATGGGCCTTTCAGGGCTCCTTTGCCTACACCTTCAAGCGCAAAACCGCCCTGGGCGGCCGCTACGGCACCAAGGTGAAGGTGAATCTGAGCTACATCCGCGGCCTCAACTACAAGGACGACGCCAATCCGGACGACTACACCTTCGGCGACAACAGCGTGCCCACTACCTTCTTCGGTCTGGGCCAGAACTACTATCACGACTATAACATCCAGATAGAGAAGCGCCTGACGCCTGACTTCCAGTTCACGTTCATGTACATGAACCAGCTGTACAACCAGACCATCGTCGAGGGCCACGGCGGCGACATCAAGTCGAACATCTTCGTGCTTGACGGCAAGTATAAGCTCAGCAAGAAGGTGACACTGCGCGCCGAGCTTCAGTACCTGACTACCCGTCAGGACCAGAAGGACTGGGCCTACGGCCTGGTGGAGGTAAGCGTGCTGCCCTACCTGATGTTCACCGTCAGCGATATGTGGAACTGCGGCGGCAAGGGCACACATTATTACATGGCCGGCGTGACGGGCAACTACAAGTCCAACCGCCTGATGGTATCCTACGGCCGCACACGCGAGGGCTTCAACTGCTCCGGCGGCGTATGCCGCAAGGTGCCCGCCATGCGCGGCGTGCAGGTGGCCTACACTTACTCATTCTGACAATACTCTACTTATTCTCTCCAATCTTAACACATGACCTTGAAACTAAATAACTTACTGTTCGGAGCGGCGATGGTGGCAACCCTTGCCGCCTGCAACGATATCAAGACTGACGAGCGCTTCATCGAGGTTGACGCCGTAGCGCCCCAGCGCACCGTGCTGCTGGTGGACTTTACGGGACAGAACTGCCTCAACTGCCCCCGCGCACACGGATACATCGACGATATTGTCAAGCAGTACGGCGATGCGTTCATCCCCGTGAGCGTGCACGGAGGCGACTTCGGCATAGCCGTCGAGAATACATCCTTTGAGGACAACTACATAGGTCTGGCTACGGCCAAGGGCGACGCCATGAACAAGGAATTCGACGTGGCCGCATGGCCCTCGGGCGTCATCGACTACAAAGGCCCCGTTCTGAGCGATGCCGACTGGTCAGGCGCTGTCCGCGACGCCATGAAGCGCCCCTCCGAGGCCGACATACAGCTCACCGCCACCCTGAGCGACGAACCCTCGGCACAGGTCATCGACGTGAAATGCACCGTCGAACCCAAGTCCGACTTCAACGGACAGTTGCGCATATGGGTACTTGAGGACGGCATCGTGGCACGCCAGCGCAACGGCTCCAAGATTGTGCCGGACTACGTGCATGACCACGTGTTCCGCTGCAGCGTCGAGGGCCGCGAGGGCGCCAACATCAAGTTTAGCCGCGGCATCCATCAGACCTTTGACGACCGGATAGCCGTGCGCCACAACGACCACGAGCGCTGGAACGCCGATAAGCTGTCCATAGTGGCTTTCGTGCTGGGCGACGCCGGCGTGATTCAAGCCGCCAAGGTCCACGTCACCACCAATGAATAACAATTTAAAACCTAATAGCTTATGAAGAAAATTTACTTACTTCTCGCAGCTGCTGCAGTTGCCATGAGCGCAAATGCGCGTCAGCTGACGTTCTACAACGGCGAGACACCCGTCGAGAACGGAGCTTCAATCACCTTCAACGACGTGCAGGTGACTCCCGCCGGCGCCAACAAGGAAGTCATGATTGCTCCCGAACTCTCGCTGGGCACTGACACCTACTCGTCGCAGATCTCGCTTGTGTGCAAGTCTGACGGCGAAAGCGTGCAGATGTGCGCCGGCGGCGCTTGCGAGCAGGGCAAGACCATCAAGAAGACCCTCAAAATCAACGGCGGCAAGACTGTGCCCCTCCAGTTCGAGTACATGGCCACTCTGCCCAAGGACGCAGCCGTTCCCAAAATCGTCTGCACCTTCGAAGCCCAGGATGGCACCTATGCCGACACCAAAATCACCATGACCGTGGTGCTCAACGGTGAGAACGGCGGCATCGAGGCCATCGTCAACGGCTACGAACTCTACTCCGACGCCGAGGGCGTTCACTACAACGTGGAAGGCGCCCGCCAGTTGGCTCTCTACGGCATCACCGGCATGAAGGTGCTGCAGCGCACCGTATCGGGCAGCGGCGTCATCGCCACAGGTGAAATCCCCGCAGGCATCTACGTATACACGCTGGGCAACAAGAGCGGCAAGATTATCGTCCGCTAATCCCCCCTGAGAATATAAAATTATGGCGCGAACCGCACGGTCCGCGCCATTTTTTGATTTATGAGGGGGTTATTTCAGGGTAATTGATACGATGCTCAGCGGCGGCAGGTTGACTGTCAGGGTGTTGCGGCTGATTTTGGCGCCCTTGAACGCTTCGGTCTTGACGGCCTCGGGAGCGTCGAATGTGTTGTGGGCGTGAACATCCGGGGCTGTGATGACCTCGGCGGCGGCAATCTTGCCGGGCAAGCCCTGCAGAGGCAGGCTGACGGTGTGAGGCGTGTCGAGCATGGGGTTGGTCATGGTGATGGTCACGGAACCGTCGGCGGCGCGCGATGCTGTGGCGTCAAAGGCAGGGTAGGGGCGTCCCTTGGCGTCGGCCAGCATGGGCGCATTGATGTCCAGCGGGATGGCTACGGCGTCCTGGTGGGGCTTGTAGAGCTTGAAAACGTAGTAACGCGAGTTCGGGATAACGATATCCAACTCGGCGACATTACATTTAG
>CANQZK010000159.1 GCA_947628285.1 uncultured Muribaculaceae bacterium
CTGAAGTTCTTCAGCCGGTGACCGGTGAATTCGTCCCACGGCAGTAGCGAGAGCACCGCCAGCGCCACAAGGGCGGTGACGATGACCGTCAGCGGGCTGCCTTTGTCATTATTGTCTTGGTTCATAAGTCGCTGCGGTTGTGGCCGGTGAGTTCAAGCAGTACGGCGGCTTTGGCTTCGGTCTCGGCCCACTCGTCGGCCGGGACCGACATGCCGGTTATGCCGCCGCCGGCGTAGATGCAGTAATTGCCGCGGAGGTCAAAGTTGACGCACCGCAGGTTGACGTACCAGCTGCGTGTGCCGCCGGTGCTGTAGCTGATGTAACCGCCGTAGTCCTTGCGCGGATGGGCCTCGATAGCGCCGATGTGCTCCATGGCGCGGCGGCGGGGCCATCCGCCCACGGCGGGGGTGGGGTTGAGGTTGTCTACTATGCGTGCGGCCGTGGCGGCGTCGGGCATGGTGCCGCTGAACATGGTGCAGCGGTGGCGGATGGAGCCGTAGGCGATTTCGTCGCCGGGCGACATGCCGAACTCCACTCCGGCCTCGCTGAGGGTGTCGGCTATGAAGTCGCGCACCATATTGTGCTCTTCGATGTTCTTGGCGTCCCAGGGCAGGCTGTCGCGGCGCGTTCCGGCCAGGGCCATGGTGACGAAGCGGCCGTCGGCGTCGTGGCGCAGCAGTATCTCCGGTGTGGCGCCCAGCCACCAGCCCGACCGGGGCGAGTGATACAGGTGGCAGAAAGCGTCGGGGTAGCGTTCAAACAGCCGCGAGGCCACCTCCGTCCAGTCCAGGGCCGGGTTGCAGCCGCAGATGGCGCGTGAAATGACGGCCTTGCCGCCCTCGGCCCGCAGCGTGGCAGCAAGCGAGGCGATTGAGGTGTAATAGTCCTCGCGCGGGGTGGACTGCCGCCATACCTCGGGCGTGATGTCGGGCTGTCCGGGCCAGGGGCTGACCTCGAAATCACTGACAAGCACGGGTTCGGCGCCCGGTGCCCGGCACAGTGCCAGCGGAGCGTCCGTGGCGAAGGCCTGCCGCACCGCTTCGGTTATTTCGGGGCTGAATATCATGGCTCGACGGGTGTCGCAATCAGTTCAAAGGGCATGGCGTCGGTGACCTCGACCATGACGTACTGTCCGGGCTGCAGGCGGCGTGTCTTGCGCACCAGCACTTCGGGGTCGACCTCGGGCGAATCAAACTCGCTGCGGCCTATGTAGTAGTCCTCGTCCTCGGAGTCGATTACAACCTCCAGGCGTGTGCCCACCTTGGCGCGGTTCAGGTCATAGGCTATCTCCTGCTGGGCGGCCATGAGGCGGTCCAGGCGTTCCTGCTTGACTTCCTGCGGGATGTCGTCGGTGAGATTGCGGGCGGCCCAGGTATCGTCCTCCTCGCAGTAGGCAAAGGCGCCCATGCGGTCAAAGCGCTGCTCGGCCACGAACTCCATCAGGCGCTCGAATGCCTCGGGTGTCTCGCCGGGAAAGCCGATCATCAGCGTGGTGCGGATGTGGATGCCGGGCACTTCGCGGCGGATGCGCTCCAACAGCTCGCGGGTCTGCGCGGCGGTGATGTGGCGGCGCATGTTGGCCAGCACGCCGTCGTCGATGTGCTGCAGGGCTATGTCCAGGTAGCGGCACACGTTGGGGCGGCGGGCCATGACGGGCAGGATGTCGAAGGGGAAGTCGGCCGGGTAGGCGTAGTGCAGACGGATGCGGCGCACGCCCTCGATGTCGGCCATGCGGTCAATCAGCTCGGCAAGCAGGCTGCGGCCTTCAAGGTCGTGACCGTAGGACGAGAGGTCCTGGGCAATGACGTTGAACTCGCTCACGCCCTGACGGACCAGCGCGGCCACCTCGTCCAGAATCTCCTGCACGGGGCGCGAGCGGTGCCGACCGGTGATGAGCGGAATGGCGCAGAAGGCGCAGAAACGGTTGCAGCCCTCTGATATCTTGATGTATGCGTGGTGCGACGGGGTGGACAGCTTGCGCTCGCAGGCCCCGGCGGACTGCGGCTGTGTGCCGGTCAGCTCTGTGGCCAGGCCGTCCCAGTCAAATTTGCCGAACCAGCCGTCCACCTCGGGAATCTCGGCGGGCAGCACGTCGCGATAGCGCTGCGACAGGCAGCCCATCACGTAGACCTTGCGCACCGAGCCGCCTTCGTCGCGGTCGCGACAAGCCTCCAGGATGGTGTCGATTGATTCCTCCTTGGCGTCGCCTATGAAACCGCAGGTGTTTATGACGGTGATGTGGGGGCGTCGGGGAGCATCGTCCATGAACACGTCGCAGCCGGCGTCGGCCAGCATACGAGCCACGCGCTCGGAGTCGACAAGGTTCTTGGAGCAACCCAGCGATATGATGTGTACAGCCTTACGCCGCATGTCAACGGTTTGAGAATAACGATTCGACAAACTCGCGCTTGTTGAACACCTGCAGGTCGGCAATGCCCTCGCCCAGGCCGATGTATTTGACGGGAATCTTGAACTGATCGCTGATGCCGATCACCACGCCGCCGCGGGCGGTGCCGTCCAGCTTGGTTATGGCCAGGTCCGTGACCTGAGTGGCGGCCGAGAATTGGCGCGCCTGCTCAAAGGCGTTCTGGCCCGTCGAGCCGTCGAGAACTAACAGCACTTCCTGGGGTGCGCCGGGAACGACGCGCTCCATCACGCGCTTGATCTTTGAAAGTTCGTCCATCAGGCCCTTCTTGTTGTGCAGGCGGCCGGCGGTGTCTATGATCACCACGTCGGCGTTGTTGGCCACGGCGCTCTGCAGCGTGTCAAAAGCCACGGCGGCGGCGTCGGAACCGAGCTGCTGTTTCACCACAGGCACGTCGGCGCGGCGTCCCCACTCGTCCAGCTGCTCAACGGCAGCGGCGCGGAACGTATCGCCGGCGCCCAGCACCACCTTGTAGCCGGCCTGCTTGTAGCCGTATGCCAACTTGCCGATGGTAGTGGTCTTGCCCACACCGTTGACGCCCACCACCATGATGACATAAGGCTTCTGACCGGCGGGAACGCGGAATTCGCCGTCGGCCGATGTACCGTTGTCATTCTCGGCAAGCAGGTCGCTTATCTCTTCGACGAGCATCTCGTTGAGCTCGTCCTGACTGACATATTTATCGCGCGAGGCACGTTCCTGAATGCGCTCGATGATGCGCAGCGTAGTTTCCGCGCCGACATCGGAGGTGATGAAAATCTCCTCCAGCTCATCCAGGAAGTCATCGTCAATCGACTTGCGGCCTACCAGAGCGCGTTTGAGACGACCCCACACGCCCTCTTTTGTCTTTTCGAGGCCTTTGTCGAGTGTTTTCTTTTTCTCTTTTGAAAAAATGCTAAAAAATCCCATGCGAAATGTCTATAAAATCAGGTACAAAGGTACGAAAAAAATTGGAACGGCAGTAATTTTTTTACACGAAGCAGGTGAAACGGCGCTTGAAGCTGCTTCACCTGCGACAAACCGCCTGCGGCTGTGGTTAGCTTTTGTCTTTGCGGCCGAAGAGGTCGCGGAGGGCTGAGCGGAGGTGGCCGGCGGCTGAACGGAAGCGCTCGTCGCGGGTGGGCTCGGCCGGGGGCAGGTTGCGGGCTTCTTCTTCGGTGATGAACTGCTGGCCGCTCAGGTCGTTGACTACGCCGGTGAATGGCGGCGGAACGGGGTCTGACTCCGGTACGGGCTCGGATGCGGGCTCAGCGTCTATGTCAAAGCCTTCGACGGGCGGCAGCGGGCGGAGGTCAAGGGCGGGGGCGGGTGCCGGGGTTTCCGGTGCGGCCGGGGCTTCAGGGGTAGCTACATTAGCTATAGCTATATTAGCTACCTCAGCTACCTCAGCTACCTCAGCGGTCTCGGTTTCTTCTTCGGGGGCGGATATGCGCAGGAGGATGGCGGTGCAGTTGTCTTTGCCGCCGGCTTCGAGGGCGGCTTCGACAAGGTCGGCCGTGGTGCCGCCGCCGTTGAGTATGCTTTCTATGACGTTGTCGGACAGCATGTCGCTCAGGCCGTCGGAGCATATCAGGTAGATGTCGCCGTCTATGACGGGCATGTCGGTGGTGAGGCAGGTGACGTCGATAAAGACTCCGGGTACGCCTATGGCGTTGTAGATGAGGTTTGAGGGCACGGAGGGGTCTTTGAGGCGCTCGCGCTCGGAGTGGTCGGTGGAGAGCTGACGCAGGGTTTCGTAGCGCAGGCGGTAGGTGCGGCTGTCGCCGCAGTTGACCATGAATTCCCAGGGGCCGTAGGTGAATATGCCGGTGAGGGTGGTGCCCATCTGACTGAGGTCGGGGTTGGCGGCCTGCATGGCGTTGATTTGGGTCTGGACGGAGCGAATCCAGTCTTTGACGGCCTGGATGACGTCGCGCTGGGACATGTCGGCGGGCAGGGCGCGCAGGAAGGCGTCGAATGACTCCAGGGCGGTCTGCGAGGCTACCTCGCCGCCGCCGTAGCCGCCCATGCCGTCGGCCACCAGGGCTGAGAAGCGGGGACGGGTCTTC
>CANQZK010000160.1 GCA_947628285.1 uncultured Muribaculaceae bacterium
AAGCGACATGCTTGATGATGAGCTCTCCCAAGCCATCACCGAAACCCTGCCCGAAGGCGTGCCCCACGTGTTCATCTCAGCCGTTACGGGCCAGGGCATAACCGAGCTTAAGGACGTGCTGTGGCGTGCCATAACTGACGACGACAACATCCCCGCCGCATCCGATATCACCCGCCGCGACCTGGACGAGAACCACCGCGTCGAGGACGAGGACACCTTCATATTTGAAAACGCCCCCGCCGACGATGATGACGAGGGCGAAGACCTGCGCCGAATCAGCGCCGAGGAATGGGGCGACGACATAGACTTTGACGACGCCGAAATCGACGACGACGAGCCCGCTGACGGCGACGACGTTGACGACGACGAAGACCTCCCCGTGGATGACAGCTACATCTGGGACCAGGACCTCGATCCGCGCAAATATGAGTGAGCCTGTGACCCTGGGCGGCCTGTCCGACAGCATTACCCGCACGCTGGTGCAAGCGCTCGGCCCTGGCGAGGGCAAGGCCACGGCCCGGCTGGTCATGGAGGACGTGGCCGGATTTGACCGCACCAAGATATTCACCTCGGGGCACCTTGTGCTCGAGCCCGAGACGGTAGCCCGCGTGCTCAAGGCCGTTGGCCGCATAGTGGCCGGCGAGCCGCCGCAATATGTTGTGGGTCAGGCCCGTTTTATGGGCATGGACTTCAAGGTGACGACCGCCACACTCATCCCGCGGCCCGAGACCGAGGGCCTGGTGGACATGATTACCGATGATGCAGGCCGCCGCACCGGCCTGCTCGTGCTGGACATCGCCACCGGCAGCGGCTGCATAGCCATCGCCCTGGCCCGTGCGCTGGTTTTCCCCACTGTCGAGGCCACGGACATAAGCGAGGCTGCTCTCCAAGTCGCCGCCGCCAATGCCCGGGCGCTGAACGTCAACGTTACCTTTGAGCACGCCGACATCCTGGCCCTCGTCCCCCCGTCCGCCCCGAAATATGATATAATTGTGAGCAACCCGCCATACATAGCCGAGGACGAGAAGCCGGCAATGGACCGCCGTGTGGTGGACTACGAGCCCGCCTCGGCCCTGTTCGTGCCGGACGACGACCCGCTCCGCTTCTACCGCCCCATCGGCCGCTACGCCGCCAAGGCCCTGCGGCCCGCAGGAGCTCTGTATCTTGAAATCAATCCACGCTTCGCCGCCAACCTTACAGCCATGCTCGTCGCCGACGGATTCACTGACGTCCAGGTGTTCCGCGATTATCTGGGCAAAAACCGCTTCATCCGCGCCCGCATATGAGACCGAAACGCCCCTTCACGCCCGAACAGGCCGCCGAATACGCCGAGCGCCTCTGCTCCGCCGCCGAATACTCCTCCGGCGAGATCCTCCGCAAGCTGACCCTCAAAGGCCTGCCGGCGGCACAGGCTCAGCGCGTCATAGCCGGATTGATTGAGCGCCGCTTCATCGACGACAGCCGCTTCGCCGCCCTCTTTGCCCGCAACAAGGTGGAATACAGCGGCTGGGGGCGCCGCAAGATAGCCGCCGCACTCTATCAGAAGGGCATAGACCGCGCCACAATCGACGCCGCCCTCGACGGCATCGACCCCGAGTCCTATCGCCGCCGGCTGGCCGAGCTCATCGACCGCAAACGCCGCACCATGCCCGACGCCGACACCTACGAGGGGCGTGTGCGGCTGTTCCGATTCGCCGCATCGCACGGTTTCGAGCCCGACCTCATCATGTCGGCCATCAAAACCGACTGACCCTCCGGCATCTTATTGGCAGTCTTGATATTTTTTTGTAATTTTGTCTGCCGATTTTCCATTCCGTAATATGAAAATTTTCTCGTCCGACGAAATAAACGCCATACAGCAATATACCCTGCACGACCAGGGCATTTCGACACGCCATCTCATCGAGAACATCGGTGAGAGTCTGGCCCTGGAAATCATTACCAACATCATACCGGAGCATCGGCTTGTCATCTTCGCCGGGCCCGACCTCAACGGCGCATACGCCCTGACGGCGGCGCGCCACCTGTGCCTGCAGGGCTTCCATCCGCAGGCCTACCTCTTCAACATCGGCGGCAACAAAGCCACTGCCGAGTGTGTGGCCGCGCGCGACCGTCTCCTTGAGGACTGCGGCGACCAGGTGCTCACCGAAATAACCAGCCTGCGCTTCGTCATGCCCGACCTCACCGGCGATGTCACCATCATCGACGGCATATTCGGCACCGAGCGTCAGACACCCCTCTCAGGCGGCTATCAGAGCATTGTCCGCTACATCAACGATACCGGCGCACGCATCATAGCCCTGGATGTCCCCTCCGGACTGCTGGCCGACTCCACCGAGAGCCTCATCAACCGCAACATCATTCACGCCACCTTGACCCTGGCCATCGGCATGCCCCGCGTGGGATTCTTCATGCGCGAGAACGCCGAACTCTTAGGCAAATGGAAGGTCATCCCCGTTGATTTCAGCCAGGTGGCCCTGGAACGCGCCCCCTGGAAATACCGCCTGACCGAGAAGGCCGAGGTGCGCATGATGTTGCCCCCGCGCGACCCGTTCGGCTCCAAGGCCGACTTCGGCGACGTATGCCTCTTTGCCGGCAGCTACGGCATGATGGGCGCCGCCGTGCTCTGCGCCCGCGGCGCGCTGCGCGGCGGATGCGGCAAGGTCACTGTCCACGCACCCAAATGCGGCTACGTAATAATGCAGTCAGCAGTCCCCGCAGCCCTCTACGAGTCCGACTCGGGCGACCTGGCCATCAACCGCATCGAGCTGCGCCGCAACTACAAAGCCGTAGCGCTCGGTCCCGGCATGGGCACCGCCGACGCAACAATCGACACCCTCGAGGCCTTCCTCAAGACAGCCAACGCCAACAGCCGCCCCCTGGTGCTCGATGCCGACGCCCTCAACTGCATCGCCATCCGCCCGGCGCTCATCGACTGCATCCCCGTCAAGTCGGTCATCACGCCCCACCCCGGCGAGTTCGACCGCCTCTTCGGCCGCCAGCACTCATCCTACGCCCGCCTGCTCAAAGCCATCGAGATAGCCCAGAAACACTCAATAATAATTGTCCTCAAAGGCCACTTCACAGCCATCTGCCGCCCCGACGGCAAGGTAGTGTTCAACCCCACCGGCTCATCGGCACTGGCCACAGGCGGCTCAGGCGACGTCCTCACCGGCCTCATCGCCTCACTCATCGCACAGGGCCTCGCACCCGAACTTGCAGCCATCGCCGGGCCCTACATCCACGGCCTGGCAGGCGAACTCGCCGCCCAGCAGCACGGAACATACGGCACCACGGCCGAAGACATAGCCGAATTCATCGGCCGCGCCATAAAATCGATTATGGACTGAAAAAACACCATACACCCCACAATGAAAACACGTATCCTCTCATCCGCACTGGCCATACTGGCCGCCATATCGCCCGCAGCGGCCCAGACCTCACAGAAAATCACCGCCGGCAAGACCAACGAATACGGCCTCATATACTCCCTGCCCGTCACAAACCTCGACATCACCATCGAGACCGAGCACGTCAAGCGCACACCCGGCGAATTTCACAACTACGCACGCCGCCACCTGGGCATCAACAACGCCATAACCGAGGCCGGCACCTCGGCCACCATCAAATCCGTTACCATCACCCCGCGCGGCGTCGCCGACCCCGACAACCGCTGGCTCGCGCAATTCAAAAGCGGCTCCACACCATACATGCTTCTCACCCCCGACGGCATCCCCCTGGCACTCAACACCGATACCCCCGCCGAGGCCGAGACAGTTGACCTCCCCGAGCCCGTCGCCGCCGTGCCCACCATCCTCCAGACCCAGGTGGCACGCCAGGCCATGACCGAGGACATGATTCGCAGCTCATCCCTGTCAAAACGCGCACAGCTCGCCGCACAACGCATATTCGAACTCCGCGAAATGCGCTCCGACCTCCTCTCGGGCCAGGCCGACAACGCACCCTCCGACGGCCAGGGAATGAAACTCGTACTCGACAACCTCGCCCGCCAGGAAGAAGCCCTCACAGCCATGTTTGCCGGCACCGAACAGCCCTGGACCACCGTTGAGACCGTCTCGGTCGTTCCCGACTCACTCGGCCTGATGGACGAAGTCATCGCCCGTCTGTCGCCCTTCGACGGCGTCGTATCGGCCGACAACCTCGCCGGCGTGCCCATCACCGTCACAGTCGAGATTCTCGAACAAGGCAGCCTGCCCGTCAACGAAAAAGGCGAAGTAAAACGCTTCCCCAAAGGCGGCGTAGCCTACAATATCCCCGGCCGTGCCCGCGTAACAGTCAACTACGAAGGCCGCACCGTAGCCGAGACCGAAGTTCCCCTTGCCCAGCTCGGCGTAACATTCGGACTTGACCCCAACCTCTTCACCGACAAAAAAGAGCCCTCCAAAGCCCAATTCGATCCCACCACCGGCGCCCTCCTCCTCCTCGGCCCCGCACAATAATCCTCCCG
>CANQZK010000161.1 GCA_947628285.1 uncultured Muribaculaceae bacterium
AAAATCAGCGACTTGATGAAAAATCTCACCAAATCGCTGAAATATTACGTGTATTATCTTCCGAATTATGGTTTAACAGAACTTACATGAAACAGCACGAAACTGTCATCACCATGATTGAAGACACCCTGCGCAAGCATTGGGAATACCCGGCGTTGACCGACTTTCATGGTGTATCGTTCCAATATCGCGATGTGGCGCGCAAGATAGCCAAACTCCACCTTCTGTTTGAACGCGCCGGCGTGAACCGAGGCGACAAGATAGCCCTGTGCGGGCGCAACTGTGCCCACTGGGCCGTGGCCATGTTGGCATCGCTCACCTACGGGGCCGTGGCAGTGCCCATCCTGCACGAATTCAAGCCCGACAATATCCACCACCTTGTGTGCCACTCGGAGGCCAAGCTGCTATTCACCGACCAGCACATATGGGAGAACATCGACCCCGCCAAGATGCCTGACGTGTGCGGATTTGTGCTGCTGACCGACTTCTCGCTGCTGCAGTCGCGCAGCAAGCGTCTGGAATCGGCCCGCGCCAACCTCAACAAGCTGTTCGGCGAGAAATATCCGGAGCGTTTCGACAAGGATGATATAGCCTACATGCAGCCAGACCCGGACGAGGTGTGCATTATCAACTACACCTCGGGCTCGACGGGATTCTCCAAGGGCGTCATGCTCACCTACCGCAACATATGGTCCAATCTGCGCTTCGCCCTGGACAATATCCGCATCTTCAAGCCCGGCGACGGCATGATATGCATGCTGCCGCTGGCGCATATGTACGGTCTGGCCTTCGAGATGCTGCACACCTTTGTGCAGGGCTGCCATCTGTACTTCCTGACGCGCACGCCCTCGCCGCACGTCATCCTGGATGCCTTTGCGCAGATTCGCCCCAAGCTCATCATCACCGTGCCGCTCATCATCGAGAAAATCATCAAGACGCGCGTCTTCCCGCTGCTCGATAAGCCCCTGATGAAGCTGCTGCTGCGCGTGCCCTTTGTGGACGACCATCTGCTGCACAAAATCAAGGCCAAGCTGGAGGAGACCTTCGGCGGCAACCTCTATGAGCTCATCATAGGCGGCGCCGGCCTGAACGCCGACGTGGAGACCTTCCTGCGCCGCATTAAATTCCCCTTCACCGTGGGCTACGGCATGACCGAATGCGGCCCGCTGATTACCTACGCGCCCTGGGACGAGACCCGGCCGGGCTCATGCGGACGCATCGTGGACCGCATGGAGTGCCGCGTCGAGTCGGCCGACCCGTCCACGACACCCGGCGTGCTGTGGGTGCGCGGCGACAACGTCATGAAGGGCTACTACAAGAACCCCGAGGCCACCGAGTCGACCTTCAAGGACGGCTGGATGAACACCGGCGATATCTGCCAGATAGACTCCGACGGATACCTCTACATCCGCGGCCGCGACAAGAACATGATCCTGGGCCCGAGCGGCCAGAACATCTACCCCGAGGAGATTGAGCAGCGCATCAACAACCTGCCCTTCGTCAACGAATCGCTCGTAGTAGAAGAGGACGGAAAGCTGGTGGCCCTTGTCTACCCGGATTTCGACGCCGCACGTGAGCAGGGCATCGACGACGCACAACTCGAGCCGATGATTGACCGCAACATCAAGCAGCTCAACGCCGACCTGCCCGCATACAGCCAGATATCGCGCCTGCGCATCCACCACGAGGAGTTCGAGAAGACGCCCAAGCGCTCAATCAAACGCTACCTATACCAGCATTGAACCTCAATTCAATAACATACTTATCATACTTACTTTCATAACCTTACATCTATGAACAGATACTTGTTACTGCTGTCTGTGGCCGCGTGCGTGCTGCCCGCCACGGCGGCCGACCGCCTGTCATCGCCCGACGGCGACATCGTCCTGGACTTCGACATCACGGACGGACGGCCCACATATACCGTCGACTTCAAGGGCCGGCAGATAGTGGCTCCCTCGCATCTGGGTCTGTGCCTGTTCAGCGAGACCGGCCGCAACGACTTCACCAAGGCCGCCCGCGCCACCGGTGCCGACGCTCTCTCGCTGGCCGACGGATTCGTCCAGGACGGCAAGGCCGTCTTCACCTCGCACGACGAGACCTGGACACCCGTCTGGGGCGAGGAAAGCCAAATCCGCGACCACTATAACGAGATGGCCATAACGCTGTCACAGCCCGCCTTCGACCGCAAAATCATGGTCCGTTTCCGCGCCTACGACGACGGCTACGCATTCCGCTACGAGTTCCCCCAGCAGCCCAACCTCAACTACTTTGTCATAGCCGAGGAGCTGTCCGAATTCGCCATGACCGGCGACCATACCGCCTACTGGATTCCCGGCGACTATGACACCCAGGAATACAACTACACCAAGAGCCGCCTGAGCGAGATACGCTCGCTGATGCCCTCCAAGCTCAACCCGGACAACGCATCCACCACCCCCTTCTCGCCCACCGGCGTGCAGACTGCCCTCCAACTCAAGACCGACGACGGCATATACCTCAACATCCACGAGGCCGCCACTGTGGACTACCCCACCATGCACCTTGACCTCAACGACTCCACCATGACCTTCCGCTCATGGCTCACGCCTGACAATCAGGGCCGTAAGGGCTACATGCAGACACCCACACATACCCCCTGGCGCTCCATGATAATCACCGACGACGCCCGCGACATCCTGGCCTCACGCCTGATTTACAACCTCAACGAGCCCTGCGCCATCGAGGACACATCGTGGATCAAGCCCGTCAAATACATAGGCGTATGGTGGGAGATGATCACAGGCGCCGGCTCATGGAATTATACCGACGACGTCTACTCCGTCAAGCTCGGCGAGACCGACTACACCAAGACCAAACCCAACGGCCGCCACTCGGCCAACACCGCCAAGGTGAAACGCTACATCGACTTCGCCGCCGACCATGGCTTTGACCAGGTGCTCGTCGAGGGCTGGAACGAGGGCTGGGAGGACTGGTTCGGCCAGTCCAAGGACTACGTCTTTGACTTCGTCACCCCATACCCCGACTTTGACCTCGATTCCCTCACCGCCTATGCAAAGGACCGCGGCGTGCGCCTGATGATGCACCACGAGACCTCCGGCTCCGTGCGCAACTACGAGCGTCACCTCGACACCGCCTACACCTTCATGAACCGCCACGGCTACAACGCCGTCAAGAGCGGCTACGTGGGCAACATCATCCCCCGCGGCGAATACCACTACTCGCAGTGGCTCAACAACCACTACATCTACGCCGTCAAGAAGGCCGCCGACCACCACATCATGGTCAACGCCCATGAGGCCACCCGTCCCACCGGCCTGGCACGCACCTACCCCAACCTCATCGGCAACGAGAGCGCCCGCGGTACCGAGTATCAGGCTATGGGCGGCAACGACCGAAGCCACACCTCAATCCTGCCCTTCACACGCCTGCAAGGCGGCCCCATGGACTATACCCCCGGCTTATTCGAGTTTGACCTCAGCACCTTCACCCCCGGCAACAACTCCAAGATAGCCTCAACCATCCCCGGCCAGCTGGCACTGTACGTGACCATGTACAGTCCCCTGCAGATGGCCGCCGACCTGCCCGAGCACTACGAGAAGCACATGGATGCCTTCCAGTTCATCAAGGACGTGCCCGTAGAGTGGGAACGCTCCGTCTACCTCGAAGCCGAACCCATGGAATACGTCACCATTGCCCGCAAGGATAAGAACAGCGATGCCTGGTACGTAGGCTCGACCGCCGGCACCGCCGACCGTGACAGCCAAATCGCCCTTGACTTCCTGGACCCCGGCCGCAAGTACGAAGCCACCATCTACGCCGAGGCACCCGATGCCAACACCGTCGACGGCCAGCAGCGCTACACCATCACCCGCCGCACCGTCACATCCAAGACCAAGCTGAAACTCCACGCCCTCTCCGGCGGCGGCTACGCCATCTCCATCAAACCGCTGAAATAATTGTCAGCACAATAAAAGGCGAAGCCGAGCATTTAGTCTGCGCGGCTTCGCCTTTTATAACAACAAAAAAAGATTGCTCAACACGCGCGCGTGCGCGCTATTGTCTTCTTGTTTTATAGTCTAAATATAGTTTTAATTAAATTATAATGTGGGGTTGTTCTAACAAATAGGTCATAACTACGAGTTTTGTTCTAAAATAAGGGTCATAAAATAGGTCAAAACGTCAGTGTTATGCCCCAAAATATAGGTCATAAATTTAGGTCAATCACCCACCCCTCCACACCCGAAATCCCGGCCGTGGAGGAGTGAAACTTAAAAATCCTTAAAAAGGTTTAATGCGACTTTATTGTCGTCTTTTTTTTGTATTTTTGCATATCAATACTTCGGTTATTTTTTAACGGCTCCTGGGAGCCAAGTGTTTAATTCATTAAAAATCTGACGTTTAGCATGAAAATTTAACGCCAAAAATTTGGTCAA
>CANQZK010000162.1 GCA_947628285.1 uncultured Muribaculaceae bacterium
AATCAAAATGTCAAAGATCTCTCTTTATTTGATGATTTCTAAACCAACGCGATTTTATCGCACCAGTAGTAATTTCTCCTGATTAATCATGATTCCTCCTGATTAATCCTGTTAAATCCTGATTCCCGCCCGCCGGTCAGAAGTCGCTGAACAGCTTGGGCTTGATCACTATCCCCGCGCGCAGCTGCGAGTGGAACTGCTTGTAGTCCAGCAGACCCTCGCCGTAGCCGTTGTAGTACTGCAGGAAGAAATACTGATTGGACTTCAGCGAGAACCGGTATGCCAGTTCTATGATGGTGTTATAGTTCAGGTTCCAGCCGCGACGCTTCACCAGCGTCACCGACCCCGTGAACTTGCGGTTGTCCGATATCGCCTGCACGCTCACCTGATACAGACCGCAGTAGTCCATGATGTCCTTGTTGTTCATGCCGTCGATGATGGGAATCCACACCTTGCCCGCCACCATCAGGTTGGGGTCCACCAGGATGTTGGCCGCTAACGACACCTTGTTCCACGAGCGCGACCAAATGCTGTCGCGGCCGTTGCTTTCGTGCTCGATGATCAGGCTCAGCTTGCCCACATAGCGGTTCTTGACAAACAGCGGCTTGGTCAGGCCGATGCCCGGGTTGAAATTCAGGTCCGTCATGGGCATGGAGTTCTCAAGCACGTTCCAGAAGCATTTCTGCGAGTAGAACAGATACAGATAAGTGCCCCAGGGCAGGGTGGCGTTGGTGAGGCGCTGCGCTATTGAAATCTGGAACTTGATGTTGGTGTTCTGCTTGGTGATGCGCTGGCCGATGGCCGGGCCGAAGATGAAGTAATTATCCTTGTACAGCCCGAAGTAAGGCTGGTCGCGGAAGTCGCGGCGCACGCTGTCAGCCTCGAAGTAGTAGCCGTCCTTCGATACAATCTGTGCGGCGCCCTCAACGGCCGCCGCAGCTATTATAATTAGTGTGAGGATGTAGCGTATCAAGCGGAAATAAATTTAAAATAGAGAATTGAATTAAGCTTTCGCCGGGGGCGGAATTCTTAATTTTTAATTTTCTCGGCAAAGTTACGCAATTTTGGTACACTGCGTATCTTTAGCCTCCCTTTCGGCGAAAAATTTGTCTGTTTTTGCCAATTCTCACCCTGCTACTTCCACTTCGGCGCCCGTCTCGGCCGTGATGCGGGCCGCAATGGCGTCAAGCTCCGCGCGGGGCACCCGCTGCAGGCTGCGCTCCGGCGTCGGGCGGTCAATGGTGTACAGCATCACCCGCCGCGCACCTATGCGGCGGTAGGCCTCGATGAGCGCGTCGACCTCCTCCGGCGTCGAATTGTCCACCACCGCCCCGTCGTGCGTGCCGCGCGTGATCAGCGTCTGCACAATAGCCTTGGGCCCGAAGTCGGCCAGGTTGCCGATGACCTGCTCGGCACAGAAACCCGGGCGGTTGGGGCGGTCCAGCGCGCGGATGGTGCTGTCAATGGCGCTGTCCAACTTCAGTATGGGGTTGTCCACACGGCGCAGGGCCTCGACCACCTCCGGGCGGTCAAGCATCGTGGAATTGCACAGCACGCTCACCTGAGCCTCGGGGTAGAAGCGGTCGCGCTCCGCCAAGGTATCGTCGATAATGCCCGCGAAATCCGGGTGCACCGTCGGCTCGCCGTTGCCCGAGAAGGTGATGGTGTCCACCGGCTGGCCGGCGGCATGCAGCTCGGCCAGACGCTCGCTCAGCAGCCGCGCCACCGTGGCGCGCGATGGCATGCCCGACTTGCCCGGGCCCTGAGCGTTATAGCCCGCCTCGCAGTAGAGGCAGTCGAACGTACAAATTTTGCCGTCGTTGGGCATCAGATTGACACCGAGCGACGAGCCCAGTCGCCTCGATCGGATCGGCCCGAAAATGGTGTCGGTATACATTACAGTCTGCATAGCGTGAAAAAAAGGTGTGTGTTTAGCAGTGCAAAGATAGCAAAAATCCATGTCCGACGCTCAAAACGCGCGAAAAGAATTCACCGAGAAAAAGAATAATCGTAAAAAATCTAAAAAATATGTTGCATTAAGCGACAAAAAGCATTAACTTTGCGTTCCGAGAGTCCGACACACCCTCATCACTAATCAGCTATCAACTTAAGCTAAATAAATCTGTCATTATGAAAAAAACTTTACTTTTCCTACTGACCCTGTTCCTCTCCCTGGCCGGGTATGCTCAGACCACGCTGACCAGCCCTTGGAGTTATGAAGTTGCTGGTTCAAAGGGAGCAACTGAAACAGCGATTTTAAAGCTAAATCAGAAAACCCCTGTTGATGTTACAATTGAAAATGTTTCGTGGAATTTCGCAATGAATTCCAACGCTAATACCAATTTTACTCCTTCATATACGGGCGCCGGTAAAACAAATAACCAAAACATCGCCTTTGGTACTACTAAAACCGCTAAGAAAGTCGAATCTGTGGTTATAAAAACAGACGGTTTCAAAGGTAAAAAGGTAACCAAAGTTAGTGTAAACTGTAATGCAACATCCTCCAACAGCAATTGGAAACTAAGCGTAAAAAACGGAAGTGTTGAAGCAACTGCCCAAAAGGAAATAACAAACAAATTAGACCTTAAAGAAGCTGATGATGCTATTGTTGTGGAACCTCAATCTGTTGGTGATGAGCTCGTTCTTACTTTTACAAATGTAATTGTATCAAACTTTGGCGGTTTGCAGCTTCGTAAAATCACTGTTGAATTTGAAGAGGCCGCTGTCGGTCCTGTTGATTTCGCTTTCGAGGGTTTCAAGGATTATACTCTTGAAGCCGGTCAGACACAAGCTCTGGAACTTCCGCTCAATGCTCCCGCTGTTGCCTACAGCAGCTCAGATGCGACTGTAGCAAGCGTAGAAGAAAACACCATCAAAGCCATCGCAAAGGGCACTGCTACAATCACGGCTTCATGGGCCGCAAACGATACTTGGAACGCCGGTTCTAAAGAATTTGCTGTAACAGTCACTGCTCCCAAGATTGTTCCCAACATCACCACCACTCAGGAAACTTATACCGTGGATCTCGCCGACGAGAACCACGCCACCACCATCGCCAATCCCTTTACTATCGATGTCGAGGGCGCTACAATGGCCTATGCCTCCAACAACACCGCTGTAGCCACTGTCGCTGCCGATGGTACCATAACCATTGTCGGTCAGAAGGGTTCTGCTACCATCACAGCAACATATGCCGGTGACGCCGAACACAAACCCGCCGAAGCATCTGTAACTGTAACCGTTAAGGATTCAAATGTCAAAGGTTTTGTAAAGGTTGAATCGACTGCGGACCTTACTGTCGGTGAGTACATTATTGTTACAAATCCTACATCGACAACTGAAGGATATAAGGCTATGTCAACCACTAACGGCATAGATAATATTTCCAATGTCGCTGTGACTGTCGAGGATGGTGTAGTTGCCGAGACCGAGAACTTACTGCACATCATACTTTTTAAAGAAATTGTTGATGAAAACGGCCAGGCCAACACCTATTGGCATCTGTGGGGTTCTGACCTTACCGATCCTTCTTATATCAATGGCCGTAAATCAAACAATAGCTTGTATTTTGACCAAAACGGAACAAAAGCTGTGATAGAAGTAGAGAATGGCGTCGCAACCATCAGATATATTGATGCATCAAATGACTATCAGATTCTGTTCCAGGCCAACAATGTGAATGCCTTCAAGAATTACAAGACATCGAATTTGACCGGTTCAAGCACCAAGGCCAATTATCGCACCGTTTCTCTCTATAAAAACAATAACTTCGTGCCTGTTGAGGTGCAGAAGCCTATTGCCGAGCATGATGAGACAGCCGGAACTGTAACCTGCATACCTGCCGATGCACAGCACCGCCTGTGGGTACGCGTTGAGACCGTCATGAAGGACGCCGCTGAACCTGCTGCCGCCGCCCCCACCTATCCCGACATGGAGGAATCCTACTGGCTGCCTAAGGAAAATGTAAAGTTCACAAACGTTGCCCCCGGCAAGTCATATACCGTAGAACGCCCCGCCGCAGAGAGCGATATTGCCAAGGTGATTGTCAACGCCCGTGCATACGATGTCAACGGCAACCTGAGCGGTACCATGGGCGAACGTGAAATTACCGCCGACGGCAAAATCACCACTTCGATCCTCGACATCAACGCCGACGTCAACGCTCCCGTTGAGTTCTACAACCTGCAGGGTGTGCGCGTAAGCGGCAACGAACCCGGTCTGTACATCCGCCGCCAGGGCACCAACGTAACCAAAGTGCTGGTGAAATAATCCAGCGCGTCAGCCCCCGGCCCCGCCGGTCCCCTCACACAGAAGGACAAAAGACCCCCGTCTTTTGTCGAGGGCGCTGAAAAAGTGTTGACTTTTCAGATTCTCCCCTCCGTAGGCTAAAATTAAGAACTCGCCAGGTCATCAA
>CANQZK010000163.1 GCA_947628285.1 uncultured Muribaculaceae bacterium
GCTTATGATATAATCGAAAAGTTTGAAGAAAAGATTGGGCTTAAATTGCAATCAGAAGATTCAGAAAGCAGAGAAAATGGAGGCTTTCTTGGCAGAGATGTAATTGATTATATTTACGCTGTTCTTCATTCTTCTAAATATCGCCGCAAATATCATCAGTTTTTGCAAAATGATTTTCCCGTCATACCGTATCCCAACAATGCAGAATATTTCTTCAAGATATCTGCGTTAGGGGCGCAACTACGTTCACTTCATCTTCTTGAAAATATATCTACATCTGATTTTATAACGCAATATCCCGTTATCGAGGGTTCAAATTTGGTGACTACCCGCAAATACGAAGCAATAAATTCCGATAATGGACGTGTATGGATTAATGACACGAGATATTTCGATAATGTACCGTTAAAAGCATGGGAATTATTCGTTTCAGGGTATCAACCATTGGATAAATGGTTGAAAGACCGCGTGGAACTAACGTTATCCGGAGATGATATACGCCATTTCCAAATGATGGTGGTTGCTCTAACCAAGACGGCTGAAATAATGAGCCAAATTGATGAGTGTATATACGTATAATCGACTGTTCATGACATATAACTTTACCGGCCGCGCACTTTTTTTGCGCCCGGATTGTTATTATATCAATAGTCTTTGTTAATTTTGCAGGCTCAAAGAAGTATCAACTACATCGTTAACCTGACATGAATTCATTCCTATCGCGTATCCCGCCGGTTGTAAAAAATCTGTTTATCATAAATCTCATCATGCTAATTGTGATGGAGATTCTGCCCGGTTTCGGCCAAAAACTCGAAAACGTCCTGGCGCTGCATTATTTCACATCGCCGGGATTCAATCCCGCCCAGCTCGTCACCTACATGTTTCTGCATTCGGGCTTCATGCACTTTTTCTTCAACATGTTCGCCCTGGTGATGTTCGGCGCGCTCATTGAGCGGGCCATGGATTCCAAGCGCTTCCTGTTCTACTACATATCCTGCGGCATTGTGGCCGGCCTGGTCCAGATGGGCGTATTCGCCATTATGATTCATCAGTATGAGAATATGTTCACCCCGGACGAGTGCAACTATATCATCAACCAGGGCTGGGAATACATGAAGCACGGCATCATCCCGCCGTGGCCCGGTCCGACTATGAGCATGCTCAACTTGCTGGTCAACACGCCCATGGTTGGCGCTTCCGGCGCTGTCTACGGCGTAATCCTGGCCTTCGGCATGCTGTTCCCAAACCAGCCCATCTATCTGTTCTTCATCCCCATGCCCATCAAGGCCAAGTGGATTGTGATAGGTTATGCCGTCATAGAGCTGACCTCGGGCCTGGGCAATACAGTGGACAACGTGGCCCACTTCGCCCACCTGGGCGGTATGCTGGCCGGTGTGGCCCTGATATTGTACTGGAAGCACAAGGGCGTGTTCAATAACCGCTGGTTCTTCTGATTCACGGCCTATGGCAAGCAAGGACAGCAACGACATCCCTCAGCCCCTACAACCCGTCATGGCCGCCGGTGAGGCCCCTTCGGCGACCCCTTCGGCGACGCCTGCGCGTCCCAAGGCCAAGCCTAAGGCCAAGGCCGGCAGTGCGCGGAAACGCCCTGCATCCGGCGGACGGCGGCCGGCACCGCGGCAGTCGGCCTGGCGACGCTTTCTCAACGGCGTGCTGTGGGTGCTGACGCTCCTTGTCGCCGCGGGCCTGTTCGCCGCTTCATACAGCGGTCTGCTCAACCCGGCCAAGTACAGTTGGGCGGCCATTCCGGTGATGACGCTGCCGCTGTGGATGGTGCTGATTCTGTTCATGGCTTTCCTGGACCTGCTGCTGTGCCGCAAGGCCCTGATTGCCGCACTGGCCGCCATGGCCTGCTGCTGGCCCGCCATGTGGGACTATTGTCCGCTCAACGTCAGCACGCCTTCCGTCCCGGCCTCAGCGCGCACCTTCACAATGCTGACATATAACGTCACCAACTTCACCGATGTCACCGGAACCTATCCCGAGGGGCTCAACCCCACCATTTCCTATATCCTGAGGGTCGATGCCGATGTTGTCAACCTCCAGGAACTGCAGTTCATATCGGCCGAGAAAAGCAAGTATATATCCCGCGACCAGGTGGATTCGCTCTACACCCGCTATCCCTACATCCTCAAAAGCGGATATTCGCAGATGCTCCTCTCCAAGTATCCCGCCAAGATTATCGATACCGGCGAGCCCGTCCATCCGGCCAACGAGATTGCCGTGTTCCGCCTGGACATAGAGGGCGAGCAGGTGACCTTCTTCAACGTGCATCTGCAGCATTTCAGCCTTACACATGACGATAAGGAACTATACACCGACATCACCAAACTCAAGAAGGACGATGCCGCCAACATTCAGGAGGTTAAGACGCAGCTGAAGGAGGTCAAGACCCAGCTCCTGGGCAAGATAGCCCGTGCGGCGAGCGGTCGCGCGCGTGACATCGACCGACTGGAAGGCTTCATCCGCCGCTTTGCCGGGCCCAACGCCATCGTGGCCGGCGATTTCAACGATGTGCCCGGATGCTGGGGCCTGCATCAGCTTGCCGACATGGAATTCCGCCAGGTCTATCCCAAAGTAGGATTCGGGCCCATGATTACGTTTAATTCCGACCGCTTCTATTTCCGCATCGACCACGTGCTGTATCGTGGCGGCCTGAAACCGCTGTCCATGCGCCGCGGCACCCTCAAATCCTCCGACCATTACCCCCTACTGGTCAGATTCCAACTGACAGACCCCATGTAGGGTCGCGGCATGCCGCGGCCACGTCGTAATACACGGATAAAAACACCTCGTGTCGACGTGGCCGCGGCGTGCCGCGAGCCTACAACGGCTCAGATGCCGCGGAGGCCCATGATCTGGCGGACTTCGCGGAGAGTCTCGGCGGCGCGGGCGCGGGCTTTTTCGGCTCCTTGGCGCACTACGCGGCGCAGGTATTGGTCATCAGCCAGGATATCGTTGACACGCTCGCGGATGGGCGTGGTGACAGCTAAGATGTCCTCGGCCAGCTGTTTCTTGAGGTCGCCGTAACGTATTGAGCAGTCGGCATAGGCATCGCGGAAATGCTTGACGACTTCAGGCGTGGAGGTGAGCTCGAGCAGGGTGAACAGGTTGGCCACGGGCTCGCTCATGGGCGAATTCGGCTCCTTGGGGCCTTCGTCAGTAGTGGCGCGCATCACCTTCTTGCGCAGCACTTTGGGGTCGTCTATCAGGTAAAGACAGTTGCCCTCGCTCTTGCCCATCTTGCCTGAGCCGTCCAGCCCGGGAACCTTGACGGGTGCGCCGCCGAAGTCAAAATCGGTGGGCTCGGGGAAGAAGTCCACACCGTAGAACGAGTTGAAGCGGCGTGCAAAGCGGCGGGTCAGCTCCAGGTGCTGCAGTTGGTCCTTGCCTACGGGCACCTTGGTGGCCTTCTGTATCAGGATGTCCACGGCCATCAGGGTGGGGTAGGTCAGCAGACCGGCGTTGACGCGCTTGTTGGTCTCGGCGCCGATAATCTGGCGCTCGAAAGCCTCGTCGCTGTCGTCCTGGGCCGATGTCGGGGCCGTCAGACCCAGCGCCTTGCGGGCCTTGTCCTTGAACGAAGCGGTGCGCATCAGCTCGCCCACGCCCACATGCATGTTGAGCAGCAGATACATCTCGGAAATTTCAGGAATGTCGCTCTGAATGAATATGGTAGCCTTTTCCGGGTCGATGCCGGCGGCGAGATATTCAGCCAATACGTTGCGGACGTTGGCGTGGAGCGACTGAGGGTCAGGCGCGGTGGTGAGCGCGTGCAGGTCGGCTATGAAGAAGTTGCAGTCATAGTCGTTCTGAATCGATACGAATTTGCGCAGAGCGCCGTAGTAATTGCCCAGGTGCAGATTGCCGGTAGCACGTATGCCGCTGAGCACTATTTCTTTTGCAGGTGTGTCCATAATAGTTTTCTTTTGTCGCAAAGTTACTAAAAAATCCTGATTGTCACAAAATATCGTATTTCGCGAAAACGAACTTTGCCATGAACTTACCTGAATATAAATGACAGTTGAAAAATAATTGTGAACAACATTTCACTTGTAAGTAGGCTTTGGAAAATAATTTATATTATATTCGCAGCCATAGGCCGACAAGATTCCGCATTATGAAGAAGGAGTGTAGCCGTAGCTACGTGACTGATGAATAAAGCTGAAGATTGCGGCATAGGGCAAGAAGATGATATAAATTAGTTTTCAATGACTACTTAGGGTTTACTGAATAATCAACAGACCAGTGTTCCACGGAAGTTTGATAAGTGTTCCACACAATACGGCACA
>CANQZK010000164.1 GCA_947628285.1 uncultured Muribaculaceae bacterium
AAGGACTGGCCGCCCGATAATTCATGCCTAAATGTAATGTCGCCGAGTTGGATATCGTTATCCCGAACTCGCGTTAGGACGATAGTTGAGGGCTGGCGGTTCCGGCCGCTACCTACGGCTACATTTTCATAGTGTTCCCGGATGCCTTTCATCCGGCCTGAGATGTAAGTTGTTCAAGCAACTCTTTCGGGCACAGCATCGTCAAAGAGCATCGTTCCAAGCCCGGTAAATAATGTTGAACGTGCTTTGACGGGGAGCTTACCCACAATCGTTACATAAAGATACAAAAATTTCTTTGTATCTCCAAATTCGCATAATCCGCATGTGTGGATTTCCTATCTCGTCGCTTCATTGATGTATGTATAACTGTTGTGTTATCGGGGTGCAACGAGAATGGTATGCCAATAACGGCGGTCGGAATTACGGCGTAATGTCGGGTCATATCCCGCACGCCCGATGCCTTTGCATCTTTTCCGGCTGCAAAGTTAGTTTATCGTTGAATAGAGATGAACGACAATGAATTTTGAGCCGAATTTTCAGATTCTGTTGTGCAAATGTTGTGCAAATTTAGTAAAAGAAAATTGCAGCCAACTGATAATCAGCTAACTGCAATTTTACTTTGTTGCCTTGGAAGGATTCGAACCCTCACAGGCGGAACCAGAATCCGACGTGCTACCATTACACCACAAGGCAGTTGGTTTGGGTTTGCGGTTGCAAAGGTACGCATATTTTTTGAATTGGCAAGTATTTTTGCGATTTTTTTTGCTTCCGATGCAATTTTTTATTCCGTCATTTCCTGCAAATTGAACTAACGTGCATTTAATCAGTGTTTTGCGGGTTTCGCCCCTGACGTGGATTTTTTAGTCGCCGAAGGGTGGGGTGGATATGAAGACGCCCGGCTGTGGGCCGGGCGTCGGTATGGGGAGGGATGGATGATGAATCAGTTGAGGGCGCGGGACAGGTTGAAGCCTTTGAATTCGAGGTCCTGACGGGCTGCTGCGGCGAGCTTGCTGTCCAGGCGGATGGCCTGGCGCAGGTTGGTGTTGAGCATTTGCTCGTTGTTTGTGCGGGCACCGAGGATGGCCATCAGGTAGTATGTGGTGGCGTCGGGGGTGTTGATGCCGGCCAGGGTCTGTTTGGCTTTGGCGTAGTTGTGGGTAAGGATCTGAGCCAGGGCGGCGTTGTTGCTCTTGGAGTCGCCGAATGCGCGGGCTGCTGCGGCGTTGTCGCCTGTCTTGAGGTAGTAAACGCCCAGGGCGTCGTTGAGCTCGTTGACGCCGGCTGCTGAGCCGAACAGGCTGTTGGCTTTGGCGTAGTTGCCGTCAAGGAGTTCGATGAGGCCGAGGTTCATCTGGGGTTCGCTGCCGGCGCCGGCCAGCGATGCTGCTTTCTGGAATGATGCTTTGGCGGCGCGGTAGTCGCGGGCTATGTACTGGGTCATGCCCAGGTCGTTCCAGGTGCGGTAGTCGTTGGGGTAGGCTTTGGTGGCGCTGTTGTAGATCTGCATGCGTTTGGCGTTGTCGTCGGTGAGGGTGGCGGCGTAGAGGAGTTCGTCCACGGAGAGGTGGGCGGGGTCGGTGGCGGCGAGGCGTGCGATTTCCTGATCGCTCTTACCGATTACATTTACGGATGCTGTGATGCGTGAGTAGCGGAGCTGGGGCAGGATCTGGTCGGCTAACTGTTCGAATACGTTGCTGAGGTTGCGGATTTCCTTTTCGCGCTGTTCGGGGTCTTTGTACATTGACAGAACGCTGAGGATGAGGTCCTTGTCCTGGATGTTGCTCTGCGATACCAGGCGCTGGAAGCCTTCCCAGTCCTCGGCGGTGAACTGAGCGGTGAGTTCGCCGAATTCGGTGATTTTGTCTTTCTTGAGCTGGCCCTGGAGGTAGTTCTGGGTGTTCTGTTCGCGCTGTTCGGCCAGGCGGGTGTTGATGTCGATGCCGCCGTCGGGCGATGCGTATGACTGGATGTTGAGTTCTTCAAGCACGCGGGCGGTATCGCCGGCTGTTGCCAGGATTTCCTTGCGGAGTTCCTGCATGGCGTCGGTGTTGAGCTGGCCGGCGCGGATGTTGGCCTGGTTGATGAGGAACATGATGTCGGCGGCGTACTTCTCATTGATGATGCGCTGGAAGGCGTCGGGGGCCAGGGCGGGGTTGACGGTTGCAGCGTCGGCCATGGCGGCGGTGGCTACAACGCCGTCGGCTACCTGTACGCGGGGCAGGACGTATTGTTTCTTGCCCTGGCGGACGGTGAATGCCAGTTCAAGCTCGCTGCGGCGCATGTCCGGGGTATAGGTGAAGTTGGCGGGGATGTTGACGGTGCCGCCGTATTCGTAGGCGATTACGGGAGCGTTGCCGCGCACTTTCTCGCCCTGGAAGGTGTATGACTGTGATGCCACTTCGGTGCCGTTGAACACCAGGTAGGGTGTCACGGTGACTTCAGCGTTGCGCACAAAGAATTTGGCGGGAATCTTGGCTGTGATCTGAGCCGGTACGTTCTGGCCGACTACCTCCAGCGGGTTGGGGTTTACTGTGAAGTACTCGGGGGCGAAGCGGCCGAGTTTTTTGCCGCACGAGCTCAGGGCCATAACGGCGCCGAGGGCGACAATGAAACATAATTTGCGGTTCATTGCGGTATGAATATGTTGGTATGTTTTGTGTTTACAAATTATATGTGCAAATATAGTGCATTATTCCCGGTTTTCAAACCAAAACGTTTTTTTTATGAAAAATTTATAAATGTTGGCCCGGGGGCGGGTGGCAGGCTTGCGTGGAGAGGCCGCGCGGACGGGGCGAAATTCGTTAAAAACAGGTGCTGAATCGGAAAATGGCGGGGTGGGGCGTTTTTGGCGGATTTCGCCCTTTTCTTAGCGAATACGCCCTTGCATTGTTGCCCCGCGCTGATGTAATTTTGTACCCGGATTACCAACGAATCACATCACAGAAATGCGAAAAAGTATATTGAAGTTTGTTTTGGCCGCCATGGTGTGCGGCGGTGTTTCGGGTTCTTTTGCCGCGCGGGCCGACGAGGCCGCGGACAAGTTCCCGGGCTACCGTCTGGCCTTCCGCGACGAGTTCGACAAGGGCGACCGCCCCGATCCCGCCGTGTGGAGCTACGAGCATGGCTTCTGCCGTAACCATGAGGACCAGTATTACACCGAGGACAACGCATACGTGCGCGACGGCAACTTAGTGATTGAGGCCCGCCGCGAGCGCGTGCCCAACGAGCGCTACGAGCCCGGCTCGGCCGACTGGCGCGCCCGCCGCGAGTATGCCGAGTTCACCTCGTCGTCCATCATCGCCAAGGACCCCTACCGTTTTAATAAAGGTATATATGAGGTCCGCGCCAAGATTCCCGTAGGCTGTGGCTACTGGCCCGCCATATGGTCGTGCGGCTCCAAGTACCCCTGGCCCTACAACGGCGAGATTGACGTGATGGAGTACTACGGCGACGCCATTCACGCCAATGTGGCCTGGGGCTCGGAACGTCCCGGCAATCCGCACTGGAATTCGCAGGCGCCGCGCATGAGCACCTTCGACCCCGATTTCGCCGACAAGTATCACGTATGGCGCATGGAGTGGACCGACGAGTCAATCAAGATTTATGTGGACGACCGTCTGCTCAACGACATCAACCTTGATCAGACCGTCAACGGTAACCCCCCGGCCGCCGCTTCTTCAATCTGGACAACTATAACCCCTACCGCGACCCCGAGCAGCTGCACGGCGTGTGGCTCAACCTGGCCCTGGGCGGCGATAACGGCGGCAAGCTGGACGAGACTCCCTTCCCGGCACGCTACTATGTGGATTACGTCCGCGTCTACGTGCCCGAAAACGACAAATGACACACAAAGAAATGCAAAGATTTAGATATATTAAGGTAAAAGGGTAAGATTTCTAAGATAATTTTAAGGTTAGGATGGCTGCCGAGCGCAAGTGAGGCAGCTTTTTCTGTATAAGTAGTCATTGAAAAATAGTTTATATCATCTTCTTGCCCTATGCCGCAATCTTCAACTTTATTCATCAGTCACGTAGCTACAGCTACGCTCCTTCTTCATAAAGCCGAATCTTGTCGACCTATGGCTGCGAATATAATATAAACTATTTTCCAAAGCCTACTTATTTGCGAAAAATTTCGCCCCCCGGCTGTCACCTTTTGCCCGGCGCGGGAGTCTATCAGGCGAGATGTCTCAAAAACCTCAAGTACAAAAACAAATTAAAGCATTATAGTTATGGTAGAAATTACTACTGGTGCGATAAAATCGCGTTGGTTTAGAAATCATCAAATAAAGAGAGATCTTTGACATTTTGATT
>CANQZK010000165.1 GCA_947628285.1 uncultured Muribaculaceae bacterium
ACTCCTTCCTCACAAGACAAAAATCGACTCAAGATATGCGACCCTGCCGTCAACATTTATTATTAAACAAGCTCTTACTTTTTCTGCTTGAAGGGGTCGAGCGCCGCTGTGGGTGCGCCGCCGTCAAAGCAGCCCATGGTATAGCCGCCGTTGTAGCCGGCCGGTGCCTGGGGCTCCCAGTAGAAGATGCCCTCGACGGGTGTCTTCATCAGCTCCGAGATGAGCTCGGCGCAGGCTTCGGGCTGGTCATAGGGCATGCCTATCTCGCAGATCATGACGGGCTTGGAGTAGGTGGTCTTGAGGTAGGTGATGTTGTTCTTGACGTCGTTCATGATTTTGCGCCAGCCGCCTTCCTGACCTTCGGCCTCGGCCCACCAGGGATAGACGGACATGCCTATCATGTCGTACTTGCCGCCGTTGGCGTCCAGGATGCCCAGGTAGCGGTCGTAGCGCCAGCTTTGGTCGCCGGCGTCGAGGTGCACCATGCACACAACCTCGGGGAAGACGCTCTTGGCGGCGTCATAACCGGCGTTGTTCAGGGCGGAGAGCTGCTTGGGGTTGTCCACCGAGCCCACGGGCAGCATCATGCCGGGTGTGGTCTCGTTGCCTATCTGGACCCACTCGGGGGTAACGCCGGCGTTTTTCAGCGCGGTGAGCGTCTCGACAACGTGGGCGGCCACGGCCTTGGTGAGGTCGTCGAAGGGCAGGTCCTGCCATGCGGAGGGAATCTTCTGCGCTCCGGGGTCGGCCCAGGTGTCGGAGAAGTGGAAGTCAATCATGGTGCGCATGCCCAGGCGCTCGGCGCGGCGTGCCTTGACCACGACATCGTCAATGTTGTTCCATCCCTCGGCGGGGTTGACCCACACGCGCAGACGGATGGAGTTGACGCCGCAGTTCTCGCGCAGCAGCTGCATGAGTTCTTTTTCCTGACCGTCGGCCCCGGGGGTGCGGAATTTGAGTCCCTGGTGCTCCATGGCGGTGAGCCAGCTTACGTCGGCGCCGCGGGCGAAACCGGTTTCTTTCTCGTAGGTTGTCTCCGGCGCGCGGTCAGGGTCGGGGACGGTTATGGGGCTGTCCTGGGTGCATGATGCCATCAGGGCACCGGCGCCGAGGGCCAGCAGGGTGAATATCTTGGAGTGTTTCATTGTATGGTTTGTGCTTTATTTTTTGGTGAAGGTGTAGGTCTGGCGGCCCAGGTCGACGGTGAGGATGTAGGTTGCGCCGGTTTCCAGCTCGTTGTCGCCGGTGAAGCCGGAGGTGGCGTCGCTGTGGCCCAGGTAGAGTGTTCCCTGCAGCTCGCCGCCGCCGAAGAACAGGCCCCAGTCGTCATTGATGATGATTTTGGCGCCCCAGGGGGTGTTGGCGCTCTTGACAAATTCGCCGGTGAATACCTCAGGGTTGTCGGCCGATGCGGTCATGGGCGTCAGGTTCCAGTCGTCGTTGAAGCCGGTGTAGCTTACGGATGTCACGGCGGTGAGTTTGTAGGTCAGGCCGGCCATGTCGAAGTCCATTACGTAGAGGCCGGGTTCGGGGGCGGGCACGTTGCCGTCGCTCTCGGCCTTGACCAGCGAGCCGGTCAGCGGGGTGGCGTCGTCGGCAGCCTTGTAGGCGTCGTTCCAGTCGGGGGTGGCGTATACACGGTAGCCCCATTCGGAGTTGATGTAGTGTGCGCCGCCGAAGAGCTTGGCGTTGGCGTCGTAGAGGGTGAGGTAGTCGTCGAAACCGTCCCAAGTCACAAGGCCGGAGAAGAAGAGCTGCGGTGCGGCCTCGGGTTCGTCGGGAACATCGCCGGCGCCGAGTTTGAGGGCGTGCGGGTCGGAGAGATCCAGCACCAGATTGGTCTGGCCGGCGGGCAGGGTGACGGTGACGGCCGAGCCGGATTTGCCGAAGGTGAGTGCGTCGGCCGAGCCGCCGAAGCCTACAGTCTGTGCCACACCGGGGCCGTCGGCGGTGGTGTTGATGTCATAGAGCGATGCCTGACCGGCCACGGTGATGCTGACGGTGCCGGCTGCGGGCAGCTCGACGGGCAGTGTCCACTGATTGGCGGAGCGGTTGAAGGTCATCTCGCCGGTGATGTCGCCGCTGACGGTGAGGGTCTCGATGTTGAGGGCTGACCACCAGCCTTCAACGGTGTTGACAGTGGTGTAGTAGCAGCCGGCGGGTGCGGGATACCAGAAATTCCAGCTCGAAGCGTCGGACGATGCGTAGAAGCTCTTGCCGTCCTCGCCCAGGTTGCCCCAGGTGGTGTTGTCGCCTTCCATGAGCCACCAATTTTCCCATGCGCCGGCACCGATGAAGCCTGCGTAAATGCCGTTTGCGTCGGGCGACAGCAGGATGCGGCCGGTGTCGTTGCGGTCCTTGTCCAGCACGCGGGCAAAGGTCTTGTCGATGAAGTAGGGGGTGATGGTGTACTTCTTCACGTTGGAGTAGCGGGGGTCGATGTTGATGCCCACGGAGCTCTTGACGCGCAGGTAAAGGTCGGCCTTGACGCCGCCCTGCATGGCCAGGCGGGAGGTGATGTTGTTGAGCTGCTCATGCGTGTACTGGCGGTAGTATACGCCGGCGGGCATGATGTCCTCATAGCAGGTGGCGAAGGTCTCGTCGGTGGAGAACTGCAGGGTGTTGGTGACGGCCTTGTCCGGAGCCTCGACCAGAGGGTCGGACAGGACGATGTCGCCGTTCTCGTTCCAGTAGACGGTCAGTGCCAGGTCCTGAAGGTGGTCCAGACTCAGGACGATGTCCGTGGCCGAGCTGTCCAGGGTGGTGTCGTCGGGACCGTCGGTGTATATGGTGTCGCCGTCTTTATCGCAGGCGGTAAGGGCTGCCGCAGCGGCCGTTCCCAGCATGAGATATGCGAATATTTTATTGAGTTTCATGGTGAAATCCTGATGTTAAGAGTATAATTCGTTTTTGAGGTTGGGGTTGGCCGACAGTTCGGACATGGGGATGGGGTAGATGTTGAACTTGGAATCGACTGCGGTGCCGTCCAGGACGCCGCCCTTCCACTGCCATACATAGTTACCGGTGGTGAAGAGGTCGAAGCGGATCAGGTCGGTGCGGCGCATCATTTCGTGGTAGAATTCGCGGCCGCGCTCGTCGATGATGAAGTCCAGCGTGAAGCGGTTGTCGGGGATGTTGCCCGAGGCGTCGCCGAAGGCGCGTGTGCGCACGGCGTTGACCAGTCCTAAAGCCTCGTCGCGCGTCATGCCCTTGCCTCCGCGCAGAACGGCCTCGGCAGCGCTGAGGTAGACCTCGGACAGACGGAACATGGGATAGTCGGTTGAGCAGCCGCGCTCGGCCGAGTTGGATGCGGCCTGGCCGTCGTCGGTCAGGTTGGTCCATTTCTCGCTGAAGTAGCCCTGTGAGTCGGTGGTGATGCCGTCGGTGAAGTACTGTGTCTGGCCGTCGGTGTAGAAGAGGTTGCGGAGGTCCTCAGGCTGCGAGGCGAACAGCTGGGGGAGTTCGCCGCGGACGCGCCAGTTGCCCCAGCCGTTGGCGATGCCGTACTTGGCGGGGTCCTGTGAGCTGTTGTTGCCCACGGATGAGCAGATTATGTTGGTGGCTGAGCCCCAGGTAGTGGCCTGGTCGGCGTCGGCCGAGAAGGCGAAGATAATCTCGTTGGTGCGCTTGTGGTTGTCGGCGTTGAACAGTGCGGTGTAGACGGGCTCGAGGCTGTAGCGGCCGGTGGCGATGATTTTCTTGGCGTAGGCTATGCAGTCGTCATAGCGCTCGGTGCCGGTGTAGACCTTGGAGTTGAGTGCCAGACGCACGCCCAGGGCGCGGGCGGCGTTCTTGTCGGCCTGGCCGTAGAAGTTGTTGTCGGGCAGGAGGGTCTCAAGGTCGGCAATCTCAGATGCGATGAACTCGTAGAGCTGCGTGCCGTCATAGGCGGCCGGGATGACGCCTGATGTGGGCGTGGAGCTGTCCACGAACGGGCCCTGGCGGAACAGGTCGAGCACGAAGTAGTAGTCCAGTGCGCGGATGAAGCGGGCCTCGGCTGAGTACTGGCGGAGCAGGTTCTGCTCGTCGGCGCTGAAGCGGCCGATGGTGCCGTCGTCGGTATAGCGCAGGAACTCGTTGCACAGGGCTATGGAGTAGTACAGACGGTAGTAGGTGTCGGACACCCAAACGTCGGTCGCGTCCCAGGTCATGTAGGTGAGGGCGGCCAGGTTCTCGCCTGAGAGCCAGGTGTTGGCTACCTCGTCGGTAGCGG
>CANQZK010000166.1 GCA_947628285.1 uncultured Muribaculaceae bacterium
AAGGACTGGCCGCCCGATAATTCATGCCTAAATGTAATGTCGCCGAGTTGGATATCGTTATCCCGAACTCGCGTTCAAATCAAAATGTCAAAGAACTCTCTTTATTTGATGATTTCTAAACTAACGCGATTTTATCGCACCAGTAGTAAATCGAACATAACAAATGCGACACTCATTCCCTTGCGTGTCCGATGTTTGTTATCCGGGGGGCTTGCAGGGTTGCGGGGGAGTTGGTATCTTTGCAGGTATAACCTAACCTGTAAATTTAACACCTACAACAAAATGAAAAGAATCATCACTGCTGCGGCGGTAGTTCTCGGGGTGATTGCGGCCTTCGGCCGGGGATATCCCATCACGCCGGTGGAATTCACCCGGGTGTCGGAGGTGGGCGATTTCTGGGGCCGACGGCTCAAATCGCACCGCGAGGTCACGCTGCCGTTAGCTCTGGCAAAATGCGACGAGAGCGGCCGATACGAGAATTTCCGCCGCGCGGCCGCGCCCTGCGACACTTTCAGCGTGGGCGGCTTCCCCTTTGACGATACCGATGTTTACAAGACTGTGGAAGGTGCCAGCTACAGCCTGCTGACCCGCCACGACCCCAAACTGGAAGCTTATCTGGACAGCGTTTTGGACATCGTGGCCGCCGCCCAGGAGCCCGACGGCTACCTGAACACCGCGCGCACCATGAACCCGGCCAAACCGCACAGCTGGATGGGCCCGGAACGGTGGTCGAAGGTGGAGGACCTCAGCCACGAGCTGTACAACCTGGGCCACATGGCCGAGGGCGCCGTGGCCCACTGGCGTGCCACGGGCAGCCGCAAGTTCCTGGATATAGCCTGCCGCTATGCCGACTGTGTGGTGCGCACCATCGGCCCCGCCGCCGACCAGCTGCACCTGGTGCCGGGCCACCAGATAGCCGAGATGGCGCTGGCCAAGCTCTATCTGGCCACGGGCGAACGCAAATACCTGGACCAGGCCAAATACTTCCTGGACATGCGCGGCCGCACCGCACGCCGCGATGCCTACAGCCAGGCGCATCAGCCCGTCACCGAGCAGCGTGAGGCCGTGGGGCACGCCGTCCGCGCCGCCTACATGTACGCGGGCATGGCCGATGTAGCCGCCCTGACGGGCGACGCGGCCTACATAGCCGCCGTGGACAGCATATGGCACAACATTGTGGACAAGAAGCTGTATCTGACCGGCGGCATCGGCGCACGCCATGAGGGCGAATCCTTCGGCGACAACTACGAGTTGCCCAACACATCGGCCTACTGCGAGACCTGCGCATCGATAGGCAATGTCTACGTCAACCACCGCCTGTTCCTGCTGCACGGCGACGCCAAATACTACGACGTACTGGAACGCACGCTGTACAACGGTCTGATTGCGGGTATGTCAATTGACGGCGGCAAGTTCTTCTACCCCAACCCGCTGGCATCCGACGGCGGTTACGAGCGTCAGGCGTGGTTCGGCTGCGCGTGCTGTCCGTCCAACCTGTCGCGCTTCATTCCCTCGCTGCCCGGATACGCCTATGCCGTGCATGACGGCCGCGTATACGTCAATCTGTACATGACCTGCAAGGTCGATATCGACGTGGCCGACAACCGCGTCAGCCTGACGCAGACCACGGGCTACCCGTATGACGGAGGCGTGCACATTGAAGTGGCACCCGAGCGTGCGGGCCGTTTCGAATTGGCATTGCGCATACCGCTGTGGGCACGCAACGCCCCGCTGCCGTCCGACCTCTACACTTACGTGGACGGCCGCGCCAACTCATTCAGCGCCAGTGTGAACGGCACGCCCGTTCAGGCCCGGGTCGACGACAAGGGCTATCTGACCATTGACCGCGAATGGAACGCGGGCGACCGTGTGGAACTCAACTTTGACATGCAGCCCCGCGTAGTCATGGCACACGAGGCTGTCGAGGCCGACCGCGGCCTGTTGGCTGTGGAGCGCGGCCCGATTGTATACTGCGCCGAGGAGGCCGACAACGGGCCTGACATCGCAGCGCTCACCTTGGGCGTGGACGATGCCATCACCCCGGAAGCGCTGCCCGACACACTGGGCGGAATAGTCCGCCTCAATGTCAAGGCGACCGACGGGGGCAGCGGCGTGACCTTGATACCCTACTATGCCTGGTGCAACCGTGGCGCCGGCAAGATGGCTGTCTGGCTCAAACGCCGCTGACCGCCGAGCCCCTCTCAGCGTGTGGGCACCACCGGAAGGATATTGCCGTCGGCGTCGAACTCCAGACGGTCGATGCATACCTGACGGTGGATGCCGGGCGTGAGCGAGGGGTCAAGGAAATGCCGGTTGATGCGGTGGTAGACAATGCGCCACTCATCCGTACCGGGAATATTGATGACCGAATTGTGTGCCGGTCCGTAGATGTGGAGTTCAGGATTCTGAACGAGCACATTGCACGGGTCGGCCACTTTTATTTTGCCAAGGGGCGAATCAGACGTGCCGTAGGCAACGTGATAGTTGGGCGAGCCGGTATCGTCGACACTCCACATGAAGTAATAGCGGCCGTCGCGGAAGAACACGTAGGGAGCCTCGCGGAAGGCATGCGTTTGCAGGTCGCCGCCCTCGGGGGTCATCACGGTGAGTGTTTCGGGGCGGATGGACATCATGTCGTCGCTGAGTTCGGCGCCGGCCATATAGCCGTTGCCCCAGTACAGGTAGAATTTGCCCGAAACGGGGTCTTGGAACACGTCCACGTCAATCTGCTGGCCGTGGCCCACGGGCGAATCGGTCACCATGGGCTCGGCGGCGGCATAGAACGGTCCGGCGGGGTCGTCGGCCACAGCCACACCGATGACCTTGCGGTTCAGCTCGGGCGAATGTGCGCTGAAATAGAAATAGTACTTGTAACCGTCGCCCTCGCGGCGCTCGATGATGGCCGGGGCCCAGGCATTGCCGTTGGCCCAGGGCACTTGTGTGCCTTTGACGTCAAGCATGATGCCTTCAGGGGTCCAGTCGGCCAGGTTGGGCGACGAGAATACGGTGAAATAATGTCCCCCCCACCCCGGCGTGCCGTCGGTGGTCGAGTAGATGTAGTATTTGCCGGTCTTCTCGGAATACATCACCTCCGGGTCGGCGTGGAAATCGGGCAGGATGGGGTTGTGTTTGTTGTCCAGCGTCGAGTACGACAGGCTTGTGCCGGCTGTCGAAGGTGCCATCTTGCGGATGGAGCCGTCGGCGTTGTACTCAAGGTGCTCGGTGATGACCGAACGGCTGCCGCTGCCGCCGCCCAAGCCGCCGATGTGGGAGAAGAAGTAGTCCTTGCCCTTGAAATTGACGATGGCCGGGTGCGTGGTGTTGCTGTTGCCGGCTGTCTCGGAGATGACGCCCATGTACTCCCAGGGGCCGTCGATGCTGTCGCTCATGGCGTAGGCAATCTTCTCGGGCCACTGTGCGGCGTAGGTCAGGTAGTACTTGCCGTCGCGCTTGTGTACCCACGGAGCCTCGGTATAGTCGGGCAGCTCAATCATGCGGATGGGGCCTGCCAGCGAAAGCATATCGTCAGCTAAAGGCGCATAGTAGCAGTAGCGGTTGCCCCAGAACAGATAAGGGCGACCGTCGTCGTCGACAAAGACGGCCGGGTCGATGCTCACCCAGCTGTGGTCAGCGCCGAAGCAGTCCTCATTGGTAATCAGCGGGCGGCCCAGGGCGTCCTTGTAGGGACCTTCGGGGCGGTCGCTCACGGTCACGCCTATGCCCGAACCGTTGGTGCTGACAAAGAAGTAGTATCGGCCATTGTGTGCCACCGGATGCGCTGCGAACGAGGCCCCGGAGCGGTCCCACTCCAAGTCCTTGACGTAAAGGGGCACGGGGTGCTCGGTCCAGTGCTGCATGTCGGTGGTGGAAAAGACGCACCAGTTGGGCATATGGTAGCCGGGTTTGTTGCCGGCCTCGTCGGTGCCGGTGAAGAGCCACAGCGTGTCGCCGACAACCATTGTGGCAGGGTCGGCCGTATGTTTGTGCAGGATGAGCGGGTTGCCGTTGTTGACAAAATCATAAGTCTGCGACGCCGCCGTAAGGGCAGTGAGCACGGCGGCCGCCGTAAGGATGTTTTTCATGGGATTTAAGGTGTAAAGAGGTTATTTGCGGCCGATACGGGTGTATCGGAAGCCATACGAGGCCAGCTCGTCGGCATTGTAGATGTTGCGGCCGTCCACAATGAGGTCGCCGGCCAT
>CANQZK010000167.1 GCA_947628285.1 uncultured Muribaculaceae bacterium
GGCCTTCGGCGTGTGGCAGAAAAAGAAAATGGCCGGCCGCGAATACATGGGCACCGTGCGCACAACTTTTGTCACCGACGCCGACCACCGCATCACCCACATCATCCGCAAAGTCGACACAAAAGACGCCGCCGGACAGCTGCAGAAGCTGCTCTCACAGCCCGTCTGAGCCTTTTCGGACACCTTTTTAGCCTTCGCCCCGCCCCCGCGGGGCGAATTTTTGTCTTTACACTTTTATATTTGACAAAATTACAGTATCTTTGTGCGCTAATAACCATTTTTACACGCAAATAATTAATAAACCTAATAAAATTCAATGGCAACTCTTGAAAAAATCCGAAGCAAGTCGGTGCTGCTCTTTGTCATTATCATTGTGGCTCTGCTTGCTTTCATCCTCGGAGACTTTTTGACTTCGGGCCAGACTTATTTCGGCTCGGGAACCACGGTAGCTAAGGCCGGCGACGTCAAAGTGGACTACACCGAATACCAGAACCGTGTCAACATGCTCAACGAGCAGAACCGCAACCAGAACGTCGACGCTGACGAGCAGTCAGCCCAGGTTCTCAACGAAATCCTGCTCGAGAAAATGCTTCATAAAGAATACAAGGACCTCGGTATCATAGTCACCGACAACGAACTCACCCAGGCCATGACCGGCGCAGTGCCCCACCCCGCCGCTCAGCAGTTCATCATGGGCATGGCTCAGCAGCTGCGTCTGCAGAACCCCTCCGGCGCCGCCGTTTACGACGCTATGATGAACCCCCAGAAATACGGCCTACCCGCCGAAATCTCCGAGCCCCTCAAGCAGGCTTGGGCCGACCAGGAGAAACAGCTCGAGGACATTCTGCTCAGCCAGAAATTTGCCCGCCTCGTTTCCGGCCTGTTCACCGCCAACGACCTTGACGCCCGCGCCATGTACAACGACGTCAACACCTCCCGCACCGTAAAATTCGCTGCCAAAGGCTATGTCGAAGTGACCGACGAGGAAGCCGCCGTTACCGATGCCGACCGCCGCGCCGCCTGGGAAGAGGACAAGGGTTTCTACCGCCTCACCGAGCCCCTGCGCGAGGTTGAATACATCGTTGTCCGCATCGAGCCCTCGCAGGACGACCGTCTGGCCGCCCAGCAGGCCGTCGAGCAGGCTCTCGTAGCCCTCAACGCCAACGAAGGCACCGCCGATGTTGCATCGGACAGCCGCTTCGTGGTCAACAACATCTCTGCCACCCGCTCGCAGATCACCGACGCCGGCCTCAAGTCGTTCGTCGACAGCGCCCGCACCGGCCAGGCCCGCGTAATCTCAAACGTAGGCGATCAGTACACCCTGGCCAAGCTCCTCGGTGTCACCAACGAGATTGACTCAATCAACATCACCATGATCGGCCGCCCCGACGGCGCATCGCTTGACAGCGTGATGAACCTGCTCAACGCCGGCAGCAAATTCGCCGACGTAGTAGACGGCGAGACCGTCGTAGGTCAGGACAGCGTATGGACCTCACTTGCCGGTCCCAACGTGCCCGCAAACATCAAGAACGCCCTCACCACCGGCGAAATCGGACGTCCCTTCATCGTGACCGACACCGTACAGGGCAACCCCGTAACCACCCTCTACCGCATCAACTGCCGCCATGCCGCAGTGCCCTACTATGAGCTGGCCATGATTGAATACACCGTAGACCCCTCGCAGGAAACCCTGGCCAAACTCTCGGCCGACCTCCGCACCTACGTATCGTCCAACCCCTCGGCCGAGCAGTTCTCCAAGAACGCCGCCGAAGCCGGCTACACCGTCCTCACCGACGTTGTCGGCGCATCATCGGCCCACCTGGCCGGTATGCCCGACTCACGTCCCGCCCTCAAGTGGATCATGAACGCCGATAAGGGTCAGATCATGCCCATCTTCCAGGACAACAAGCAGACCTACTACTTAGCTGCCGTGGTCAAGGACGTATTTGACGGCGAATACATGCCCTGGAACGCATCAGTTATCGCTGAGCAGATCAACCAAAAAGCCCTCCGCAACAAGAAGGCTCAGATTATGAAGGAACGCTACGCCGGCAAGGCCAAAGACGTGGCCGGTTACGCCAAACTCATGGGCGTTGAACCCCAGACTACCGACGTGACCTTCTCCTCGACCATGGTACCCGGTCTGGGCTTCGGCGAGACCAAGGTGCTCGGCAACATCGGCGCCGCTGAAAAAGGCAAGGTATCCGATGTAATCGACGGCAACAACTCTGTTGTAGTCTTCGTGGTTGAAAACGAGGCCGCTCCCGCCCGCGAATACAACTTTGACGAGTACGCCAACCAGTTCAACCGCAGCCTGGGCATCGCCGGCTACGGCCTGCAGCGTCAGCAGAAAGTATTCGATATGCTCAAAGGCAAGGAAGACGTCGAAAACAACAGCCTGAAATTCATCCAGTCCATCGGCGAATAATTCCCGCCCCAATCCCATCACCGCGCGCCCTGCCCCGCAGAGCGCGCGGTTTTTTAGTTGAAAAGATTCCAGTTGATTCTGCGGGCGTAGAAGCGGGCCCCGGCGCGGGTCAGGTGCAGGCAGTCCTGGCTTATGAACAGGCCGTCGTCCGTGAACACACGCACCCGGCCGTCGGGCTGCTTCACCATGCCGATGAGGTCAATGAAATCGTCCTTGTAGATGCGCTTGAATTCCTCATTGCGCTCGTCATATCCGGGACGCATCGCTATGGTTGACTGCAGATAATCGCGCTTGTTGCGGTTGCGGAACACCTGACCGTTACACTCTCCGAAATTCTTTTCGCCCGCTATCACAATGCGGGCACCGTCGCGCATCAGCGCCTTTATGCCGTTCACGAATTCCTCCGACAGTCCGCTGTTGGCCACGAATACTATATCCGCGCAATGGATGCGGTCTGCGTACTCGTCGCTGTAATAATCATAAGCATAACTGATGTTTACGGAATCGGCAATTTCGGATTCGCGTATTATGTTCACAAAGTCGCGTCCGAAACTGTTGCCCACCACCATCCATTTGGGCTTGCCGTTCTCGTCAAACGGCTTTTCAAATTGGTATGCCGAATCGCAGTATGCGGCCCACATCTGTGTCTGTGCGTTGCCTTTGGTCACTTCCAATTCCGGGATGTCATAGAATACGCCGGCGCGGGCGTATACGGTCAGTGCGCCGATATTTATCAGCACAAACATGGACCCCAACATTATTATGCCCTTGCGGCCAATCCTTGCCTTTTCAATATATCTATATGAAAGCCATGCCAATACGCCGATTATCAATATAATGAGTATACACTGCCAAAATTTGAAGTCATCCGTAAACGAATATCTGCCCACGGCCGTCACTATCTGATACCATATGTATATGCTGAAACTTGCGGAGCCGATTATCGCCAACGGCTTGTTGAAAAACACCCTGTTGCCCGAAAAAGCCGAGAGGGGAAGCAGGTATGCGAGTACGGCGGTCAGGATATCAGCCAGCACCACCATATATCTCATTTTAAGGTCTATCAGGTTCGTGAACAGCATAATCAGCAGCCCCGCATAGGCCACGATGATTGCTGCACCGCCAAGGGCGCCGTCCGTTTTCCTGCCGAACTTGGCTTGCAGATAGAATACCAGGCTGCCGATTCCGAATTCAAAGATGCGGTATTGAATCAGGTAGTATTTTGAACCATGATTGCCTCCTGACAGGTATAGAAACAGCGATACGGCACTCAGAATGGCCCAGAACGCTATATATGCGCCGGGGCGTTTCCCCCTGAACCGGCCGATAATGATATCGCACACCACAAATATTATATACGCCTGCATCAGCACGCCCAAAAACCATGTGTGCATCAGCGGACGGTAAGCGTTGGCCACGTTCCAGTAGCTCTTGATGGTCATTTCGGCCAGGATATTGTTGGCAAAGACGTTGGAGGCCACGACGGACTGGGCCAGGTTCTCATAATCGTCCGGCATCATCAACAGCAGCCCGTACAGCAGCAGGATAAGCTCGGCGATGAGCAGCAGCGGCAGCATGCGGATAAGCCTGTCTTTGAGCCAGCCGGCGCCTGAGCGGATACTCTTGTCGGCCGACTTCCACAATGATTTGGCCGTCATATATCCGGCTATGACCAGGAAGACGTCCACACCTAAGTAGGGTTTACTGAATAATGCATAATATGCTGTATAACAGGTAATTAATTTGTTTAAGCATTTGTTTTTTTAAC
>CANQZK010000168.1 GCA_947628285.1 uncultured Muribaculaceae bacterium
CAGGCCCACGCCGAAATCCTCATGAACTACCTCAACAGCCGCGGCGGCCGCGTAGTACTGGCCCCCATCGCCGAGGTTCCCACCGAATGGAAGTCGCCCCTGGACGCCTTCGCCGCCACTCTGGCTCACGAGGAGAAGGTGACCGCCCTGATCAACAACCTCTACGCCCTGGCCGAAGCCGAAAAGGACTACGCCACACGCGGCAAACTCGACTGGTTCGTTTCCGAACAGGTTGAGGAGGAGGAGACCGCACGCGACCTCATCGAACGCCTCAAACTCATCGGCGACAACGGCATGGGCCTCTACACCATCGACCTGGAGCTGGCATCGCGCGTATACAACGTTCCCGCCCCGCTGGCCGGAAAATAAACTGAACACAATTCCTTGTTGGGATGCGCCCCGTCGGCGCATCCCAACATTTATCTGATAATACGGACAATGAAATTCATCGGAATAATCCCCGCCCGCTACGCATCGACCCGCTTCCCGGGCAAACCCCTTGCCAAAATCGGCGACAGGACCATGATTGAACGCGTCTATCGCCGCGCATCGCTCGCACTTGACCACGTGGCCGTGGCCACGGACGATGTCCGCATCTTCGACACCGTGACGGGATTCGGCGGCCAAGCCGTCATGACATCGACCGAGCACCGCAGCGGCACCGACCGCTGCTACGAGGCCTTCACCAAGCTTGGCTATGACGCCGATGTCATCATCAACATCCAGGGCGACGAGCCTTTCATTGATCCGTCGCAAATCGAGGCCCTTAAATCATGCTTCGACCGGCCCGACACGCATATCGCCACACTGGTGCGCCGTTTCGACCCCGCCGCGGGCTTCGACGCGCTGTTCAACCCCAACACGCCCAAGGTGGTGCTTGACAACGAGGGCTGCGCCCTGTACTTCTCGCGCAGCATCATCCCCTACGTCCGCAACAAGGGATGGCAGGACTGGACGGAAGCCACAACCTTCTACACCCACGTGGGGCTGTATGCCTACCGCCGCGACGTGCTGGCCGAAATAGTCAAGCTGCCGCAGTCGCAGCTCGAGTTGGCCGAGTCGCTTGAACAGCTCCGCTGGCTGCAGGCCGGCTACCGCATCCGCACCGCCGTGACTGACTGCCCCACAATAGGAATCGACACCCCGGCCGACCTGGAACGTGCCATAGCATCACTGAACGAAGAATGACCGACCGCACCACCCCGCCGCCTCTGCGGCCCCTGACTGACATCTGCCTGCCCGCACCGCGCCGCATCGTCACGCCGCGCGGCATACCCATGTGCATCATCGACGCCAAGGATACAGACCTGGTGCGCCTGTCGCTGCGCTGGGACGGCGGCAAGGCCGACTTTGACAACCCCGCCGCAGCCGGAATACTGTTTGAAGTAATGCAGGAGGGCTCGGCCGACTACTCAGCCGCGGCCATAGCCGACGCCATTGACTATGCCGGCGCACGCATGGGCGGACGGCCGTCGGAACACCATTGCGGCATTGACCTGATTGTGCTGCGCTCGCGCCTGGGTCGTCTGCTGCCCATGCTTGAATCAGTTATCGCCCGGCCGGAGTTTGCCGACGAGTCCGTGGCCATGGTTTGCCGCCGCACGGCATCCATCTGCGCGGTCGACTCCGCCAAGGTGCCCGTCGTGGCCTCAAACCTCATCAAGCCGCTGATATACGGCGCGGGCAAACCGCTGTCGCGCATCGTCGTGCCGGAGGATTACAGCGCCGTCACGCCGCACATGCTGCGGCAGATTCACAGCGCCACCTACCTGTCGGCGCCGCTCCACGTATTCGTGGCCGGAAATATTGACGATGCCACCCTGCTCATGCTGACCGACTTTGTCGATTCGCTTCCGTCAGCCGCGGCCACTGCGGCATCGCCAGTCCGCGTCTGCCCCATGGAGCCGGAGGCACCGCACACAGTGAGCCGCGTCATGCCCCAGGCGCGCCAGTCGGCCCTGTGCATGGCCATCCCCACAATAGGCCGCTCGCACCCCGAATATATCAAGCTGCGCCTGGCCGTCATGGCCCTGGGCGGATACTTCGGCAGCCGCCTGATGCAGAACATACGCGAGGAGCGCGGCCTGACATACGGCATCAGCGCCTCGCTGCAGGGGTTGTTCGAGGGCGCCTTCGCGCAAATCGAGGCCCAATGCGCGCCCGAGAGCGTCGACGAGGTCATCGAGCAGAGCAAATTTGAAATCAACCGGCTTGTGACACAGCCACCTGCCGGCGACGAGCTTCAGCGCCTCAAACTAAAGGCATGGATGGCCCTGGCCGGCACTACGGATTCGCCCCTGACCGTGCTGGGTTACTACATAACCATGCTGACAGTCGGGATGGACAGCGACTACTTCGCCCGCCAGATAGAGACCATCCGGCAGCTTCGTCCCGACGACATAGCCGCCATGGCATCGAGCTATCTGGGCCCCTCGCTGTGGTCTGTAGCCGTGGCCGGACCGGAAACGGACACGACCGTATCCACTGCAGGAGCCTGCACCGAAGGTTTCTTGCCCGACTGAGCGGCCATGCGCTCAAGCAGCTCCGGGGTCAGCACAGTGTGACGGACCGAAAAATGGATATCGTTCAGTTCAACGGCGCTCAGACGCACAGCGCCGTCTGGTATCTTGTTGTCAGATTTGGTCATCATCATCCTCCTTGTTTTCAAAGTACGGCAGGACACGATTCAGCGCCAGCAGCACCGTCACATAAGTTGCGCCCAGCACAAAGAATTCGATTCGCAGCGGCCACACGCCGGCAAACCACCCTCCGCCCAGATAGCAGAAGAACGACAGCCACAGCGTGGCCTGGACGCTGACGCACAGCGTGCACCACGAGTGCGCCCGGAACCGCTGGTACCATATGCTCCAGAAGGTATAAGGCAGGCAGCACACATTGCACAGCGCCAGATAGCATATCCACTGCGGGAACACAAGCAGGCACATCAGGCTCACCGAGAAATAGGCGAACCCGACCTCGCTCCAGCCGAACATCCCGAAGAATTTCGATGCCTTCAGCTTCAGAATATTGTCGCATCCACCCGTCTGCAGCACGCTGCACACACGGTCGGCCGCCGGATTGGCTATCCTGAGCGACTTCTGTACCAGCATGTAAGTCAGCCACAGACCGGCGAAATCAAGCAGCGTCAGGAGGACCGTCGAGACATGGCTGTAGATGCCGTTGGAGATGAACAGATACAGGAACAGCGCCGCCAGCAGCACCGGCAGACACCACCGTTTGATGCGCGTCAGAGCTATGTCGCGCTCATGCTCGTGGTAGTCAGGCTCGGCCGACTTTTCATCAGGGTACGCCAGGAACACCTTGCCGTCCGACACGCGGACAAACTCATCCATCGTCATGGTCTCGGCCACGCCTTGCGTCAGGTAGCCCACCCGGCGGTCGGTGCCCACGGCAATGACAATGATAAGCCCGCCGCGCGTGCCGGCGACGAACGGCGGCCGCAGTGAGGCGATGTCGGCCGGCGAGGCCAACTTGTAGCCTTCGCTGCGCACACCATAAGTCTGCAACAGGTGCCCCAGCCCGAAAAGCGTCTTAAAAGGCATCTTCTCAAAGGCCGCATCGGCATAGGCCTGCGTGTGCGGCACACCTAACTGCTGAAGAAAATCACTGAAAACCGTCGCCATAATCCTGATGATTGACCCGCGGTCAGTTCATATACGATTCCACTTTGCCCAGCAGGACCTCACCATCCATCTCGCCGCTGCGGCGCCATACCTCCTTGCCGTGGGAGTAGATGATGAACGTAGGCATGGACTGGACGCCCACCTCATCGACAGTGGCCTTGTTCTCGTCCACATCAAGCTGATAAACATCGGCGCGGTCGCCTAACAGCTCGCGAATCTGCTCCACAACCGGCATCATGCGGCGGCAGTGAGGGCACCACGAAGCGTAAAACTCAACCAAAACGGTAGCTTTTGAATTGATAAGATCCTGATAAGTCATAAACGTAAATATTAGAATGTCACAAACGTAAACATTAATATGTCAATAAAACAACCCTCCCGCCCAAATAGTTGACCCGGGCCGGTGTCTGCTTCCGTGACAAAGAGGGTGTAGCAAAACGCCGGACAGTAGATAGTATGTTTGTGGTGCAATTAGAGCTTGTTTAAAAATAAATGTTAACGGCAGGGCTGTCAGTCGTTGAGCAGATTTGTGTCTGTGATGAGGGAGT
>CANQZK010000169.1 GCA_947628285.1 uncultured Muribaculaceae bacterium
ACTTTGGTCTCGCATATCTTGGCCGCTTTTTGCCTTGTTCGTCAGTCGTGTACATCAAGTACACTCCTTCCTCACAAGACAAAAATCGGCTCAAGATATGCGACCCTACCGTTAACATTTATTATTAAACAAGCTCTTAGTCTTTTTCATCAGTCGTGATGCCCGCATCGCTCCTTCTTCAAAAGACTAAACTGCCTCATAATATGCTCGTTAGGATTTAGCATCTATTATTAAACACCCTCTAAAGATGCAGGTCGTGGCCCATGCGGGTCTTTTTGGTGGTCATGTAGCGGATGTTGTAGCGGTTGGTCTCCACCTCGATGGGCACGTTCTCCACCACTTCCAGCCCGAAGCCTTCCAGGCCGCGGCGCTTGACGGGGTTGTTGGTCATCAGGCGCATCTTGCTGATGCCCAACAGGTGCAGAATCTGGGCGCCCACGCCGTAATCGCGTTCGTCGGCCTGATGGCCCAGGTGGATATTGGCCTCGACGGTGTCAAGTCCTTCTTCCTGAAGCTTGTATGCGCGGATTTTGTCCATCAGGCCTATCCCGCGGCCCTCCTGGTTGAGGTAGATGATGGCGCCGCGGCCTTCCTGCTCGATCATCTCCATGGCCTTGTGCAGCTGGTGGCCGCAGTCGCAGCGCATGGACCCGAAGATATCGCCGGTGGCGCAGGACGAGTGTACACGTACCAGCACGGGACGGCCGTCGCTGACGTCGCCCTTGATGATGGCTATGTGCTCCAGGCCGTTGTCCTTCTGGCGGAAGGGGATGAGGCGGAAGTGGCCGTAGTCCGTGGGCATGTCCACCTCCACGCCCGGCTCGACGAGCTGTTCGTTTTCGAGGCGGAAGGCTATGAGGTCGCGGATGCTGACCAGTTTGAGGCCCCACTCGTCGGCGCGACGGCGCAGCTCGGGCAGGCGGGCCATCGAGCCGTCGTCGCTCATGATTTCCATGAGCGCTGCGGCGGGTTCAAGTCCGGCCAGGCGCGCAAGGTCCACGGCGGCCTCGGTGTGGCCGGAGCGGCGCAGCACGCCCTGGTCCTGGGCGTAGAGGGGGTTGATGTGGCCGGGACGGCCGAAGGTTGAGGGCGTGCTGGCGGGATCGGCCAGGGCGCGTATGGTGGCGCAGCGGTCGTGAATGCTCACGCCGGTGGTGCAGCCTTCCAGCTTGTCGACCGTTACCGTGAAGGGCGTGCCCAGCATGGAGGTGTTGTCCTCCACCTGGTGGGGCAGTTCAAGCTGCCGGCAGCGCGATATGGTGATGGGAGCGCACAGCACGCCGCGGGCGTTCTTCAGCATGAAGTTCACCTGCTCGGGGGTGATTTTCTCGGCGGCCACTATGAGGTCGCCCTCGTTCTCGCGGTCTTCATCGTCGACCACTATCACCATCTTGCCTTCGCGAAAGTCGGCTATGGCGTCCTTTATCGGGTCAAGCTTGATTGTTGTCATTTGTATAGTGTTGGTTAAGGTAAAAATCTGTCAGTTGTCGGGTCACGCGGGCTATGTCCTTGACATTGCGGCGCGTGGGTTCAAAGGGGTATTCGTTCAGCAGCGCTATGACGCGTGCCTGGCGCGAGTTGCTCAGATAGTCCACCACGTCGTTGAGCTCGTCGCGCAGCAGGCGTCGGCCCGAGCGGCGCCCGGCGGCGTCGGCGGTGGCGCTCAGGTGCTGCAGCATCTCCAGGGCGCGGGCCGGCTCGACCTCGGTCATGATCACCTCCTTGGGCTCGAGCGAGCGCTTGGGGCTGCGGCCTATAAGGCGGTTGAAGGCCAGTATGTAGGCGTCGGCGTTAAACACGGTCGAGTCGTCTATGGCCTTGCGGGTGAAGAAGATACCCAACGGCAGCATGGCCACCGTGCTGAGCCATATACCCTGCCATACTTCCATCTTGCCGTCGCGGGCCATCTTGTAGCCGGTGTTGTCAAATATGTAGTAGACTATGAACAGCAGCACCGAGATGACCAGCGGCGTGCCCAGGCCGCCCTTCTTGATGATGGCGCCTAAGGGTGCGCCGATGAAGAAGAACACCAACACGGCGAACGACAGCGTGAACTTGCGCTGCATCTCTATGTCGTGGCGGCGCATCAGCTTGGCCTGCTCGGTGAGCATCAGTGCGCGGTACTCAAAGTCCATGCGGGCGCGGCGGGCGTCGGCCAGCGCCTGGGTGACGTATGATTTTGCCAGCGCGGCGGGGTGCTCGAACACTGAGTCGATGTTGATTGCGGCGGCGGCGCGGGCGGTGGCGGCAGCGTCGGGGGCTGTGGCCACTACGGCGCGGCGCATCGTGTCGCTCTCCTCCATGTGCGGGCGCACGCCGGCATAGCCGGTGCCGCGCAGCTCGTTGGCGTAGATGTCGCCGATGGAGTCGACCTGTCGGCCTATCGAGTCGATTGACTGACGCAGCTGGCTGACGTTCTGGCCCACGTACTGCGAGCGGATGCCGCTCTCGTCCATGCGGTTGAAGTTGGCGTCGAACCCGAAGTACACCTGCTTGTGGCTGAATTGCTCGCGGCGGAAGGGCATGTAATTGCTTGAGCCGGAGCCCATCATGTTCTCCTGGAGATTCTCGAACAGCTCGCCCGAGTGCAGCTCCATGTACAGGCGGGTCTTGTCCTCGGTGAAGGCAAAGCGGCCCGAGTCGGCCAGGATGACGCGCGTATTGTCGTTGCCGCGCGATACATCGTACATGATCATTCCGTACAGCATGCCCGTGGCCGGGTCCTTGTGGTCAATGAACAGGTTTATGCCCGGAATCTCGTCGTAGAACGAGCGCTCAGGAATCTCCACCTCAGGCGTCTTCTGGCGCACGGAGAACATAAGTGTCCACATGCGCGACTGCGCCACCGGCAGCACATAGTTCTGAAAGAAGAACGCACTCACGGCTATGATGCCCATCAGCACCATCAGCGGGCGCATGATGCGGAACAGCGATATGCCGGCGGCCTTCATGGCGGTGAGTTCAAATTTCTCGCCAAGGTTGCCGAACACCATCAGCGATGCCAGCAGCACCGCCAGGGGCAAGGCCGTGGGCACCATGGTGATGGCAGCGTAGAAAAACAGCTCGCCCAACACGTCAAAGCCCAGTCCCTTACCCACCAGATCGTCAATCATGCGGAACAGGAACTGCATCAGCACGATGAACAGGCAGATAAAAAACGTCATCAGCAACAGCGGCAGGAACCGCTGCAGCATGAATGAATCGAGTCGTTTAAGGCCTAACATAGGGCAAAGGTACGAAAATATTCCGATACTTGACACATCGTCAACAAATGGAATCGAAAATATAGCGGATGTGGCATATCTAAGTCGATGAAGGCGATTATTAGCGTGTAATAGGCCCCGGATATGGCCGGCCAAGGAATTTTTGTCGGTGGCGTTTTGCTACGCCCTCCTATTATTGTCACGGCTCCATCCGGGGCCGTGGGGTATAAAAACAGCAATGGTGGCCCACCGAGGGTCACCAAGCCGAACGTGTACGTGAGTAAGAAAACATCTGACCGATTGCCTTTGCGGCTAATTCAGTCGGCCATCCGGTGATTTTGCCTCGGTTCCCCGGGGCAAATCCGGTGTGACCTTTTTACTAAAGAAACGACATATTGGAACAGAAAAACTACCTAACAGTGGCAAAGGTATACATAATTTGCTGACGGCGTATACATATTATGTTAAAAGATGTTAAATGGTGTACATTTTGCCATATTGTAAGCTGAAATGTAACGCAATGCGGGGTGAAACCGGGTTTGTGGTTGCAATTTGTTTGAATTTGCGATGCAATGCGTCACAAATTTCCAAATCGGGCGTGATTTGTTTCACCGTGATAGCAAAATGTGAATTTTATGCGGCTTGTAGTGGCCGAATATGTCTTTTTGCCAGCCCGCATAACCTTTTCGGCGCAAAAACGTTATTATTTTCGGCGTCGGCCCTGTACCGACCGGCGCACTCCCACCCCATCCGATGCCGATATCGGGTGGGCGGAGTCTCATTAAAAATAGTTGAAACGCAGAGGCTGCGACGCAAATGCGCCGCAGCCTCTATGCATTCGGGGCCCTGATGGCTGCTGCCCTCTGACATTAATCTATAAAATCCCACAAATCGACGTAATATTTGAGCGCCGAGACGAAAAAAATCGTCTCGGCGTTTGATTTTT
>CANQZK010000170.1 GCA_947628285.1 uncultured Muribaculaceae bacterium
GTCGGGGGTGTAGCGGATGTTGTTGTTGAGGATTACCTCGGGCGCGACGGCAAAGTAGTCGCCCACGTAGTTGCGTGTCTCGTAGCGGGCCGAGTCGGTGTTGTAGACCTCTTTGTGGTAGTAGTAGCGGATGGAGGTGTTGCCGAAGTCGGCAATGCGGCCGGAACCGTAGGATGAGCGGATGTAGAGGCCTTTGAATACGTCGCGGGCAAAGGCCGAGGGGTCGGCGAATCCGGCGGGATTTTCCTCATAGGCGGTGTAGAGGCGGCGTCCCAGCTCCAGGGGCAGGCGCATGTGCACCACGATGGCGGAGAGTTTCTTGAGCGAGTCGGGGTCGTCCTGGGTCGATGCGGTGTAGGTTGATGAGCAGAGCATGTCGGCAGGGTCGTAGTAGCCTTCGGGGTTGAAGTCGGAGTAGATGGGGTAGGGCAGGCTGCGGGTCAGGGGGTATACCTGCAGGGCCATGGGCACCAGGGAGTCGCCCACGAAGTTGCCGCGGGCCATCTGCATGAACAGTTTGACGGAGTCTATGTTGTTGACGTCTATTGCGGTGGTGTCAAGCGCCAGCGAGGGCATGAGCTGCGCCACGTAGTCGCTTGTCAGCTTGCCGTAGCCGGGTGCGTCTATGTTGCCCAGCAGCATTGACAGGGCGCGTGTCTGCACAACGGGGTTGGCGACGGTTTTGCCGGTAAGGGTGAAGTTTGAGTCGACGACTATGGTAAGATCCTCGTCGGCCAGCGAGTTGCCGATGGTGGATGACTGCTCGCATGCGACGCAAAGCAGGAGCAATGCCGCCAACAGTGATAGGAATGAGTATTTCATCCGTGGTGAATGGATTGTAGTGATTAGAGCGAAAGATAAAAGTCCTTGTAGGCCGCGCCGAAGTTGTCGTCGCCGGGGTATTCCAGGAGGGGTTTGCCCAGTGAGCGGGCGTATTCCACCAGCTCGGGGGCGTTGTCGGCCGAGCTGATTGCGATGGCGTCGGCGTGGTCCATGGCGGTCTTGCACAGGGCCTTGTAGTCGATGCCGGCGGCCAGGTGGGCCAGGTCGCACTCCTTGATGCCGTCGAGTTTGAGCTTTTCAATCATCGAGGGGTCAAAGGTGCCCTCGAAAGGGTGATTGAACAGCGAGAATACGGTCTTTACGCCTGCGAATGCGGGATTGTCGGCATAGAGTTGCTTGAGGTAGAGCGGGGTGAGGGTGGTGATCCAGCCGGTGCAGTGGATTATGGAGGGAATCCAGCGCAGTTTGTTGATTGTTTCCAGGACGCCGCGCACAAAGAAGATGCTGCGCTCGTCGTTCTCGTCAAAGAGGGTTTCGGTTTCGAGGCCTTCGGTGGCGTGGCGTAGGAAGTAATCGTCGTTGTCAATAAAGTAGACCTGCATGCGCGAGGACTGCAGTGTGGCCACCTTGATGATGAGGGGGTGGTCGGTGTCGTTGATGACGATATTCATGCCGGACAGGCGGATGACCTCGTGCAGCTGGTTGCGGCGCTCGTTGATGGAGCCGTAACGCGGCATGAAGGTGCGCACTTCGCTACCGGTCTCCTGGATGGACTGCGGCAACAGGCGTCCGAAATCGGCCAGCGGACTGTGATGAAGGTACGGATTGATCTCCTGTGATATGAAAAGTACTTTATTGACGTCCATTTTTTTGCAAAAATTCTTCTGCGCAAAGTTACAAAAAATTACCCGAACGCACGCAAAAACGCCGTGGTTTTCAGATTTTTTAAATATTAAACCGTCTGCGGGGCGTCGTCGGTCGCATTTTGTCGGCCTACCTCGAAGATGGAGAAATTGACCGAGCCGTATGCCCGGTGGTCAATGAATCCGGGCAGCGCCGAGAAGTTGTGCGCCCGCGAGTGCTCGACCACCACCAGTGTACCGGGCCTGACGGCTCCGCTGCCGAGTATCCGGCCGGGAATTTCGGCAAAGCCTTCCATGTTGTAGGGCGGGTCGGCGAATACTACGTCGAACGGCGTGGCGACGCTGTCAAGGTAGCGCAACACGTCGCCGCGCACCGGGGTGAAGTTGTCGGCATTGAGCATCCCGGCCACCTTGCGGATGAAGTTGTACTGCGTTGCGGCCTTCTCGACGGCGGTCACCCATCCGCAGCCGCGCGACAGGAATTCGAAGGATATGGCGCCGGTACCGGCAAAGAGGTCCAGCGCCCGGCAGTCTTCAAGGTCAATCATGTTCTCGATGACGTTGAAGATGTTCTCGCGGGCGAAGTCTGTGGTGGGGCGGGCGGTGATATTGATGGGGACGTCGAAGCGTCTGCGCCCGTATTTACCTCTGATAATGCGCATGTGGTCAGTTGGTTAAGCGTCGATAAGGGTGAGAATCTCAAAAGGTACGGACTGAAGGTCCGGTCCGGCAAGCAGCGCGGCCGCAGATGGCATGATGACGGGCATTACCGAGGCTGCGAAGCGCCGCAGCTGTGTCATCAGCCCGGCGCGGATGCCGGCGTCGCCGCACAGCAGTATCTGGTCGTCGGCGGTGCTCAGGCCGGCCCGCTGCATGACGGCCAGAATGAAGTAGACCATGTCGTCCACGGTGTCGGCGCTCACCGATGTGAGCGCTGCGGGGCCGCCCGCCGCCCATGCCAGCAGATCCAGGCCGCTCGGGCGGATGTTGACGTACAGCTTGCCGGAATTGCCCAGGATGCTGCGCTGCCCGAAGTAGCGCGCCAGCGCCGTGAGGGGGTGCTCCATGCTGGCGCCGTCGAAGGTGCGGCGCAGGAAGTTCAGCACCGCCGTGCGCACGGGGTAGGCCAGGGCGTAGTTCTCGTCAACGGCGTCGGCTACGACGGTGTGCGTGTCCGTATCCACGCCCATTATCGGTGCTACAAGGGCTGTCCGGGCCGCATCGGCGCCCAATCCGGCAGGGATGGCCATCGTATCGGCGCTGCGCAGCAGTATGTCCACGCGGCCGAAGGGCGCCACCAGCAGGGGATTGTCATAGACCGTCTCCTCAAGGGCGCGGACATCGTCGGTATCCAGCGGGATGGACGCGCACAGAAACGACGGTCCGTCAGGCGTGTGCGCGTGAGTGAAGGCGGCCGCATGCATCGCATCCGGGGCCAGGACTATGGCCATGCGCCATTGCTGAGGCGCGGCGACAAGGGTTTTTGACAGGGGCGGAGAAACTAACATCCGGGGTGAGGGGGCTTCAAAACAAGCAAGGCCGCGCCGAGCGCAGCCTTGCCAAAGCGGTTAATAAGGTCAGACTCACGCTTCGCCAACGGGCGTAACGTTGATGAACTTGCGGCCGTTGCGGCCTTCGGTGAACACAACGATACCGTCGATAAGAGCGTAGATAGTGTGGTCTTTGCCAAGGCCTACGTTGAGGCCGGGATGGTGCACGGTGCCGCGCTGGCGTTTGATGATGTTGCCGGCTTTAGCAAACTGGCCGCCAAAGATTTTCACACCGAGTCGTTTGCTTTCTGATTCACGTCCGTTCTTCGAACTACCAACACCTTTTTTATGTGCCATGATTGTGAAAATTTAAAGAGTTAAGCGACTACGTCTTTGATGATGACTTTGGTGAAGTACTGGCGATGGCCGTTTTTGCGGCGATAGCCTTTGCGGCGTTTTTTCTTGAAAACGATTACCTTGTCGCCCTTGACCAGGGGAGTGGCAACTTCGCAAACAACTTTTGCGCCTTCGACAGTGGGAGCGCCCACCTTTACCTGGCCGTCGACATCGGCGAGGAGCACGCGGTCGAACTCGACAGTCTGGCCCTCTTTAACGTCTTCACCGAGGAAGTGAACATACAGGAAGCGGTCCTTTTCAGCTTTGAACTGCTGGCCCTGAATTTCTACGATAACGTACATTATTAAAGAACTTAAGAAAGTTAACCCGTCGGGCGGAGGGCAACGGCCCACACTTAAACGAGCCCGATACGGAATATGCGACTGCAAAGGTACAATTTTTTTGCTAACCGGCAAAATAAAATTCAGGATTAATCCGGAATTAGCATGATTTATCAAGATTAATCCTGATTTAACCTGATTAATCGTGATAATTCCGGGATTCTCATGATTAATCAGGTTAAGAGCTTGTTTAAAAATAAATGTTAACGGCAGGGCTGTCAGTCGTTGAGCAGATTTGTGTCTGTGATGAGGGAG
>CANQZK010000171.1 GCA_947628285.1 uncultured Muribaculaceae bacterium
ATAATACTGCAAAGCTGCCAGTCGTCGGCATCTTTGTGTCTGTTCTTCGGTCGTTATGGAGCCCCATAACTCCCTCGTCACAGACACAAATCTGCTCAACGACTGACAGCCCTGCCGTTAACATTTATTTTTAAACAAGCTCTTAATAAATTCCATTCATATGTCAACTGCTAATATAAATCCCGCCAACGCCGCCGCTACCCCATCCTATCCCAATCAGGTGACAGGCATGTGGGTGCTGGCCAAGGCTCTTACTATGGTGGGCGTACAGGATATGTACGGTCTTGTAGGCATCCCCGTGACCGACTTTGCATACGTGGCCCAGGAGATGGGCATCCGTTTCTTCGGTTTCCGCCACGAACAGAATGCCGGCATGGCCGCGCAGACCTACGGTTATCTGACCGGCAAGCCAGGCGTGCTGCTTACAGTATCGTCGCTGGGCTTCCTCAACGGCCTTACCGCCACAATCAACGCTACGGTGAACTGCTACCCGATGATTCAGATTTCGGGTTCAAGCGAGCGCAACCCCATCGACCTGCAGCAGGGCAATTATGAGGCCCTGGACCAGCTGGCCGTGGCCAAGCCCCTTGTAAAGCAGGCCTTCCGCGTGAATGACCCCAAGGACATCCCCACCGCAGTGGTGCGCGCCTACCGCGCAGCCGTGTCGGGCCGTCCCGGCGGCGTCTATCTGGACATCACCACGCCCTGTCTGGGCCAGGTGCTTGACCGCGACGTGGCCGAATCCCTGTTCTACCGTCCCGTGGACATGTGTCCCGCCATGGTGCCCGACCCCGAGGCCGTAAAGCGCGCCGTGCAGCTTCTGGCGCAGGCCAAGCAGCCAGCCCTGCTCATCGGCAAGGGTGCCGCTTATGCCCGTGTGGAGGACCTCCTGAAACAGCTCGTCGACAAGACCGGCATACCGTACCTGCCCATGTCGATGGCCAAGGGTGTCCTGCCCGACGACGGCCCGCAGAGCGCCCTGGCATGCCGCTCGACCATCATGCAGGAGGCCGACGTGGTCGTCCTGGCCGGCGCCCGCCTCAACTGGCTGCTGTCACGCGGCCACGGCAAGTGGAGCCCCGATACCAAGTTCATCCAGCTTGATATCGATCCTGAAGAGATTGACTGCAACCGCCCCATCGCGGCGCCCGTCATCGGCGACCTGCGCAGCTCGCTGACCGCCATCCTGGCCGAGCTGCCCGACAAGATTGCCATGGACCCCGCCTGGACCGCCAAGCTGCAGGCCGAGACAAAGGCCAAGAACGCCAAGTTTGCCGAGCGTCTGCAGGCCAACGTAGCCGCCAGCCCCATGAACCACTGGAGCGCCCTGAGCGCCATCAAGCCCATTCTGGAGGCCAACCCGGACGTAATTCTGGTGAACGAGGGCGCCAACACCCTCGACGATACCCGCGACGCCGTGAACATGAGCCTGCCGCGCCACCGCATTGACTGCGCCACATGGGCCATCATGGGCATGGGCATGGGCTCAGTAGTCGGTGCCGCAACGGCTACCGGCAAGAGCGTCGTAGCCGTGGAAGGCGACTCGGCCTTCGGTTTCTCCGGCATGGACTTCTCAACCATCTGCCGCTTCAAACTGCCTGTCACCGTGGTGATTCTCAACAACGGCGGCATCTACAACGGCATCGGTGTCAACCTGAGCCACAACGGCGATCCCGCCCCCACTACGCTTGACATCAACGCCCGCTACGACAAATTAGGCGAGTGCTTCGGCGCCGACACCTACTATGTGACCACCCCCGACGAGCTGACCAAGGCCCTGACCGCCTCGATTGCCTCCAAACGTCCTACGCTGATCGACGTGCAGCTTGCCGCCGCCGCCGGCAAGGAATCCGGACACATCGGTTACCTCAACCCCGAATCCCTGCAGCACATAATTGTATAACATGACCATACTGTCAGCCCCCGCCGCCACCCCGCCGCGGCGGCGGGGCTGAATTCTCTACCCGCCGGGGGGAACGCCCCGTCCATCCCATAATTATATTCTTCACCCCTTTGCTATCATTTTATGGAACATATAATTCTATATGCCATAGTCCCGATTCTGGTAATCATGCTTTTAGGTTACTATTCGGGCAAGACGGGCTCGTTCTCCGGTGCTGATGCGCGCATCCTCAACAAGCTGGTGCTCAACTACGCCCTGCCCGCCGCTCTTTTTGTGTCCATCATCAAGGCCAACCGCGAGATGCTCTCGGTCGACGTCAAGCTGACCATCGTATCCTTCACGGTGCTGATTGCCTGCTTCTTCCTGGTATACTACGTATTCCGCCTGTTCTATAAGGACTCTATCGAGGATTCGGCCATCTCGGCCTTGATTTCCGGTTCGCCTACCATCGGCTTCCTGGGCTTTGCCGTGCTGCAGCCTATTTTCGGCGACAGCGCTTCGGTAGGCCTTGTGATTGCCATCGTGGCCATCGAGGTAAACGCCATCGGTATTCCTATCGGTCTGGCTCTTATCAACGCCGGCAAGGCCAAGGCTGCCCTTGCGGCCGGCAAGGACGCCGGCAAGCACCCCTCGGCCTGGATGCCTGTCATCAACGCCATCAAGGAACCTGTGGCCTGGGCGCCTATCCTGGCCGTAATCCTGGTGCTTTGCGGCGTGAAATGGCCTGAATACCTCGACCCGTCGTTCAAGCTTATATCGGGCGCCAACGCTTCGGTGGCCGTATTCGCCGCCGGTATCACACTGTCGTCCGTCAAGATTTCAATCAACGGTCAGGCCATCATGGGCTCGTTCCTGAAGCTGATCATCATGCCTCTGGCCATCCTGGTTGTGGGTATGCTGTGTCACATGGATCCGCTCAACCTCAAGATGCTGGTTGTCTGCGCCGCACTGCCGCCTGCCTTCTCTGGCATTATCATCGCGTCGCGCGAGCAGAGTTATGTCGCCACCGGCACCTCGTCGCTGGTCCTGTCGACCATCCTCTTCATGGGTATGTGCCCGCTGTGGATATGGTTCACTGACATGTGCCTGAAATGGTTCCCCTACTAACTGACATAGCTATATGAAACGCCAACGGCGCTGACCCTTGCGGGCCGGCGCCGTTGGCGTTTACGGTGATGTGTCGGATTACTTGACGGTGTAGCGGATTACGGCGAATGAACGGGCGGGCAGGGTGATGCTGCGCATGTCGGCGGGCAGGGTGTATTCCTGCAGCTCGTGGTAGTCGCTGTCGCCGTCGGCGCCGGTCATCATGGTGATGTCAAGCGCTACGGGGGCCTTCTTGCGGGGCAGGCCGCTCAGGTTGATGTCAAGCTGTTCGGGCTCGCCGCTAATGTTGACGGCCTTGACTATGTACTGGCCCTTGTCGGCGTCATAGGCGCCTGAGGCATAGAATGTCTCGGGGCCGTTGACGGTTACGGGGGCTACTTCGGTGCCCTTGTTGGTGGAGTAGAGGCGCTGCACCTCGTAGCTGGAGGTGAGGCGGTGCGAGTCGTTGTCGAACCAGATCATGTCCGGGCGCCACTGCCAGCCCTTCTCGTGGGCGAACAGGGGTGCGTAGGTGGCCATGTGCACTATGTCGGCGTTGCGTTCCAGGCCGGTCATGAAGGCGGCCTCGAGCAGCGATGTCCAGTAGTGGTTGTACTTGTGGCCGTTGGCGCCGTGGCAGGCGTACTCGCCGGCGAACACCTTGGGACCGTTGCGGTCATAGCTGTCGTAGCGGTTGGCGTTGTTGCGGAACCATTCCTCGTTGGCGTAGTAGTGCTCGTCCACCAGGTCGGCGCCCAGGCGCTTCATTTCGGGCCAGAGGTAGTCAAACTGTTCGCCGGAGGGCGAGGGACCCGACGAGCCTATAATCTTGATTTCCGGGGCTTTCTCGCGCAGGACCTTCACAAAGGGCTCCAGACGCTCCACATATTCCGGGCCCCACTGTTCGTTGCCTATGGCCAGGAACTTGAGGTTGAAGGGCTCGGGATGGCCCATATCGGCGCGTACCTTGCCCCAGGTGCTGTCCACGGGGCCGTTGGCAAACTCAATCAGGTCAAGAGCGTCCTGGATGTAGCAGTCCAGCGAGTCGACGGGAACGTGAGCCTTGGGGTCGGGGTTCTCATACTGGCACACCATGCCCACGTTGAGCACAGACATGGGCGGAAGAAGTCAAAGA
>CANQZK010000172.1 GCA_947628285.1 uncultured Muribaculaceae bacterium
GGACAAGTATTCCCTGTCGGTTTTTGACCGCGCAGGCGGGTGCGGGTCCGCGCGCAGGGGGCGCCCCCTGCGGTGCATTTTTGTGCGAGGCACAAAAATGCATCATAGATGTTTGGTCGGTTTTGAGCTTTACGGTATGGCCAATGGGGGAGAGGATCGTCCGGCTGTGCGGTAGGGATCAAACATAAGCACTTCCACATTTTATAAGGAGGAAAGAACACATGAAGAAACTTGTCAGTCTGCTGTTGGCGGCTGCCATGGTCCTCAGCCTCGCCGCCTGCGGCGGCAACGCTGACACCAGCGCCCCTGCCGACACCGGCGACGCCGCCACCGAGCCCGCCGATACCGGCGCCGTGGGCAACGGCTACACCGGTCCCGATTGGGAGGCCATCGACGCCATGGACTACGATGACGCTTCCGACGCCGTCTATGACTGGAACCTGGGCGAGTTCAACGAGTACTATCAGACCGCGAAGGCGGAACTCGATGACATCGACACCCGCACCGCGCTGATGGCCATCGCCGAGGCGAAGCTGCTGGAGTCCGGCGCTTTCGTGCCGATCAACGGCAACGGCGGCGCCTATGCCATGAGCCGCGTCGTGCCGCGTTCCAGCACCACCACCTCCTGGGGCCTTGATGAGTACCGCTACGATACCGTCATCGTCGCCAACGAGATCCTGAAGAGCGAGGACCGCACCGCGCTGCAGGGCCTGTGGAGCGAGGCGGAGACCGCCGCCGATTACATCACCGCCGCCAAGGCCTACCTGGAGGAGCACGGCTATACCCTCTCCGATACCTACAACTACAACAACAGCACCTATGAGCCTGCCACCTGGGATGTCATCGCGACCTCCTACACGCAGGACTCCATCTTCATTGCGCCGACCTACGTCGGCCTGATGCAGTACGATGCCAAGAACACCCTGCAGCCGGCCCTGGCCGAGAGCTACGAGGTTTCCGATGACGGCACCGTCTACACCTTCCACCTGCGCGAGGGCCTGAAGTGGGTCGACCAGCAGGGCCGTGAGATCGGCGACGTCACCGCCGACGACTGGGTCGCTTCCATGGAGCACCTGATCGACAACAACGACGCTCTTGGCTACCTGATGACCAGCACCGACGGCTGCGGCATCAAAAACTTTGATGCTTACCTGGCCGGCGAGGTCACCGATTTCGCCGAGGTCGGCGTCAAGGCCATCGACGACCTGACCCTTGAGTACACCCTCGAGAACAAGTTCCCGGCCTTCATCACCATGATGGGCTACGGCTGCTTCGCGCCGCTGAACCGCGCCTTCTACACCGCGCAGGGCGGTACCTTCAGCGCCGAGGGTGACGAGTACACCGCCGGCAGCTACGGCACCAGCCCGAGTACCATCGCCTACTGCGGCGCCTACCTGGTCACCAACTACACCGCCAAGAATATATGCAGCTACAAGGCCAACCCCGCCTACTTTGCCGCCGATGTCGTCAACACCCCCAACCTGAACCTCATCTACAATGACGGCTCCGACACCATGCGCGTTTACAACGATACCAAGTCCGGTGACTTCTCCACCGGCGGCTTCAACGCCAGCGCGCTGGAGGTCGCCACGACCGAGATTCCCGAGGGCGAGACCGAGAGCTACTTCGATCTCTACCATTACACCACCACCAACGATGCTACTACCTACTGCGGCTGGATGAACATGCACCGCGGCATCTGGAACAACTACAACGACGACACCATGGTCGTCTCCCCGCAGAGCGACGAGGACAAGGCCCGCACCCTGCAGGCGATGAACGACCAGCACTTCCGTCTGGCGCTTGCCTACGGTCTGGACCGTGCCGCCTACAACGCTGTTTCCGTCGGCGAGGACCTCAAGTACGCCGCCCTCAAGAACAGCTATGTCACCGGCACTTTCGCGCAGCTGTCCAACGATGTCACCGTTGACATCAACGGCACCGCCACCGACTTTGCGGCCGGCACCTACTACGGCGCCATCCTGCAGGCCCAGCTGGATGCCGACGGCTACCCGATCAAGGTCTGGGATCCCGCCGCGGATGACGGCGTCGGCTCCGGCGACGGCTTCGACGGCTGGTACAACGTTGACAACGCCAAGGCCGAACTCGAGCTGGCCATTGCCGACCTGGCTTCGGTGGGCGTTGAGGTCAGCGCCGACAACCCGATCTACATCGACTACCCGTACGGCTCCTACAACGAGACCTTTACCAAGCAGGCCAACGTCCTCAAGCAGAGCCTTGAGGCCTCTCTGGGCGGCGCGGTCATCGTCAACATCATCGCGGCTGCCGATGCCACCACCCGCCAGTCCGCCGACTACACTTTCGGCTCCGGCGCCGAGGCCAACTTCGATATCTCGCTCGGCTCCGGCTGGGGTCCTGACTACGGCGACCCGCAGACCTTCCTGGATACCATCCAGCCCTACGGCTACATGACCAAGAACCTGGGCGTGTATTAAGCCACAGGCAAGGCCCATCACCAAAGGCTTAACGGAGATCCAAACGGCAAGAGGGGTGGGGGAATGCCCCACCCCTCTTGCGCCTTGTTGTGGATTTAATGCTTTAAAGCGTATGAAGGGTCTTTCCCTGTGCAGGGGCCGCGTATGTGCGGCCCGAGGCGGACCCTGCCTTCGGGTCGGATGTATCCGACCTCTGCACGCTGCCCCCGGTTATCCCAAAAAGCCCAACAACATTTCACTGTATTGGGGTGTGAGAAAGAATGGCAAAATACGTCATCAAACGCCTGCTGCACGGTCTGGTCTCGGCTGTCATCGTCGTCATCGTGGTCATGATCCTGATCTACTCGCTGTTGGATCGGTCCCTGATTTTGGCCGGTGACTCGAACTACAGCCATACGACCAGCAACGCGCGCGAGCTCTATGTGCAGAGCCGGTACGAGGTGTTCGGCTATGTGGACTATGTGCCCTATGCCGACTATCTGGCCGAGCTTGCCCGCAGCGGTGAGATCACCGACGAGGAGCGCAGCGCGGCGGCGACCCTCGGCCGTACCCCGGACAAGGACAAGGCCGAGGTGGCCGAAATGGTGCAGCGGTTCACCGAGACCTACGCGGCCCAGGGCTACAATGTCGTCCGCCTGGACGCCGACACCAAGTCCAACGGCCAGGTCAAGGACGGCGGCGCCGCGGCGCTGTACGCCACCCGCGACAAGCCGCTGATCAGCCGCGTCATCACCTATTTTACCGGTATGTTCCACTTCGACAACATCCACTTTGTGCCGGAGGAGAACGATATCGGCAAGCGCGGCCTGACCTTTACCGCCTACGACCCGGTGTACAACCCCACCGGCACCGAGAAAAAGTTCTCGCCGGCCATCCTCGGCAACGGCACCGAGCATAAGTATCTGTTCTATCTGGACGATGAGTTCCCCTATATCCACCAGAACCTGCTCACGCTGCACCTGGGCGAGAGCTACACCGTCAACCGCGGCGTGGATGTGTTCAATACCATGACCGAGTCCCAGGGCTCCTACGTGCTGTCCACCATGACCTTCCCCACCGGCCTGACCGAGGACAGCGCCGACAACCTGCACACCGCCACTTATGTGGCCGGCTCGCGCGAGGGCAACCAGGTCAACGTCGACCGCTTTACCGATGACTACACCAACGTCGTCACCCACAAGAAGGGCCTGTCCAAGCTGGGCTACTCCTTCGTCATCGGCATCATCTCGGTCGTGCTGGCTTATGTGCTGGGCCTGCCCATCGGTCTGGCCATGGCCCTGCGCAAGGACGGCATCATCGACAAGCTGGGCACCATCTACATCGTCTTCATCATCGCTGTGCCGAGCCTGGCGTACATCTTCCTGTTCAAGGCCGTCGGCGGCGCCGTGTTCAAGCTGCCCACCCTGTTTGACATGGACTCCGACTCCAAGCTGATGTACATCCTGCCCATCATCTCGCTGTCTCTGCCCAGCGTCGCCAACCTGATGAAGTGGATGCGCCGCTACATGATCGACCAGATGAACTCCGACTATGTCAAGTTCGCGCGGTCGGGGGGTCTGTCCGAGAGCGAGATCTTCACCAAGCATATCTGGAAGAACGCCATGATCCCCATCGTACAC
>CANQZK010000173.1 GCA_947628285.1 uncultured Muribaculaceae bacterium
CTCCCTCATCACAGACACAAATCTGCTCAACGACTGACAGCCCTGCCGTTAACATTTATTTTTAAACAAGCTCTAAACGTCTAAATTGTCAGGACGCAAGCCGCGGAGCGTGCGATTTCTATACAACCCGCTGCGATAGCTGCGGGACAAGGAATGAACGCAAACTTCGTGGCAAGCCGCGGAGCGTGCGCTGCCGCGACATGCGTCAGCACAGGTCGACTGAAGTCTGCGCTTTCGCATTTCGAGACTGCGCTTGCTCCGCAGCTGGTCTCGAATCCTATTGATATCCTTTATCCGCCGGCTATCGCACGGTGGTTGTAGAGAACTCGCGCCTCCGGCGCTTTTGCACGAAATGCACCGTTTGGCGCCACTATTGGCCAAATACAGAATTAGCCGTCGGCGCTATGTATAGATCCTCTACCGGCCGGCATTTTATAGTGTACAGCGGGTTAGATTTTAGTTGCGATGGTTTTCCGGGAAATTTTATTCGATTCGGTGAAAAATCTGAAAAAATCTCTTTGACGGAAATGATTTTTGGCGTAACTTTGCGCCGAATTTTTTCGAGAAATGTTGATAACATCATCTCCATCCCGCCAACGGTGTCAACGACGGCCTTCTGTAGCCGACGCAATGTACCGTCGACGGGCGTTCTTTTTTCTGACCATTTCATAGTAGCTTTTACTTATAATGTTTCCAGACAATGTCATCTCTAAGATTTAAAGTTGTTGAAGAGGCCTTCGACCGCAAGGCTGTCCCTGTCGAAATCCCGTCGGAGCGTCCCGAGGCGTTCTACGGCAAAGCGGTGTTCAACCGCAAGACAATGTTCGAGTATCTGCCCAAGGCGACTTATGACGCGCTGATCTCGGCTATCGAGAACAAGACGTCAATCAGCCGCGACCTGGCCGACAGTGTTGCCGAAGGAATGAAGCGTTGGGCCATCGACAACGGCGCGCGCCATTATAGCCACTGGTTCCACCCGCTGACCGACGGCACCGCTGAGAAGCATGATGCCTTCATTGAACATGACGGTAAGGGTGGGGTGGTCGAGGAATTCTCAGGCAAATTGCTTGTGCAGCAGGAGCCTGACGCATCGTCGTTCCCCAACGGCGGCATCCGCAATACTTTCGAGGCCCGCGGTTACTCGGCATGGGACATTTCGTCGCCGGCGTTTATTCTGGACGGCACGCTGTGTATCCCCACCATCTTCATATCTTATACCGGCGAGAGCCTGGACTACAAGACGCCGCTTCTGCGCGCGCTCAATGCCGTGGACCGCGCCGCAACGGGCGTTGCCCGGTTCTTTGACCCCGAGGTGAAGCATGTCAAGTCGTTCCTTGGCTGGGAACAGGAATATTTTCTGGTGGACGAGGCGCTTTACTCGGCCCGTCCGGACCTGGTGTTGACCGGCCGCACGCTGATGGGCCACGAGAGTGCCAAGAATCAGCAGCTTGAGGACCACTACTTCGGCGCGATACCCTCACGCGTGGAGGCTTTCATGCTCGACCTGGAGATTGAATGTCACCGCCTGGGCATACCGGCCAAGACCCGCCATAACGAGGTGGCTCCCAACCAGTTTGAGCTCGCCCCCATATATGAGGAGACCAATCTGGCCAATGACCACAACCTGCTGTTGATGTCGCTGATGAGCGAGGTGGCCCGCCGCCACAACTTCCGCGTGCTGCTGCACGAGAAGCCCTTTGCAGGCATCAACGGCTCAGGCAAGCACAACAACTGGAGCCTGGGCACCGACCGCGGAACTCTGCTGTTCGCTCCCGGCCGCACGCCGGAGGCCAACCTGCAGTTCCTGACCTTTGTAATCAATGTGATGGCTGCCGTGCACAAGCACAACGCGCTCATCAAGGCCTCCATCATGTCGGCCACCAACTGCCACCGTCTGGGCGCCAACGAGGCTCCCCCCGCCATCATATCAATCTTCACCGGCAGCAGCATTGAGCATGTGCTCGATGAGCTGGACAAGGCCACGCCCGAGGAGCTGGCCAAGCTGTCGTCCAAGTCGGGCGTCAGTCTGGGCCTGTCGCAGATTCCTGAGATCATGGTTGACAATACCGACCGCAACCGCACATCGCCCTTTGCCTTCACGGGCAACCGTTTCGAATTCCGCGCCGTGGGCTCGTCGGCCAACTGTGCCTGTGCCATGATAGCGCTCAATGCTGCCGTGGCCGACCAGCTGAACTCGTTCCGTGAGGCCGTCGAGGCCCGCATAGCCGCCGGCACTCCGCAGAAGGACGCCATCCTGGAAGAGCTGCGCAAGCTGGCCAGCGAGTGCAAGAACATCCAGTTCAACGGCAACGGCTACTCTGACGAATGGAAGGCCGAGGCCGCGCGTCGCGGTCTGGACTGCGAATCGTCCGCGCCGAAGATTTTCGATGCCTATCTGTCGCCCTCATCGGTCGAGATGTTCGTCCGTACCGGTGTGTTCAGCCGCGTGGAGCTCGAGGCCCGCAACGAAGTCAAGTGGGAGATGTACACCAAGAAGGTGCAGATTGAGGCCCGCGTGCTGGGCGACCTGGCCATCAACCACGTCATATCCGTGGCCACGCGCAACCAGTCGCTGTTGGTTGACAATGTGGTGAAGCTGAAATCGCTTTTCCCCGGCGTGAAGGGCGCCTACGTCGTGACGCATGACCTGGAGACAATCGAGAAAATCTCCTATCACATGGATGTGATAAAGACTGAAGTCGACGCCATGGTCGAGGCCCGCAAGGCGGCCAACCGCATAGCCAGCGAGCGCGAGAAGGCGATAGCATACCACGACACCGTCGCACCCAAGATGGAGACAATCAGATATCACATCGACAAGCTCGAACTCATGGTCGACAACGAAATGTGGCCCCTGCCCAAATACCGCGAACTCCTCTTCATCCGATAAACCCCATCACCTACGGCCGCGTCTGAACCTGCAGACGCGGCCGTACTGATTCTGTCAAGAACAAACATGGAACCTCTGAAACATGAATGTGGCGTGGCGCTGATACGTCTGCGCAAGCCGCTGGAATATTACCGCCGCCGGTACGGCACCTATGCCTGGGGCCTGGACAAACTGTATCTGCTTATGGAAAAGCAGCACAACCGCGGACAGGAAGCCGCCGGTGTGGGTGTGGTCAAGCTGGACAGCCCGGCGGGATACGAGAACATCTTCCGCGAGCGCGAGTTGGGCAAGGACGCCATCCATCAGATTTTTGAACGCATAGGCAGCCGGCTGGGCCCGGACCTGAACTTACTCCCGGCCGAGCAGGTCGAGGCCTTCGAGCCCTTCTTAGGCCAGATATACATGGGACATCTACGTTATTCCACCACCGGCCGGAGCGGACTGAGTTTCGCCCATCCGGTGCTGCGGAGAAACAACTGGCGGTCGCGCTCGCTCATGCTGTGCGGCAACTTCAATATGACCAATGTTCCGCAGATGTTTCAGCGCATAGTTGCCTCGGGCCAGCACCCGCGCATGTCCAACGATACAAATATGCTCCTCGAACTTTTAGGGTTCGCGCTCGACAAGGAGAACAAACGCCTTTACCGTCAGTACCGCGACACTCTGGATGACCCCTTCCTGGCCCGGACCATCGAGGACAATCTTGACCTGGGGCGCATGCTCTCGGCCGCCGCTCCGGAGTGGGACGGCGGATACGTCATGTGCGGCGTGACAGGGTCGGGGAGTTCATTCGTGTTCCGCGACCCCAAGGGCATCCGTCCGGCTTTCTACCACGTGGACGACGAGGTGATAGTCCTGGCTTCGGAACGACCCGTGATACAGACCGCGTTCAATCTGGGCGTTGACGAAATCAAAGAACTTGGCCGCGGCGAGGCTCTGCTCATAGACAATCACGGCGACTGTGAGCTGCGCCGGATTCTGCCGGACGCGGGCAACAGTAGTTGCTCGTTTGAACGCATATATTTCTCGCGCGGATCAGACGTTGATATCTACCGCGAGCGCAAGGCCCTCGGAGCCGCCTTGGCCGAACC
>CANQZK010000174.1 GCA_947628285.1 uncultured Muribaculaceae bacterium
CTGGTGGGCGGCTCTACCCGTATCCCCGCAATCCAGGCCAAGGTTAAGGAAATCTTCGGCAAGGAACCCAACAAGAGCGTCAACCCCGACGAGGTTGTGGCCATCGGCGCCGCAATTCAGGGCGGTATCCTGTCAGGCGACGTCAAAGGCGACGTTGTGCTGCTGGACGTTGTGCCCCTGTCGGTGGGCATCGAGACACTGGGTGGCGTGATGACCAAGCTCATCGAGGCCAACACCACCATCCCCGTGCGCAAGAGCGAAGTATTCTCGACCGCAATGGACAACCAGCCCTCGGTTGAAATCATGGTCCTCCAGGGCGAGCGCCCCATGGCCAAGGACGACAAACTCCTGGGCAAATTCCACCTCGACGGCATCGCACCCGCACCCCGTGGCGTGCCCCAGATTGAGGTGACATTCGAAATCGACGCCAACGGCATCCTCAACGTTTCAGCCAAGGATAAAGCCACCGGCAAGGAACAGAGCATCCGCATCGAAGCCTCGTCAGGCCTGACCGACGCCGAAATCAAACGTATGAAGGACGAAGCCGCCGCCAACGAAGCCGCCGACCGCAAGGAAAAGGAACGTGTCGACACCATCAACAAGGCCGACGCAATAATCTTCCAGACCGAGAAGCAGCTGGCCGAACTGGGCGACAAGATTCCCGCCGACCGCAAGGCCGCCATCGAAGCCGGCGTGGCCAAACTGAAAGAGGCCCACAAGGCTCAGGACGTCGCCGCCATCGAAGCCGCCATCAAGGAAGTCGAAACCGCCTTCGGCGCAGCCCAGCAGGATATCCTCAACGCCCAGGCTCAGGCCCAGGCAGGTGCACAGCCCGGTGCCGGCGCACCTAACACCGGCGCCTCCGCCCCCGGCCCCGACGACCACGTCACCGACGTAGACTTCGAGGAAGTGAAGTAACACACGCATAAGATAAACCCCAAAAAGGAGTGCCGACCCCGCGCCGGCACTCCTTTTTTCGGGTTTTGGGCAAGCCGGAATTTCATTTCCTGCTATATTTGGGGGCTTTCATGGCGGATGTCCGACTTTTTTCGTATCTTTGGCGTTGTATAGTAAAACGAGCTATGATATCGGACCGCATTATGTTCGGGTCGTGCTCGCGCGGCGAAGAATCGCCCGATAGCGATATCGATATCCTTGTGGATTGCGACAATTCGTCCGGCCGCGTCTCGTTGTTCCAAATGGGCGGTATGCTCATGGACCTGACTGACCTGTTGGGTTGTAAAGTCGATTTGGTCGAAAACCGCGGGTTGAAAGTTTTTGCACGTAAATCAGTCGACAGAGATAAAATTTTGATTTATGAGAGAGGCAATTAAAGACCCGGGCAGGATACAACGGCGTGCGTTTCGCCGCCGGCGCTATGTATAGCGCCGCTACGGTCGCGTTGAAAAATTGCGTTGAAAAATTGCCGGCAATTTTGTCGAATTTTGTCGAAAACGGCGCGTGCGGGGGTACTTTGGCTTTTTTTTCGTATCTTTGCCCGATATTTATACTTTTGATATGACCGGGAAACTTACCTCTCTTCTTTTATGCGCGATGTTGCCGCTCGGGGCTATGGCTGCCGAGGTGACGTCGGCCGCCGGCTCGTTGGCCGGTGCGATGGGCTCTGTGGCGCTTGCCACGGAAACCGAGCTGACTGTCCGCGGCAGTGTCGACGCTTCCGACCTTTGGTTTATTTCTGAAAATATGCCCGCTCTGCGCCGTCTGGACCTGAGCGAGGCCACAATAGCCGCCTATAAGGGCGCTTCGCTACACGGCGCTACCGTGTCGGCCGCCGATATGGTTCCGGCCGGGGTGTTCGCCGGATCCGGGCTGACTTCCGTGGAGCTGCCGCGGCAGGGTGCGCTGACGGTGGGCCCGAACGCCTTTGCGGGCTCGGCCCTTACGTCGCTGACTGTGCCGGCCAATGCCGTACGGGTGGCCGAAGGTGCCTTCCTGGGCTGTGACGCCCTGACGACGGTGACTGTGAGCGGCCCGGCCGCCATCGGCGACGGTGCCTTTGCCGCATCCGGCGTGACTACGCTGACCTTCGGCGCGGCCACAACGGCCGGGGCAAAGTCGTTTCACGGCTGCACGCGCCTTGCCACCCTGGAGGGCGAGCAGCAGCTCACCGCCATCGGTGCCGACGCCTTTGCGGGCTGCACGGCGCTGACTGACTTTGACTTCGGCGGGGCGCTGACGGCCATCGGCGACGGCGCTTTCCGCGGTTCGGGCCTTCAGGCCGTGGACCTGCGCGGCTGCACCGCGCTGACCGATGTCGGCGCGTGGGCCTTTGCCGACCTGAGCGCCTGCACACGCGCCGCCATGGCCCCCGCGGCCCGGCTGCAGCGCGGCGTGTTCTTCGGCTGTCCGCAGTTGAGCGATTTCACCACCTCCGACGGCATCGAGGCCGTGCCTGACTATGCCTACACCGGCAACGCAGCCATGAAGGGCGAGGGCCTGTTAGGACGCGCCTCTACCATAGGCAAATACGCCCTGAAGGGCCTGAGCGGAGTCACCGCCGTGACCCTGCCCGACAACATTGAATATCTGGGCGACCGCGCCATGGCCGACATGACCTCGCTCCGCACCGTCAACGTGGGCGCTGCCGCCGTGCCCGAGCTGGGCGACGACGTGTGGCACGGCGTGTCGCAACCCGATGTGGTGCTGTATGTGCCCGCCAAGGCCATCGACGACTACAAGTCGGCCCCCCAGTGGCGCGAATTCGACATCAAGGACCTGGCCTCGGGCGAGGTCACCGTTGCCATCGACGTGGCCCGGCCTCATCTGCGCGGCCGCTTTGCGGGCGATGAGCTGCAGGTGTCCGTCAACGGCCTCGACATCGACCGCCTGAGCGTGTGCAACGCCGCCGGCGCCGTGCTCATTACCGTGGAGCCCCGCACCGACTGTGTAGCCATCGCCACCGAAGGCCTGGCCGAGCGCGTATACATAATCCATGCAGCCCTGTCCGACGGCCGCACGGCCTCGCTCAAGCTGTCCAAGTAACACTCAACCTATAGATTATGGGCAAAAACAAGCTATCCAAATTCGCCGAACTCGATACCAACCCCCTCGTGTTCCAGTATCCCTTCGGGCGGCTGCGCGAGGCCGGAGGCTTCCCGCTCAAGGGCCGCTGGCACAGCGACTTTTTCCATAACGACCGCCCCATCGTGCTCGAACTGGGCTGCGGCAAGGGCGAGTACACCGTGGGGCTGGGACGCCTGTTCCCCGAGAAAAACTTCATAGGCATCGACATCAAAGGCGCGCGCATGCACGCCGGTGCCACCGCCGCGCTGGCCGCCGGCATGACCAATGTGGGCTTTGTCCGCACCGGCATCGAGCTGATTGACAGCTTCTTCGCGCCCGACGAGGTGAGCGAGATATGGATAACCTTCCCCGACCCGCAGATGAAGAAGGTGCGCAAGCGCCTCACATCCACGCGGTTCATGGACCTGTACCGGCGCGTGCTCACTGACGGCGGCACCGTCCACCTCAAGACCGACAGCCCCTTCCTGTACGCCTACACCCGCGCCATGGTGCAGCTCAACGGTCTGGACGTGCGCCACGACACCGCTGACCTGTACCACAGCGACATCGTAGACCCCATCCTGGCCATCCGCACCCATTACGAGAGCCAGTGGCTGGCCCGCGGGCTGACCATCAAGTACTTGGCCTTCAATCTGGACCGGCAGACACCCCTGGCCGAGCCGGAGGACGACTTTGAGCGCGACACATACCGCTCATACTCGCGCGGCACAATCGACACCATAACAACCCCAACATCAAATAATTAAGAGCTTGTTTAATAATAAATGTTGACGGCAGGGTCGCATATCTTGAGTCGATTTTTGTCTTGTGAGGAAGG
>CANQZK010000175.1 GCA_947628285.1 uncultured Muribaculaceae bacterium
CCAGTCTGAAGAGATGGCTCATATCGCTCATTTTTACAATCTGAAATCAGCAAGTTGAACTTGCGAAACTTGAATTATTGAAATAATTCTTGGTGATGACGGGCAGCAGATAGCACTGCACCACGCGCAGCTCGCCCTCGGCGTAGGTCACCTTGTCGTGGATGGTGCCCACGTGCTTCATGTTATCGTCGTAGATATCAAAGGTATAGCCGCGCTGGATGTGCTCGGTATAGTGCTCGTGCTTGATGTGGTCATACTCAAAGGTGGCCGTGTAGAACCACAGCTTGCCGTCCGGGCCGTCAATGTCGCCGAAATATTGCAGGCCGGTGAACTGATGCGCGGGGTCGGGCTGAGCCTCGGGAGCGCGCATCATGCCGCCGCGTGACTGCAGGGCGTCGATGCGGGCATTGGCCGCGTCGATAGTGGCGCGGCGCTGGGTTGTGAACGGATTGGACTTCAGGGCGGGGCGCTGCACGGCTACACGCGGGCCGGGCTGCGCCATAGGAGGTGTGGCGCCGGCTTGCGGCATTGCCATGCCGGCAACAGCCGCCAGCATAAGGCTTGTAAAGAGTTTCATAGAATAGCTGTTAGATTTTTCAATATAGAAGAAGTCGATAAGCCTGCGGGCAGGCATCCTGATAACAATTGGCAGGAATAGCAGGGTTTACGTCCCTGAAAGATATTGCAAAGATAAGCAAAAAAACACCCCAAGCCAAATATTTCCGTTAAAAAAGCAAAAAAGGCGACAAAAGTAACAAACGGGTGCTGAAGGCGGACAATTATAGAAAATGTCCGCTTTGAGGGTCACTCAAAGCGGACAAAAAACGGTAATTATGGTATCTCAAAGCGGACATTCACACATTATATATATATAATAAAACAATATTATATAGATAAACATAAAAACGGATAACGCGCGTGCGCGCGAATGGGAAGGGTAAATATTCGATGCCTATAAGCGCCGGTAGGGATGCTATTAATCGCGTCCGCGTCGACAACGGCCTGTTAATCAATCATATGTGTGGACGCGATTAATCGCGTCCACACAATTCTCCGCATAGGAAATTTCGAAACAACCGCGAGGGGTTATTTTTTGCGGGGGAGGATGGAGGGGTCTACGTGGAGGATGGGCAGGGACCACTTGAAGACGACGGCGGCCACGCGCAGGCCTATGACGGTGACGGCGCACATTGTCTGCGGTACCCACGACGGGGTGCCGGCCTCGGTGAGCAGCCAGTAGGCCAGGCCGCCGGCCAGACAGGCGGTGGCGTAGATGTCCTTGCGGAAGAACAGGGGCTCCTCGTTGATGAGGATGTCGCGGATGACGCCGCCGAATGAGCCGGTGACGATGCCCATGACGACGGCCACCCACATGGGCCCGCCGCAGGCCAGGGTCTTCTCGATGCCCACGACAACGAACAGCGCCAGGCCGATGGCGTCGAAGATGAAGATGGTGCGCATGCCGCCCACCAGGGCGCGCCGGAAGCAGATTACCGCCAACAGCGACAGGCCGGTGACTTCAAGGTACATGGGCGAGAGCATCCAGAATACGGGGATGTCCAGCAGGACGTCGCGCAGGGTGCCGCCGCCGATGGCCGTGACAAGGCCCACGACGTAGGCGCCGAACCAGTCGAAGCGCTTGGCCGCGGCCAGACGTATGCCCGAGATGGCAAAGGCGCACGTGCCCAGCATCTCGATGATGAAGAGTAGGGTATGTTCCACCTATTTTTCGGTTTTAGCGGTTTTAGCTGTTTTGAGGGCTGCGGCTTCCTTCTCCAGGCGTGGACGGGCGCGGCAGATGTCGCTCAGGAAGCAGCCGGCGCAGTCGGGCCGGCGGGCCTTGCACACGTAGCGGCCGTGCAGGATGAGCCAGTGGTGTGCGCGGGCTATCTTGTCCTCGGGGATGTGAGCGGTCAGGGCTCGTTCCGTCTCCAGGGGCGAGCGGCTGCGGGTGGTCAGGCCCAGGCGCTCGGCCACGCGGAACACGTGCGTGTCCACGGCCATGCGTGGCTGGTCATAGACCACGGAGAGGATGACGTTGGCCGTCTTGCGTCCGACGCCGGGCAGCGAGGTGAGGGCGTCGAAATCGTCGGGCACCTGACCGTCGTAATCGCGCACCAGGGTGCGGGCCATGCCCAGCAGGGCCTTGGTCTTGTTGTTGGGATATGAGCAGGATTTGATGTACTGGTATATCTGTTCGGGCGTGGCCTCGGCCATTGAGCGGGCGTCGGGGAATGCCCGGAACAGCGCCGGGGTTATCTGATTGACACGCTTGTCGGTGCACTGTGCCGAGAGGATTACGGCCACAAGGAGCTGGAAGGGGTCGGCATAGTGCAGTTCGGTGGCGGGCTGAGGCAGCTCGCGTTCAAAGCGTTCTATGACCCGGGCGTAACGCTCGTCGCGTTTCATCAACGGGCGCCGATGAATTCGTCCAGGAAGCGGAGGTCGTTCTCGGAGAAGAGGCGCAGGTCGCTGACGCGGTACTTGAGGTTGGCGATGCGTTCCACGCCCATTCCCAGGGCGAAACCGCTGTATTCCTTGGAGTCGATGCCGCAGGCGTCAAGCACGTTGGGGTCCACCATGCCGCAGCCCAGAATCTCCACCCAGCCGGTGCCCTTGCAGAACGAGCAGCCCTTGCCGCCGCAGAGGTCGCAGCTGATATCCATCTCGGCCGACGGTTCGGTGAAGGGGAAGTAGCTGGGACGCAGGCGGATGCGTGTCTGGGGGCCGAACATTTCCTGAGCGAAGTAGCGCAGTGTCTGCAGCAGGTCGCCGAAGGTTACGTTGCGGTCCACGTACAGGGCCTCGACCTGATGGAAGAAGCAGTGGGCGCGGGCCGATACGGCCTCGTTGCGGAACACGCGGCCCGGGCAGATGATGCGGATGGGCGGGCGGTTGTTCTCCATGACGCGGGTCTGGACGGATGAAGTGTGCGTGCGCAGCAGCACGTCCGGGGCGCGGTTGATGAAGAAGGTGTCCTGCATGTCGCGGGCGGGATGGTCGGCGGCGAAGTTCAGTGACTCGAACACGTGCCAGTCGTCCTCAATCTCGGGTCCCTCGGCAATGTTGAAGCCCAGGCGGCGGAAGATGGCTATGATCTGCTCGCGCACCAGCGACAGCGGGTGGCGTGTGCCGCAGGGCATGGGAGCGGCTGTGCGGGTGAGGTCGCAGACGTTGTCGGCAGCGGCGTCGGCCTCGAGCTCGGCGCGCAGGGAGTTGATTTTGTCCAGGGCGAAGGCCTTGAGCTCGTTGACGGGGCGTCCCAGCTCGCGTTTGCTGTCGGCGGGGAGCTGGCGGAATTCGTCAAAGAGAGCGGACACGAGGCCCTTCTTGCTGAGGTATTTGATGCGTAAAGTCTCCAGTTCGGCGGCATCGGCGGCCGTCAGAGAGGCAATTTCGGCGCGTAATGATTCGATTTTCTGTAACATCGCGTTTTTGTTTAGGTCGCAAAGTTACAAAATTCACTAAAAACGGCAAAATTTAATTTTTGATAGGGACGCTATGCAAAAAAGTGATTAACTTTGTCACATGGAACAATACATCGTATCGGCACGCAAATACCGGCCCTCGACCTTCTCCAGCGTTGTGGGACAGAAGTCGCTGACAGCCACGCTCAAAAGCTCGATTGCCAACGAGCGCCTGGCCCACAGCTACCTGTTCTGCGGCAGCCGCGGCGTGGGCAAGACCTCCTGCGCCCGAATATTCGCCAAAACCATCAACTGCACCCGGCGCACGCCCGACGGCGAGGCCTGCAACGAGTGCGATTCGTGTCGCGCCTTCAACGAGGGCAACTCGCTCAATATCATCGAGCTGGATGCC
>CANQZK010000176.1 GCA_947628285.1 uncultured Muribaculaceae bacterium
AAACTTGTCAAAGAACTCTTTGGCTTGGCGACTGATGCCGCTTAGCCTATGATTAATTTTTTAACGAACTATTGTATGAACAAACTTCTACTTATTATGGGCGCTGCGGTGCTTGGCGTAGGCAGTCTTTGCGCTGCCGAACCACAGGTACAGGCTGACCTGTGGCTGAATTCCATCTCGCCCAACGGCAAATGGGCCGCATCCCAGTATATGTACAGCGTGCATATCGTCAACCTCGAAACCGGCAAGATCTATGACTACGTTCCCGAAGGCCAAGGCCAGTTCGGTCTGGGCATGGGCAACTGCATCTCAAACGACGGTATTGTGCTGGGCGCACGTTATGACGGCGACATCAGCTACTGGCAGAACGGCGAATGGAAAGACATTCCCACCAACGACGCCATCTCCGTTTATCCCGGCGGCATCACACCTGACGGCAAGCGCATATGCGGCTACTACAACCCCGGTACTCAGATTGACAAGAACCGCGAAGACAACATCATGCAGATACCTGTCATCTGGAACCAGAAGGAAGACGGCACGTATTCCGAGCCTATCGGCCTGCCTTATCCTGAAAAGGACTGGACCGGACGTCTGCCCCAGTACATAACCCTCAACTACATCTCTGCCGACGGTAACACAATCGTAGGTAACGTTCAGGACTGCGCGGGCTTCACCGCAACTCCCATCGTTTATACCGTGAACGATAAGGGCGAATGGTCATACACCATGCCGTTGGATAAGTACTACAACCCCAACCACATTGAAATGACCCCCTTCCCCGAATCGCCCAAACAGCCCCAGCTCACCGATTTCATGACCGAGGAAGAGCGCGCTTATTATGAGGATATCTGCGCAAGCTACGAAGGCGACTGGGAAAGCGGTCCTCGGAATCCTGAAAACTATGGCGACTTCATGACCGCCGAGGAACTTGCCAAGTACAACGAGGCTTTTGAAAAATATAAAGAGGAACTTGCAGCGTTCGACGAGGAGTGGACCAAAGCCAACACCGACCTGTGGGACGCTATCAGCCAATCGACTTACATCGACTTCAACAGCGTGCTCCTCAACCACGCCGGCACCATCATCGCTGCCACAACATCAGTTGAAGACCCCGAACATACCGACATGTGGGGCCGTCCTCTGACAATAGCAATCCCCCTGGTAATTGATGTCAAGACCGGCGAATTGACCAAGCTCGACAAGCTTTCCGGTCTGATTCCCAACCAGGTACTTGACAACGGCATCCTGGTGTTGAGCTATGGTATCTATGACCTGGCCAACTGCGGTCAGCTCCTGCTCCCCGGCCAGGAAGAAACCGTCAGCGCATATGATTACATCGCCGCCAAAGATGCCGAACTGGGCAAGTGGATGAAGGAGAACATGACTCACGAATTTGAAGAAATAGCCGTGGACGAGGAAGGTAATTTCCAATTCGACGACGAAGGCATGCCTATCTACGTAAAACGTGAGGCTATGGCAACCGGTATGTTCACCTTCGACGAAGAGATGCAGGTAGCACTGTCTTGCGTTCAGAACGGCTGGCCGACTGAAGAAAGTGATCCCGATGTTTACTCATACATCATGAAGGGCGACCTCGCCGGCATCAAGGGTGTCAGCACCGACGGCGCAGGCTTCGGCGTTCGCGCAATGCGTGGCGGTGTCATCGCCGTTCAGGGCAATGCCAATGTTGCAGTTTACGATATGTCGGGCCGCTGCGTATTCAACGGTCGTGCCGCCAACGCCACCATCAACACCGGTCTGGCCTCAGGCATCTACACCGTACGCGCCACCGACGGCAAGGCTGTCAAGACCTGCAAGGTAGCTCTCTAACTCTTGTTTGACACATACTTAAGCAAAGCGGGCCCCGGTCTGACCGGGGCCCGCTTCAATGATATAGGGCTTATAGGGCCTATTGGCCTTAAGTTCTTAATCAGCGTTTCAGTACTGAGATGGCGGCTTTGTAGTCGGGCTCGTGAGTGATTTCCTCAACCAGCTCGCGGTAGATTACGTTGCGGTTCTCGTCCAGCACCACCACGGCGCGTGCCAGCAGGCCGGCCAGGGGACCGTCGACAATCTCAACACCGTAGTCGCGCACAAAGTCGGGCGAACGGAAGGCCGATGCGGCGGTCACGTCCTTGATGCCCTCGATGGTGCAGAAGCGGCTCATGGCGAAGGGGAGGTCCATCGACACGCAGATGACAGCCACATCGGGCAGCGCGGCGGCTTCGGCGTTGAAGCGGCGAACACTGGCGGCGCAGACGGGCGTGTCAAGGCTGGGGAAGAGGTTGAGCACGATGCGTTTGCCCGGGTAATCCTTGTCGGTCACCGGGGTGAGGTCCTTTGAAACCAGGTTGAAAGTGGGGGCTTTTGTGCCCGTTTCGGGCAGCGAGCCACATGTGTGGCAGGGTGTGCCCTTGAAGAATACGGTTTGTTGCATATCTGTAAGTTGGGTTATTTGGCTATTATGACTTTCTGTAAAACATCCGAGAGGTGATTTTTGTTGCGGCCCACTATTATGTCGGTTACCACGCCGTCGGCGTTGCATATTATGGTCGACGGTGTCAGGGCCACGCCGCAGTCGCGTGCCAGTGAGGCGCCGTTGGCCATCACCTCCACGCCGGGGCCAGGAGCGGGCAGCATTTCGGCTATGCGGCGGCGGTCCTTGTCGGTGAACACCACGCAGGCGCCCACCGTGACGGACGACCGCTCGGCCAGGGCGTTCATGTCGGCGATGTCGGCAGCCGGGTCGCCCACCTCGGAGTTGACGAATACCACCACCACGGGATGTCCGAAGGGTTCGCCGGCCGTATGCACGGACCGTCCGCCGTCGATTGTCGGCAGCGCCCAGCCGGGCATTCGGCGTCCCGGCAGATTCTCCAGCGTGAATGAGTCGGTGCGGTAGCGCGAGAACACCTCGGGGTAGCGCGCGGTCAGACACGACTCGTCCGGCTTAAGGCAACTGTCGGCCGACCAGGCACCGTATCGCACGGTGACAACCTGCTCGGACGGCGCGCCGGGGTTGTAGTCAATCTCAATCTCGCGTGGCAGGAAGGTGGCAGGGTCCAGCCGGTAGGTGAATTCGCGGAAATCGTAGCCCTGCGTGCTCTCCTTGCCGCTGACGGTCACCACATCGTGGTGCACGTCCACGTCGAAGGTGAAATTGTCGTCGTCGGTCATGGCGGCCAACTGCCGGCCCAAGGCCTGCGGGGTGATGTCGACAAACTGTGCAGCCGAGGCCACTCCGCGCCGCGCCGTGCCGTCGGGCAGGAAGGGAGCGGAATCGTCGGCCGCATGGTACTCCTGCAGCCGTCCGTCGCGGTAGCGGAAATGATTGCCCCCGGTGTAGGCCGAGAAGCCCTCCGAGGTCGTCCCTGCCGGAGTGTGCAGCGTCCAGTCTATCAGGTAGTCGCACGGTGCCAAGGTATCGCCCGGAGCGGCGGGCATGGACATGAGGTCAATATCGTAGCGCACGGGCGTGTCGCTTGAAGGCATCAGAATTTCATAGCTGACAGCGGCGCGTCCGCAACCCGTCTGCGACAGTTGCCGGCCAATGCCGGCGAGGTCTGTCTGACGGGCTGCGAGCGTCGCACATGTGATGAACATAACACTAAACAATTGTATTCTCATATCTTAACTTTTCAGAATTATAACACTTCAAACGTTAAAAAGATTGTGTTATGTTAAAATTTTCTCTAACTTCGCATAGTAAAACATTATCCGCCGAAATGAAACACACACTTAAATAGGGTTTACTGAATAATCAACAGACCAGTGTTCCACGGAAGTTTGATAAGTGTTCCACACAATACGGCACA
>CANQZK010000177.1 GCA_947628285.1 uncultured Muribaculaceae bacterium
TTGATTTCTACGTGGTCGCCGGGCATAACCATTTCAACGCCTTCGGGGAGGGTGATTTCACCGGTTACGTCAAGTGTACGGATGTAGAACTGGGGACGGTAGTGGTTGTGGAAGGGAGTGTGACGGCCGCCTTCTTCTTTCTTCAGGATGTAGACGGATGCCTTGAACTCGTCGTGGGGCTTAACAACGCCCGGGTGGCAGATTACCATACCGCGACGGATGTCCTTCTTGTCGATACCGCGGAGCAGCAGACCAACGTTATCGCCGGCTTCGCCCTGATCGAGGAGCTTGCGGAACATTTCCACACCGGTAACAACTGACTTCATGTCAGCGCCCAGACCCATGATTTGAACTTCGTCACCTACCTTAACAACGCCGGTTTCGATACGGCCGGTAGCAACGGTACCACGACCGGTGATCGAGAAGACGTCTTCAACAGGCATCAGGAAGGGTTTGTCCACGTCGCGGGGAGGCAGAGGAATCCAGGTGTCGACAGCTTCCATCAGTTCCATAACCTTAGCTTCCCATTCGGGTTCGCCATTGAGGGCGCCCAGAGCGGAGCCGCGGATGATGGGGGTGTTGTCACCGTCATATTCGTAGGCATCGAGAAGTTCGCGCATTTCCATTTCGACGAGTTCGAGCATTTCTTCGTCGTCGACCATATCGCACTTGTTCAGGAACACAACGATACGGGGAACATTCACCTGACGGGCGAGCAGGATGTGCTCACGGGTCTGGGGCATGGGACCGTCAGTGGCAGCAACTACGATGATAGCGCCGTCCATCTGAGCAGCACCGGTAACCATGTTCTTAACGTAGTCAGCGTGGCCCGGGCAGTCTACGTGAGCGTAGTGGCGGTTAGCTGTTTCGTATTCAACGTGGGCGGTGTTGATAGTAATACCGCGTTCCTTCTCTTCGGGAGCGTTGTCAATCTGGTCGAATGATTTAACCTCAGACAGACCGGCCTTGGCAAGCACCGTGGTGATAGCGGCGGTAAGAGTAGTTTTACCATGGTCGACGTGACCGATGGTACCGATGTTTACATGCGGTTTGGTTCTTTCGAATTTCTCTTTAGCCATAACTTGCTATAGTATTTTAGTTTAGATGATTGATTCTTTGTTTCTAACAAGTAGCCACGGTAGCGTAATGGCGCTATCGGGGCTTACCGTTTATTGAGCCGGTGGCGGGAATTGAACCCGCGACCTCTTCCTTACCAAGGAAGTGCTCTACCTCTGAGCTACACAGGCAAATATCATAATCGAGCGGAAGACGAGGCTCAAACTCGCGACCCTCAGCTTGGAAGGCTGATGCTCTATCAACTGAGCTACTTCCGCAGAAGTGTGGGCGCGGATGGATTCGAACCACCGAAGGCAGAGCCAGCAGATTTACAGTCTGCCCCATTTGGCCACTCTGGAACACGCCCTATTGTTTACCGTTCGCGACGGCGTACATTGTTCTAATTTTGAGCCTCTTGTCGGATTCGAACCAACGACCCCGAGATTACAAATCACGTGCTCTGGCCAACTGAGCTAAAGAGGCGTCTTCAATTTGCGCTTGCAAATGCAGTGCGGTTGGCTCTCATTTGCGGATGCAAAGTTAAACACATTTTTTTATTCAGCCAAATATTTTGCTGAAAAAATTTGAGAAAATTTTCGCGATTTTTTCAGACGCGCGGTCAACGACCTGGATTACACCTGTTTAGCCCTGTGCTCGCGATAGTGGCGATCGATGTCCTCAATGGTCACGCCAAGCATATCCATCATGTCAAACACCTCCTCAAGGGTGGTGGAGTAGAATGTGCGGCGCTGCTCGGCCATGACCACGGCGGCCGCGTCGGGCTGCAGATAGTAGCCCATGCCGCGCCGCGAGGCTATCACGCCAAGGTCGGTCAGATAGTCAAAGGCCTTAAGCACGGTGTGCGAGTTGACGGCCATTTCGGCGGCAAGCTCGCGCACCGAAGGCACACGCTCGCCCGCCGGCCACGCCCCGGACAGCACCTGCGCGAAGGCGTAGTCAACTATCTGGCGATATATCGGTTTGTCGCTCTTGAACTCCATAGGCACATCAGATTTGCACGCGGCGCATTATGCGGCGCAGATACAGCACGCCGAGCACGCTCACGCCCACAGCCGCTATGTTGATCCAGTATAAAGCCCCGAGCATCTGCTTGACGATGGTGCCGGCTATGCGGTCAGGGTCGGGCTCAGCGCCGGCCAGGGCGTCATCAAATCCTTGAGTTAAGGCATATATACCTCCGAACAAGCCGCCCAACATGGACAGCGACACCTGGCAGATGACAAAAGCCACTATGCCGCTCACAACGGGCGAGCGCCGCGCGGCAAAGACGGTGCAGAGCACCACCGTGGCGGGTAGCATCTCGGCAAGATTGACATAGCGGAACACACCGGTGCCGTTCAGAGTGATGTTGAATCCCAGGTCGGACGATGAGTTGATGTAGTTGATCATGACGCTGTTGACAAAGGCCTTGTCGGTCACTGTCGACATCAGCCCTGCCAGCGCATACCACACGGCAGCCATCACCAGCGGGATGAACACATATGTATATAGGACGGCGAAGGTGAATTTTTCGTTAACCGTTGCGGGCAGGGGCACGGTCAGCGTCTTGTCGCTGTAGCGGGCAAAGAGCAGCGGACCGCCGTAATAGGGCAGCGCGGCTATGAAAGTGGACGCGGCGAAGAGTCCGGCGGCGGGCTCGCCCATCGACACGGACAGCAGCGCCAGCAGGTAGCCCACAGCCACCAGCGTGACCGAGATGAGCAGCTGCACCTTGATGGTGGGCCAATAGAAACGCCACAGCAGGGCCATACGGGCCCGGGAGAACGAGTTTATATTGTTGTCAGTCTTCATCTTGCAGGGGTTCATTTAGAAGTTCGACAATGCGCGGGCCGGCGGCGGGCGAGAGGATGGCCGTATAGAGCAGACCGAAGTTTACGGCCGACTCGCCGCAACCGTCGCCCGGCACGATGGCGCGGAACAGACCGGCATCCGGCTCCTGATAGATGGCTCCCTCCACGGGTCGCACCGAGGTGACAAAACCCAGCCGCCTTCCTATATTATATGTGGACTGCGCCACCACCAGCCGGCCGCCGTTGAGCATCAGCAGGCCGTCATAGAGGCTCTCCAGGTCGCTGACCGTGTGCGTGGACACAATCACCGCCTGCTCATCGGTCACGCAGCGGCCCATCATGCGGCGCAGCTCCTTCTTGGACGTGATATCCAGGCCGTTGGCCGGCTCGTCCAGCAACAGCACCTCTACGCCCAACGACAGCGCATAGGCGGCCAATGATTTGTGGCGGTCGCCCAGCGAGAGGCGCTTGAGCCGCTCATTGCCGCTGAGCCCGAAGGCGCCAAGGTTGGCGGCCAGCATCGCGGGGTCGAATCCGGGATAGAAGCCCGCGTGGCAGTGCGCCATCTCGTTGACGGTCATGAACGGACAATCAAAGCTGTCTGACAGGAAAAACAGCCGGCGCAGGCACGAAGGCCGGCGGAGGGCCGGATTCTCGCCGTCGATGTCGATAGTTCCGGCCGACGGAGTGAGCAGACCGGCCAGCAGATGCAGCAAGGTAGTCTTGCCGGCGCCGTTCTGCCCCAACAGCAGATAAATGCCGGGGGGGATGTCGGCCGAGGCATCGCTGAGCGCGGTGGCTCCGCGCCGATAAGTGTAGGCTATGTGTTTGATGTCAATCATAACGGCAGGCAAAAAGGATAATTAGGGTTTACTGAATAATCAACAGACCAGTGTTCCACGGAAGTTTGATAAGTGTTCCACACAATACGGCACA
>CANQZK010000178.1 GCA_947628285.1 uncultured Muribaculaceae bacterium
AAGCCGGCGCTGACGCAGGTGCAGCTCAACGGCTCATACGAGTGGCAGACCGGCCACGGCCGCAGCAGCCTGTTCAACAGCTACGAGGCCGGCATAACCACCTCGCTGACCTTCCCCCGACTGTTAGCGCCCAAGTTCATCCCCCGCAGCCGCTTCCAGCTCAACTGGACCCGCTTTGCGCTCAACGCCGACCTGCTCAACCGCCCCCACTTCTTCAAGATGGCCCAGTTCAACGCATCCGTCAATTACGACTGGCGCCTGCGCCGACACGTGTCCAATACCCTGACACTGTTCAAGCTCACCTATACCAACCTGATGCACACCACCGCCGAGTTTGACTCAATCATGAACGCCAATCCGGCCGTGGCGCTGAGTTTCCGCAGCCAGTTCATCCCCCAGATGGCCTATACTTATACTTACGACCGCGCCTTTGACCGCGACAACGCCATCAACTGGACCTTCACCGTGCAGGAAGCCGGCAACATCTTCTGGGGCATATACACCGCCTGCGGCAAGCGCGGCGAGAAGGAGCTCTTCGGCACACCGTTCTCGCAGTTCGTCAAGGGCCAGACGCAGCTTGTGTACTCGCGCCGCCTCATCGGCGAGCACTTCCTGGTGAGCCGCGTGGCCGTCGGTGCCGAACATGCCTACGGCAACTCGTCGCAGGTGCCCTATGCCGAGCAGTTCTATGTGGGCGGCGCCAACTCGGTGCGCGCCTTCACAGTCCGCTCCATCGGCCCCGGCAGCTATCACTCACCGCAGAACGAGGACGACGGCTACTTTGACCAGACGGGTACGTTCAAGTTTGAGGCCAATGTGGAATATCGCTTCCCCATCGTCGGGCCGCTGCATGGCGCCGTCTTCCTCGACGCCGGCAACGTATGGCTGCTCAAGGACGACCCTGACCGTCCCGGCGGCACGCTGCGCGGCAAGACCTTCCTGCGCGACCTCGCCCTGGGCACCGGAGCCGGACTGCGTTTCGACATCTCCATGCTGGTTATCCGTGCCGACCTGGGCATAGGTATCCACGCCCCATACAGCACCGGCCACGGCGGCTACTACAACATGCCATCCTTCGGCAAGAGCCTCGCCTTCCACCTGGTCATCGGCTACCCGTTTTAGCCAGCCCTTATTTGACAAAAATTTTTAGACAGAAAGACAAAAAGAACATAAAAAATTTTTTAGACAAAAAGTCTTTATGTCAAAGAATTGTGTCGAGGGCCCGGGTGTAGAGGCGGCGGGCGGTGTCCGGCTGCATCGCCTCGGCGAGGGGCATACGGCGCGGCGTCACCTCCACGGCGTGCGCAAAGGCCGATGTGTCAGCGCTGTTGGCTATGCGGCCCGCTATCAGCGCTACCGGTACGCCGGCGCGGCGACAGCGGGCTACGATGCCGCTTACGGCCTTGCCCATACCCGTCTGCGAGTCGTAGCAGCCCTCGCCAGTCAGCACCAGGTCTGCCCCGGCTATCAGGCTGTCAAAGTCCGCGCTGTCCAGTATGCGGTCAATGCCGCTCTGCAGCGTACCGCCCAGGCAGGCCCTGACGGCGTAGCCCAAGCCTCCGGCGGCGCCGGCACCGGGCGTCAGGGCGGCCTCGTCGTCAATTATCGCCGCTATGTGTCTGAGCCCGCGGTCCAGCTCAAGAACCTGCGCCGGGTCGGCCCCTTTCTGCGGACCGAACACGCAGGCGGCTCCCCGGGACCCGTACAGCGGCGCGGTGACATCGCACAGCGCCGTCAGCCGCGGGATGCGCGCAGGGCAGGGGATGACCCGGGTTATCTTCGACAAACAGCTTCCACCGCCCATCCCCGTTCTTTGTCCGAACTCATCCTCGAATATCCATCCCAGCGCGGCCAGCATGCCCGTGCCGCAGTCCGTTGTGGCGCTGCCGCCCAGCCCCAACACCAGTGATTGGGCTCCGCCCTCCAGGGCGTGACGCATCATCAAGCCCAAGCCGACCGTGGTGGCCCGCATAGGGTCGTAGGTGCCGTCGTGGCGCATGGCCCCGGACAGGCCGGCCGCCGCGGCCGTGTCGATGACAGCTTCAGTGCCGTCGGCCGATAAGGCGTACCACGCCTCGATGGGTCGCCGCAGAGCATCCTCGGTACGGCATTGCACCGGACGGTAACCGCAATTGTCCACGAAGGCCGCCGCAGTGCCCTCGCCGCCGTCGGCCACGCTCACCGCGTCCACCGGGCAGCCCGGCCACCGTTCAGCTACGGTACGGCGCACCAGCCCGACAATCTCGGCCGAGCCCAGCGAGCCCTTGAACGAGTCAGATGCGACGACAATCCGTTTCATCACAGCGCCAGCTCCTCGCGGTGACGCAGCAGGGCGCGGAACCATTCAGCCTCGCCCTCCACATATTCGTTGGTGTAAGTGCCCATCCACTCAATATCAGCGCGCTGCAGGCGGTAGACGGGCGCCGCGGGCGATGTGCGCCGCTTGGCCAGGCGCTTGCGTATCTCATATTCGCCCTTGAAGCGGTTGGGCAGCTCCACTACGGCCAACACCTGTTCGCGCGGCTCGTGAGGCTCCTTCCACACTTTCAGGATGTCGCCCAGGCCCGGTTTGCGCAGCAGATAGGCGTAACCGTGGGCGTTGAGGCGCACATATTCGCGGTACAGCTCATCAAATTCAGCCATGAACTCCTCAGGCGTGCCGCCGTACTCCTCCATCAGGCGGTCGTAGACCTGCAGGGTGGCTATGGTGTCGGCATCGGCCGCATGGGCTTTGTCGGCGGGCAGGTCCACGCCCAATTCCTCGGCGCAGCGGGCCAGCGAAGGCACCGCCATCAGGTCTACGCCGTTGTGTCGGCCGCGCACGGTCCAGTAGAGGTCGCGCACGTCAATAGTCGGTTTGTTATTTAGGTGTTCCACGCCCTGCTCCGCCAGATGGTTCGTGTCATTGCTCAGAGCATAGCCCACTATCACCTTGGCCTTGTCGATAATAGCCTGAATGGCAGGCAGACACGAGCGCAAAGAAGGTTTGTCCCGCACCATTGCGGGCGATATATGGTGAACGCGTTGCGAGTCGGGCCACCGTCGGGCCAGTTCAGGCTTGAAATAGCTGTGATAGACCACGCGGCCCGTGCCGTCCACGACGGCCAGTCCCAGAATTTCCTGTGAGTCGGCAAACTCAGCGTCAAGGCAAATGATATCGGTCTTTTCCATAACGGCGGCAAAGTTACAAAAAATTCCCGTCCCCGCCTACACGGCCGGGGTTGGGGATTATGCTACGCGGCCGGTTTCGATTTCGGATTTGAGGAATTGGAAAAGATATACGGCGCTCTGATAATATAGGCCGCACTCGGCATCGTTCAGTTTTGCGAAAGTAGTGGAGGCATACAGCTCGTCAAGAGACCGGCGGATGTCCCAGCCGTATTCCGCCATCAGCATTTCAGTCAATTCCGCCGCAAGACATTCTATTTGAAACTGTATATCCTGTGGAAGGGTCATATCCGGCCTCTTTTACGGCTGCATATTACCTGCAGATCGGATACGGCATCGTCAATGGAGAGGGTGTGCTCGGCCGCATAGCAGTCAAGCAGGAAATCTATGCCGGTGAATCGACGTAAATATGCGTAAGCCTGCGAATTGGAGAGCTTGTGCCGCTGAGCGAACGCTCCTACGCACGCCACTACATATTCTATACGGTTGAATATTTATTTCTTATCCATATTTCCGGTGCCGTTATTAATAGGTATACATATGTATGACCAATACTTCGGTTATTTTTTAACGGCTCCTGGGAGCCAAGTGTTTAATTCATTAAAAATCTGACGTTTAGCATGA
>CANQZK010000179.1 GCA_947628285.1 uncultured Muribaculaceae bacterium
TGTAAATGTCGTTGAAGATGCGGTCGGTGGCGCCGATGTTGCGGCTGATGTAAGCTCCGGCGGCCTTTCCGGCGCGGGTGCGTGCGTCGGCGTCGGCAAGGGTCTGCATCAGGCCCTCGAATGATGCGCGGCCGTCGGTCTCGAAGGCGCCGCCGCAGGCTATGAGGTCGGTCGCCTCCTTGAATTTGGCGTGGCGCGGCCCGAACACCACGGTGATACCGTACACGGCGGCCTCGTTGATGTTGTGGATGCCGGTGCCGAATCCGCCGCCTATGTAGGCAATGTCGCCGTAGCGGTAAATACTGCTGAGCAGCCCGAACGAGTCGACCACTATGGCGCGGCAGTCGGCGGGCACGGAGCCCTCGGCCTCGATTTGCGACAGCAGGCGTGCGCCCGTGCCCAGGCGCTGCAGCAGGTGTTGCAGACGGGCGTCGTCAAACTCGTGCGGGGCCACGATGGCGCGTACCGCCGGGTTGGCGTTCAGCCAGGGCATGTATACGTCCTCGTCCGGGCCCCATGAGCTGCCGGCGATGAACGTCAGCCCGGGCCGCGAGCAGAACTGCTCGATGAGCGGCAGGGGGCGGGCGGCGCGCAGGATGTCCGTCACGCGGTCAAAGCGCGTATCGCCGGCCACGGTCACATTGTCGTAGCCTATGGAGCCGAGCAGGCGCAGCGAGGCGGCATCCTGGACGTACATATGCGTGAAGGCGGCCAGCATGTTGCGGAACATGCCGGCGCCGCGGCGGAAGAACCGCTGCCCGGGGCGGAAGATGGCCGATATAAGATAGGTGGGAATGCCGCGCAGACGCAACTGTTCCAGGTAGTTGCCCCAGAATTCGTATTTGACGAATATGGCGCTGCGGGGTGCTGCGGCGCCCAGGAAGGTGCGGACGTTGGAAGGCGTGTCCAGCGGCAGATAGGCCACGGTGTCGGCGCCGGCGTAGTTGCGGCGCACACAGTAGCCCGACGGCGAGAAGAAGGTCAGCAGCACGCGGGTGCCGGGGCGCTCGGCCCGCAGGCGTTCCAGCAGGGGCCGACCCTGCTCGAATTCGCCCAGCGAGGCCACGTGCATCCACAGGTCATAGCCGTCGGGGGCCACGCGGCGGCGCTCGTCGGCCAGTGTCCGGAGCGTCTCGCGTTGTCCGCGGCGCATCTCGGCCACCTTGGCTGAGCGCAGCGAGGCTACGGCCACGCCGGCCCCGTACAGCGCTATGCCGGCGTTATACAGCGGGTTCATCTATGCGGTCGACGGCCTGCAGCAGGCGTTTGATGGTTTCGTCCTTTCCGATGATTTCAGTGATTTCAAACATGTGCGGGCCCTTGCACTCGCCCACCACGGCCAGGCGGAAGGCGTTCATGACGTTGCCCATGTGCAGCTCGTTGGTCTTGATCCAGTCCATCACCACCGGTTCGGCGGCTGCGGCCGAGAAGTCGTCCAGACCGCCGAGCAGCTCGGCCAGTTGGCGCATCAGGGCGGCGGTGCCGGGCTTCCAGCGCTTGGCCACGTCCTTGGCGGCGTATTCCGTGGGTGCCACAAAGTAGAAGCGGGCCTGCTCGGTGAGGTCCTTCACAAAGTTGATGCGGCTCTTGAGCGAGCCCACGGCGCGGCTGACGTATTCCGGCGTGAAGGCCGACATATCGACGCCCTCGGCCTCCATCAGCGGCGTGAACAGGCGTGCAAGCTCGTCGTCCGGCAGTTGCTGCAGATATGTGTGGTTGAACCACTTGCCCTTGTCGAAGGCGAAGCGTGCGCCCGAGCGTGAGCAGTGTTCAAACGAGAATTTCTCGATGAGCTCGTCCATCGACATCACCTCGGTATCGTCGCCGGGGTTCCAGCCCAGCAGGGCCAGGAAGTTGACCACGGCCTGCGGCAGATAGCCGCTCTCGCGGTAGCCCGACGAGACCTCGCCCGACTTGGGGTCGTGCCATTCCAGAGGGAACACGGGGAAGCCCAGACGGTCGCCGTCGCGCTTGGACAGCTTGCCCTTGCCGTCGGGTTTGAGCAGCAGCGGCAGATGCACGAATTCCGGAGCGGTGTCGGACCAGCCGAAGGCCTCGTACAGCAGCACATGCAGCGGTGCCGAGGGCAGCCACTCCTCGCCGCGGATTACGTGCGAGACTTCCATCAGATGGTCGTCCACGATGTTGGCCAGGTGGTAGGTGGGCAGGTCGTCGGCGCTCTTGTACAGCACCTTATCGTCCAGGATGTCGCTCTTGATGACCACCTTGCCGCGCAGCAGGTCGTTGACCTCCACATCGCGGCCCGGCTCAATCTTGAAGCGCACCACATACTTGGCACCGGAGTCGATGAGGGCTTTTACCTCGTCGGCCGGCAGGGTGAGCGAGTTGCGCATCTGGCCGCGCGTGTGCGCGTCATACTGGAAGTTGGCCACGGCGGCGCGCTTGGCCTCAAGCTCCTCGGGGGTGTCGAAGGCTATGTATGCCTTGCCGGCGTCGAGCAGCATCTGCACGTGGCGGCGATAGATGTCGCGGCGTTCGCTCTGCTTGTAAGGCCCGAAAGGACCGCCCTCGCGGACGCCCTCGTCGATGCCGATGCCCAGCCATGCCAGGGCCTCGTTGATGTATTCCTCCGCGCCGGGCACAAAGCGCTGCGAATCAGTATCCTCGATGCGCAGAATCATAGTGCCGCCGTGCTTGCGGGCAAACAGATAGTTATACAGAGCGGTGCGCACACCGCCGATATGCAGGGGACCCGTCGGTGACGGGGCGAATCGTACTCTTACCGGTCGAGTCATAAGTTGTGAGTTTTTTATCAGTCCGCAAAGGTACGATTTTTTTTCTTAACGCGAAAGTGCTGTTTATTTAATAAATGTGTCTGAATTGTACGATTCAGACCGAATTGCGTTCTGATGGAGAGCAGGATGAGCGGCTTCCGGCCGCTGAGATGGCGTGGTCTGTGGATGACCCAACGGGTGTAAAATATTTAAAACGTGCGGGTTGCAGGCCCCATAGGGGCCTGCAACCCGCACGTTTTAAATGGATTTTCCGTGAGTTTCGCCCCCTGGCCCGGGGCGGGGGTCAATAGGTCATTACGGGCGGGAGGGTTTTGGCTTGCTCCACCATGCGGGCGACTTCCGATTCGGCGGGGACGCGGTTGCACAGGTTGCGGGCTTCGTTGGTCTCGACGAGCTTGGCGTGAAGGTTGGCGGGCACGCGGTGAGCGAGCTCCTTGACGGTGTCGACGCCGGCGGCCTCGAGCAGTTCGGCAAACTGGCCGGCCACGCCTTTGATGCGGAACAGGTCGGCATGGTTGGTCCACTTCAGAATCAGCTTTTCGGGGATTCCGGATTCTTCGGCCAGGGCTGCGCGGCCCTTTTTGGTGGCGGCACGTTCCAGGAGGTTGTCGGTGGTTTTCACGCCGACGGCTTCGAGCTTCTGCGCGTAGGCTGCTCCGATGCCTTCGATTTCTTCAATTTTGTACGACATAAGGGTAAAGGGTTAGTTGGGTATAGTAATTAAACGTGTGTTTTTTAGGCTTTGTTTGGCCTCGGAAGGCTGGTGTTTCAAAATTGCAACAAAAAAAATACATATTTATGAAAAAAATATTACAAAACTGTTGCAATCTCAAAATTTGTACTTAACTTTGCAGCCGAAAGGACAGGTCTGCGGGCGCATTCACCCCGGGCCATCAGTGCAAACGAAATAAATATACATTCTTTAAATCCATCACATTTAATAACCCCTAAGTTATGACAATACTTCGGTTATTTTTTAACGGCTCCTGGGAGCCAAGTGTTTAATTCATTAAAAATCTGACGTTTAGCATGAA
>CANQZK010000180.1 GCA_947628285.1 uncultured Muribaculaceae bacterium
ACAACATCGACCTGGACAAGACCGTCAACCCCATCAAGGAAGGTGCTGAATGGTCCGGCAAGAATCCCCTGCGCGAAGTGCGTCAGATCATCTGGCTCAACCTGGCTATGGGCGGCAACAGCGGCGGCTCGCTGGCCCACACCCCGCGTCCCTCACGCTTCCTGATTGACTACGCTCGCGTATATCAGAAAGTTGGTACCGACGGCAACGCTACCTACCGTGTAGAGGAGGAAATCTCCGAACCCAAGTTCAACGTCAAGGACGGCGAGCAGAATCCCGCCGGCATCAGCGATGTAGCTGTCGACACTCCCACCGGCGAGGTCAAGGCAGTCTACAACCTGCAGGGCGTTAAGGTGGCCGACAGCCTCGAGGCTATGGGCGCCGACATGCACGGTGTATTCATCGTGGTACGCACCGACGGCTCACAGAAAGTGACCCTCTAATATCACAACCGGAATCAGGGACCCCGGCCGCACCCGCGGCCGGAGGTTCCTGACTCCGATTTTTTATAATGCATAATGCATAATTTTCAATTTTAAATTTCCAATTTTCAATTTTAAATCCCCCCCCATGTTTGTCCATTTGTAGCTGCGTGACAGCGTTTTACCTTTGAAATTCAAAACTCCTTATATCAAACCGAAATGAAATACCTGAAGACAGCCATTTTCCTTGCAATGATGTCTGTTCTGCCCGCCCAAGCGGCGCAGAAGAGCGAGTCCGCACAGGTGCGCGACCTCATTGACAAGGTAAACACGCACTGGCAGAGCACTCACCCCGCCGAGGGTACCCCATTCTGGCACAACGCTGCCTATCATACCGGCAATATGGAAGCCTACTTCCTGTCAGCCAAGCCCGAGTACCTTGACTACTCAACCGCCTGGGCCAAACACAACAACTGGCAAGGCGCCCGCAGCAAAAACAAGAAAGACTGGAAATATAATTACGGCGAGACCGACAACCACGTGCTGTTCGGCGACTGGCAGATTTGCTTCCAGACCTATGCCGACCTGTACAACATCCTGCCCGAAGACCACCGCATCCGCCGCGCCCGCGAGGTGATGGAGTACGAGATGTCCACCCCGCAGAACGACTACTGGTGGTGGGCCGACGGCCTGTACATGGTCATGCCCGTAATGACCAAGCTCTACAACATAACCGGCAATCAGAAGTACCTGGACAAGCTCTATGACTATCTGCAGGTGAGCGACTCCATCATGTACGATAAAGAAACCGGCCTCTACTTCCGCGACGGCAAATACGTCTACCCCAAGCACAAAACCGCATCAGGCAAGAAGGACTTCTGGGCCCGCGGCGACGGCTGGGTGTTGGCCGGCCTGGCCAAGGTGCTCAAGGACGTGCCCGCCGACTGGAAACGCCGCAAGTTCTTTGAAGACAAGTACGTACGCATGGCCGACGCCGTCGTGGCCGCCCAGCAGCCCGAGGGCTACTGGACCCGCTCCATGCTGGACCCCGAACAGGCTCCCGGCTATGAGACCTCAGGCACAGCATTCTTCACCTACGGCCTGCTCTGGGGCATCAACAACGGCCTGCTGACCGATCAGAAATACACCGACGCCGCCCTCAAGGGCTGGAAATACCTGCGCGACAAGGCCGTGCAGAAGGACGGCTCCGTGGGCTACGTGCAGCCCATCGGCGAGAAGGCCATCCCCGGCCAGGTTGTCGACGCCAAATCGACCGCCGACTTCGGCGTGGGCGCCTTCCTGCTGGCTGCCTGCGAGTATGTCCGCTTCCTGGAGAAAGGTACATCGGCCGACCGCGCCTACTGGGCCGACCTGGCCTACAAAATCGCTTACCCCGTGCTGAGCAACATGTCCGAGGGCAAGCTGCAGCAGAACATGCAGGTTGAGGTCAGCCCCAACTGGGACGGCCGCGACAAGAAAGTGACTTTCATGGAGACATTCGGCCGCTTGATGGCCGGCATCGCCCCCTGGATTTCGCTGCCCGACGACGGCACCGCCGAGGGCGCCCGCCGCGCCGAACTCCGCGAGATGGCCCTGAAGAGCTACAAACATGCCGTCGACCCCGAAAGTCCCGACTATCTGGGCTGGCGCGGCCACGGCCAGGCTCTGGTCGACGCCGCCTACGTGGCCGAGAGCTTCCTGCGCGGCTGGGATCAGCTGTGGGAGCCCCTGGACTCGCTCACCAAGCAGCGCTACATCGCTGAATTCCAGCAGCTGCGCCGCGTGGACCCGCCCTATACCAACTGGGTGCTCTTCTCGTCAACCATCGAGAGCCTCCTTGCCAAAGCCGGCGCTCAGTATGACGAATACCGCATCAACTCGGCCTGTCGCAAGGTGGAGGAATGGTATACCGGCGACGGCTGGTATGCCGACGGCCCCGAATTCGCCTTTGACTACTACAGCAGCTACGTGTTCCACCCCATGTACCTTGAAACCCTCAAGACCATGGCCGATGCCGGTGCCTACACCCGCATCCACTATCCGCGCTACTACGAGCGTGCCCTGCGCCGCGCCCAGCGCTTCAGCATCGTGCTGGAACGCCTCATCTCGCCCGAAGGCACCTTCCCCGTATTCGGCCGCTCGATTCCCTACCGCATGGCCACTATGCAGCCCCTGGCGCTGATGGCATGGTACGGCAAGCTCCCCGCAGGCCTCACCAACGGCCAGGTGCGCTCGGCTCTCACCGCCGTGATGCACAATATGTTCGACGGCAAGGAGAACTTCAATGAGGGCGGCTTCCTGACCATCGGTTTCGCCGGCCGCCAGCCCAACATCGCCGACTGGTACACCAACAACGGCTCGCTGTACATGACCTCGCTGGCGTTCATGCCCCTCGGTCTGCCCGCCAACCACCCCTTCTGGACCGACGCCGCCCAGGACTGGACCTCGCGCAAGGCGTGGGGCTCCAAACCCTTCCCCAAGGACCACCACTGGGGCGAACCTCAACCCATCCGTGACCTTTTCTGATCCATCCACCCATCACTATAAGTATCACTGAATGAAAAAGATATTTCAGACACTGACCCTGGCCGTGGCCGCCGTCATCGGAGCGGCTGCCACGGCGCAGGCCGCCGCTCCGCAGGCCGCCGAGCCCGTCATGCGCCAGTATGACAAGTGGCTCGACACCGACGGCAACCCCATCAACGCCCACGGCGCCGGCATGCTCTACCACAACGGCAAATACTACCTGTACGGCGAGTACAAGGTGGGCGAGACCATCCTGCCCGAATGGGCCACCTGGGAGTGCTACCGCACCGACGTCACCGGCGTGAGCTGCTACTCGTCCGACGACCTCCGCAACTGGAAATTCGAAGGCCTGGCCCTCAAGGCCGAGGAAGACCCCACCAGCGACCTGCACCGCAGCCAGGTGCTGGAACGCCCCAAGGTAGTCTATAACCCCAAGACCGGCAAATTCGTGATGTGGGCACACGTCGAGAGCGCCGACTACGGCAAGGCCGCCGCAGGCGTCGCCGTCAGCGACACCCCCACCGGCCCCTTCAAATACCTTGGCTCATTCCGCCCCAACAACGCCATGAGCCGCGACCAGACAGTCTTCGTTGACGACGACGGCAAGGCCTACCAGTTCGCATCGTCGGAGAACAACCAGACAATGTACATCAACGAACTCACCGACGACTATCTGCGCCCCACCGGCCGCTTCACCCGCAACTTCATAGGCATGGCCCGCGCG
>CANQZK010000181.1 GCA_947628285.1 uncultured Muribaculaceae bacterium
CCCTCATCACAGACACAAATCTGCTCAACGACTGACAGCCCTGCCGTTAACATTTATTTTTAAACAAGCTCTTAATTTGTCACTTATGCACGTCTGATTATGCCACGTTCCGGACATATCAAACATCCCGACAACATCCGCGCACTGTCAATTCTCACCGTTATCACCACAATATGCTACGTGGCCATGGGTTGTATCTTTGACCCCATGGTGGTACCCAATGGCTCAAATGTGGTAATCAGCATTGTCAACTACGGAGCCGAGGCTATGGTGATGTCGCTGCCCCTGTGGATTCTGCCGGGCCGCTGGCGCATCATCACCCCGCTGCTCATCTGGGTGTGCGGACTGTTCTTGCTGGCCAACGCGGTGTATTTCAAATTCCGGCACGACCTGATACTGCTGACGCTCATATTCAATGCACAATCATATAACAGTCTGGTATTCAATTCGGGTCTGCATATGATGGGCGTTCTTGACTGCGTGTTTCTGCTCTTTCCGGCGGTAACAACGGCGGCATATTTCATGCTGAAAATCCCCTCACGCCCATATCCGGGAAAAAAGACGGTGCTTGCGGCTTGCATTGCGGCAGTCTGCGCCCTGCCAACGGCTTACTTACTTGTATCTTTGTCGGTCATGCGCTTCCACGCCAAACAAGGTCGGAATCTTACACTGGTGGAATGTTTCAACAAAAAGACCGGCAATGCGCACTTCAGATACCACAGTTGGAACCGCAACGGCCTGTTTTTGTACTTCTATTACGAATACACATGCCGGACGCGCCTCAAAATTACGTTGGACCAAGAACAACGGGCTGCCATTGAGTCGTACCTCGCTTCAATGCCGGCACCTAAGGCCGACAATGCCGGCATCTTCGCGGCCAATCGGGACAAGAACCTGATTTTCATAGTAGTGGAATCACTTAACGCGTGGGTTGTCGGTCAGCAATGCGGTGGCAGAACCCTAACGCCCGTACTTGACTCGCTCATCAACACCCCCGGTACCATAAGCTGCCTGAAGGTCAGCTCGCAGGCCCGCAACGGTGTTTCGTCCGACGGGCAGTTGATATACAACACCGGATTGTTACCGATTCATGACGGCGTTACGGCAATGAACTTCGGGCTGAACACTTACCCCTCACTTGCCAATGCCTTGAACAGCCGCCGCGCCGAAGAATTTATAGTTGAAGGTGGCGCATTATGGAATCATTACACCACCACCGTAAGCTACGGCTATGACCGGCTGAATGACGAGATAGCTGTCGAGGGTCTGAGCATGGACCGCGGAGTATTTAAAACGGCGCTTGACTCGGTGGCCATGATGCCACAGCCGTTCTTTGCCGAGATCACCACCATGAGCATGCACCACCCGTTCGATGACCCCTCCGTGCCCGTCCTGCCGGCAGTCGAAGCCCTTGACGAGGAGCCGCTGCGCAAGGGCTATCTCAATGCCGTGGCCGAGTTTGACAACGCCTTGGGGTGGTTCATCGAGTCGCTGAAGGACAAGGGACTGTTCGATAATTCCGTGATAATCCTGGCCTCGGACCACGACTACTTCACCTCTAAGGCCGAGGCGGCCGATAATCAGCCGCTGCCCATAGTGTTCATGGCACTGAATACCGGGCTGAGCCGGCGGATTGAGTATGCTGCGGGGCAGGTTGACGTCTTCCCCACGGTACTTGAAATCATGAACCGCCGCGACGGCTGGCAGGGTCTGGGCGTGTCCATGCTTGACACGGTGCGCCCCACGCCGGCCCGCGTCGAAGAAGCCTTCCGCGTCTCCGACCTGATAATCCGCTCCGATTATTTCCGCAAATAATGGCCGGAATCAAGCCGCCGCGACGCCGTAATGCGAAAATATGTTTGTCGGCTCAAGAATTTTTAGTATTTTTGCACATCTGAAAACCCGCATGCGTCCATAAAACCATCCGGCACCGATATGCCAAGACAAAAACAGTCATTATCGCCTGAAGAGACCTTCTCGAACTTTCTGCAGCGCAGCCACAAGCGCCGCACGGCCGAGCGTTTCGCCGTGCTGGACTATGCCATGCGCTGGCCGGGACACTTTTCGGCCAAAAATCTGTCGGATGCCATGCATCAGAACGGTTTCCCGGTGTCGGTGACCACCGTATATTCCACCATAGAGCTGATGGCCGAGTGTGGGCTTGTGCTGCGCCACCGCTTCAACGGCAACATGACGCTTTACGAGAAAGCCTCGCAGGCCGGAGGGCAGCCGGGACACCACCATCTGATATGCACCTCGTGCGGCAAAATCAAGGAGGTGCGCGACCCCGAGCTGAACAGCCTGATTGACAACAAACGCTTCCAGGCCTTCACCGTGACGCATTTCTCACTTAACATCTACGGCGAATGCAGCGCCTGCGCCCGCAAGAAACGCCGTGCCAAACTCAAAACCAACTGACACAAACATACATACAAGAATAAACTTATCATGAAAGTTGATGTACTCTTAGGTCTCCAATGGGGCGACGAAGGAAAAGGTAAGGTAGTTGACGTACTCACGCCGCGCTACGACATTGTGGCCCGTTTTCAGGGAGGTCCCAACGCCGGACACACGCTTGAATTTGAAGGTCGCAAGGTAGTGCTGCGCTCCATCCCCTCGGGCGTGTTCCAGGGCAACGTCAATATTATAGGCAACGGCGTGGTGCTGGACCCCGTGCTCTTTGTAAAAGAAGCCAACGAGCTGATTGACGCCGGCACCGACCTGCACTCCATACTCAAGATATCCAAGAAGGCCCACCTGATCATGCCCACCCACCGCCTGCTGGACGCTGCCGGCGAGAAAGCCATGGGCAAGGGCAAGATAGGCACCACCGGCAAGGGCATCGGCCCGACATATACCGACAAGATTTCGCGCCACGGCCTCAGGGTAGGCGACACGTTGGCCGACGACTTCGCCGCACGTTATCAGGCCGCCAAGGAGCGCCACCTGGCCATGCTGGCCGAGCTTGACGCCACACCCGCGCCCGAACGCATGGCCGAACTCGAAGCCGAGTGGATGGCCGCTATAGACCGTCTGCGCACCTTCGACATCGTCGACTCGGAACACTACGTCAACAAGGCCCTGACCGAGGGCAAATCGCTGCTGTGCGAGGGCGCCCAGGGCACCATGCTCGATGTAGACTTCGGTTCCTATCCCTTCGTGACATCGTCAAACACCACCTGCGCCGGCGCCTGCACCGGCCTGGGCATAGCGCCCAACCGCATCGGCGACGTCTACGGCATCTTCAAGGCCTACTGCACACGCGTGGGCAGCGGACCCTTCCCCACCGAACTCTTTGACAGCACCGGCGCACTCATCCGCGACTTAGGCCACGAATACGGCGCCGTGACCGGTCGCGAACGCCGCTGCGGCTGGATTGACCTTGTGGCCCTGCGCTACGCCGTGATGATCAACGGCGTCACCAAGCTCATCATGATGAAGAGCGACGTGCTGGACAGCTTCGACACCATCAAGGCCTGCACACACTACGAGGTAGGCGGTCAGCCCACACGCGATTTCCCATACTCAATCGACGACCCCGAACGCGTGCGCCCCGTTTACCGCGAGCTCAAGGGCTGGAAGACGGACATGACCCAAGTGACAAGCCCCGAGCAGTTTCCCC
>CANQZK010000182.1 GCA_947628285.1 uncultured Muribaculaceae bacterium
GACAGCCCTACCGTTAACATTTATTTTTAAACAAGCTCTTAGTTTCCGCTCTGGCTGCTGTTGCCGGTGCCGGCGCCGGATTTGCGGCCTTCAAGGTCGTCGTTCTCGATGCCGCGGGCTACTTTCTTGACCTGGGCTCGGAGGGAACCGAATCGGAAGGATACGCCGATGCGCACGGAGAAGGCGTGATCGCGGTAGGAACGGCTCCAGCCGGTGTAGGGGCCGTTGACGGTCACGCTCTCATAGCAGCGGGTGCCGGAGCCGAAGGGGTTGGATACGGACAGGCGCACGTTGAGACGGTCGTCCTTGAGGAAGGATCGGCGCAGCGACAGGTCGAAGTAGGCCTGCTGCGAGAAGCGGTTCTTGGAGTATCCGTAGACGCCGTTCAGACCGCCGCCCCAATAGAACAGGCCTGCTTCGATGCCTAATTTCCAGGGCAGTTCCTGGGATGCTTGAAGGAAACCGTTTGGTGACCAGCGGCTGAGCTTGTAGCCTTCCTGCTCGGCTTGGGCGTAGGTGACGCCGCCGTTGAGCATCAGGCGGGTCTTGGGCGTGATGGACCACTGGGCGAACATGCGGAAGCTGAGGTCGCGCGACTTGCCTATGTTGGCGTAGGTGCTGTTGATGATGTCGCCGTCGGTGACGTAGGTTACGCCCGAGATGGCGTTGTTGCGCCAGCCGTAGTTGGCGGAGAAGTTGATGTTGAATTTGGACTTGATGAGCATGTAGGTCAGCTTGACGGACTGGCGGCGGGCGCTCTCAAGGTCGGGGTTACCGAAGGATACGCTGGTGGGGGTGACGGTTACGGCGGGGTTGAGGTAGGATATGCCGGGACGGCTTATGGAGGCGGCATAATTGACTGACAGTGTGTTGGCATCGTTGATCTGCCATGATGCGGCGGCCGAGGGGACAAGGTCGTTGAGGTTGGTGGCGAATTCGGGGTTGGAGCCGTCGGGGTAGGTGGCCTTCAGGCGTGAGAATTCGTAGCGCAGGCCGGCGCGGAGGTTGACGGGACCCACGCGGTAGCCGTACTGTGCGTAGGCGGCACCGATGTTGGTGATGTGTGAGAACTCGTTGTCCACGTCCTTCCAGCCGATATATTCATTGTCGGTGATGGAGTGGTTGCGGCGGATAATCCATTTGAGGCCGCCCTCTAGATTGTGGTTGCCCAGTTTGCGCGAGTAGTCGGCCTGGAAGGTGTGCTCGATGAAGTTGAGCGAGTAGTCGGTGCGCAGACCGGTGTAGGGCTGTGTCTCGGTGCCGAAGAAGTCCTCGTACACATTGGTGGCGTCGCGCTCCTGGTGTGTGGTGCTTACCATGTAGGACAGTGTGTAGATCTCGCCCTTGCGGTGGGTGTTGTGCTGGTAGTTGAAGTTGGCGTCGACGTCGAAGTAGCGGTTCTTGCGGAATGACGAGTGCTCGGTGAAGCTGCCCAGGAGCGTTCCGGCGGCATCGTGGGTGTAGTGCTTTGTCGTTCCGGTGGGGTTGACGTTGTTGTAGTAGCCGGATACCTCGGCGGTGAACAGATTGAGCGAGTCCAGTTCATATGAGCCTTCAAGGCCGAAGTAGCTGAATTCGCCGTCGTAATCGCTTTCCGAGGTGCTTGAACGGGATACGCCCGTGTCCTTGAACAGCGAGTATGTCTCGCTGCGGGAGTTGGCGTTGCGGCCGCCCAAACGGGCATAGCCGCCGTAGGCCGATACGGTCACCTTGTTGATCTGGGTCTGCAGGTATGCGCCCAGGAAGGGGAAGTTGTTGTTGGTATCGTAGTTGGCGCTGACGTTGCCCATCACGCCGTTGATGACGGTGTCGGAGTTGGTGACGATGTTGAGGATGGCCGATGTGCCCTCGGCGTCCTCGGTGGCGCCCGGCTCGGTGATTACCTCAATCTTCTTGATGGTCGATGCGGGCAAGGCGGCAAAGAGGTCCTTGGCGTTGCGGCTCATGGAGTTGTTGGGACGGCCGTTCTTGTAAATCTTGAAGTCGGTGGAGCCGTTTACCTTGATTGTGCCGTCGGCATCCACGGATACCATGGGCACCTTGCGCAGGATGTCGCGCAGGTTGGATGTCTTGGTGTCCGGGTCGGCCTGCACGTCATAGCCTATGCGGTCAATTTCCTTGACCACAAGCGGTTTCTGGGCCGTGACGGTCACATCTTGAAGCATCTCCGAGGCCTCGGACATCACCACCTTGCCCAGGGCGGCCGTGGGGGCGGCGTTGCTGACCGTGAAAGTAAGTGTGGTGTCGTTCATGCCCACGTAGCTGAACGTTACGGTGTATTCGCCGGCCGTCTTGAGGGTCTGGGCCACGTCGCCGTTGACACCGGTGGTGTTGGATACGACGGCCTTGTCCTGTCCGGGCTTGAAAATGCGATAAGTGGCGTAGGCTATGCCCTCGCCGTCGGAACTGACGGCCTGTGCCGTCACCTGATAGGCCGACATGGCCTGGGCGCCGAGCAGAACTATACTTGCCAATGTGATGGAAATGCGTTGAAACATCTTTACTGTGTTGATTCTGTTGATTATTATGATAGATATGTAGATTACATTTAATATGACGCATCAAGTCCCGAAAAATGACACGGCGGGGCAAAATTAATTAAAAAAATTGAAGTTCCGGCCGTAAGGAGGTTTGTCGACAGATGAAAATTGTGTCGTTTTTTGTAAAATTTACTAATTTTGGGGCTATAATTTGCTCATGTGCGAAATTTTTTAGAATTTAGCAAAGAATTTCCCAACGGAACGCCGTTGCCAATCAGATTCACTCGATACCTTAACTAAAACCATATAAATTTAATGTCTTATCTGCCATATTTATGTGCTGCCGCGGCCGCTCTGACGCTGACCGCCGCATCCTGCTCGCAGAAGAGCGCCGAGGCCTCTCTGACCGCCTCGGGCCTGGACCCTCAGAAATTTGAGAATACCTATCAGGGCAAGCCCACATCGCTGGCCGTGCTCCGCAACGCATCGGGCGCCGAGGTGTGCATCACCAATTTCGGCGCCCGCATCGTGTCAATCAATGTCCCTGACCGCGACGGCGTGATGCGCGACGTCGTGTTGGGCTTCGACAGCGTGGCCGCCTACTTCCCGGAGAACAACAAGAGCGACTTCGGCGCCGCCATAGGCCGCTACGCCAACCGCATCAATCAGGGCCGCTTTGTGCTGGACGGCGACACCGTGGTGCTGCCGCAGAACAACTTCGGCCACTGCCTGCATGGCGGTCCCACCGGCTGGCAGTATCAGGTGTATGAGGGCGGCGCGACATCGGACACCACCGCACGCTACACCATCACATCGCCCGACGGCGACAACGGCTTCCCCGGCACCGTCAAGGCTTCCGTGACCTACACCCTGACGGCCGACAACGCTCTGCAGATAGCCTACGAGGCCACCACGGACGCCCCCACCGTCATCAACATGACCAACCACAGCTACTTCAACCTGTCAGGCGACCCCTCCAAGCCCGTCACCGACCAGCTGCTGAGCAAAGTCCGGGGCCAGCACCACGCGGTCACGGAGCTGGTCAGCGGCGTGTTCGA
>CANQZK010000183.1 GCA_947628285.1 uncultured Muribaculaceae bacterium
AATCGCCAAGCACATGGGTCTGCCCCTGGGCACAGTGAAGAGCCGCATCTTCTTCGCCCGCAAGAAACTGCAGGAGCGTTTCTCAGACTACCGCTGAGCAGCAGCCCGCTGACCCACAATTTTCGATTCTCACAACGGACAGTCCCCGCCATCGCCGGGGACTGTCCGCCTTTTTAGGTTTTAGACAGAAGGACATAAGGACAAATTTTAAGACAGAAACACAGGCTTTTAGACAGAAGACAGGTTTTTAGACAGAAAGACAGGTTTTTAGACAGAAAGACAAAAAGACATAAAAACAAAAAATTTGTCCTTTTTGTTTTTATGTCTTTCTGTCTAAAAAATCCTGTTTTTTTGTCTTTCTATCTAAAAAAATCCTGTCTTTATGTCTTTATGTCTAAAAAGCGACCGGCTTTGATGTTGTGTGAGTGCATCAGATGGTGAACTTGATCTGGGTCTGGATACGGCTGTCGTTGGCGCCGCCTTTGTCCCAGGTCATGCGGCGGCCCCAGACGTATTCCATGCCCCACTGCAGGTAAGGAGTGATGTCGTAGAACACGTTGCCGGCGGCATAAAGGCCATATTTGTAGTTGGGGCTGTCGGCTGTGGCGGTGCTGTAGTTGCGCACCTTCCAGATACGAGCCTCTGAGCCCATGATGTTGATTGACCACTTTTTGGACAGTTTGAACGTGAAGCCGAAGTTGATGCCCATCATGGGGCTGGCCTGCATGTGGCCGATTTCATTATCGGAGGGGATGAACGAGAGCGGCATTCCGGCTATGTCCTGAATGTAGGCGCCGATGCCCTTGCCGTATGCGGCCTGATAGTAGAACTTGACGGCGTCGCAGGGCTGGAGGTTGCCGGTCAGGGCCACGCCGTAACCCAGGATGTAACGGAGTCTGTCGTTGACCACGTCGCGGTACTTGAAGCAGCGCAGCATGGCTGACAGGCGCACGCGGTTGCCGTCACGGCCATATTCGACGAAGGCGGGCACGTCAGGCGCAGCCTGCGATACGTTGGACACCGACACGACTTGCTCGCCGCGATAGGTGGGATGGTCGTGTCCCAGGTAGATGCCGTTGGACGAGTAGTAGGAGGGCTTGCTTACGGCGGCGCCCCAACGGAAACCGTTGTACGAGGGTGAGCGGTAGTTCAGCTCATATACGGTGGTACCGATTTCGCCCGAGGGACCCTGGGGGTCGATTGTCGGGGGCTGTACGGCATCGCCGTCCTGCATCAGGGTCTGCACCTGACCGGCGGTGAAGCCGCGGTAGCTTATGTAGGCTCGTTTGAGCTTGATGTGGGGATCATTGTTGTTGGTACCTATCTTGATATAGGCGGTGATGGCGTTGGCCGTGCCGCCGAAGCCTACAATCTGGAAGTCAATCTGTGTGTTGAGCGGGTTGATGAAGAAATCGCTCTTGGCGCCCTTCACGGCGGGAACGGGAATCTGGGAAGTTACGAAACTCAGACCGGCACCGTCCTGCTCATAGAGGTCGTTGCCCAAGTCGTAACCTAAAATGGGATTGATGTGGCCGCCGATGGCGAAGATGAATTTGTTGTTGGTACTGCGCAGAGCGAAACGTGGCACGGAGGTGTTCTGCGGCTCGGACTGGCGGTCCTTCTGCATGATGGCTTCAAGTTCGGGCGTCACGCGGGTGAATTCGATGCGGGTTGATTCGACATAGGTATCCCCGTCGACGACAGGATTGCCGGATTCCTGAGCAAAGGTTGGCACGCCGGCAACGACAAGCATCAACGGAAGTGCTATTCTGTGAATTTTCATTTTTTCAGGTGGATTAAGAAACATTAATACTTTCTTAATCGAACAACCCCGGGCGCAAAAAAGTTCAGAAAACTACTCGTACCGCATGGTCGAGGCCGGGTCAATGCGCGAGGCCAGCCGGGCGGGCAGAATCACTATCAGCCAGGCGGCCACGGCCACCCCGGCATTGAGGGCCAGCATGGCCCACCAGTTGATTTCAAAGGGGACGTAAGGCAGATAGTACATCTCGGGGTCGAGCGGCAGCAGGTGCGTGTAGCGTTGCAGCAGCGCCAGGCCCAGCCCGGCCACATTGCCTATAATCATGCCCGCCAGGGTGAGACGCACAGACACGGCCACGAAGATATCGTTGACCATGCTGCGCGGCGCGCCCAACGAGCGCAGCAGGCCTATTGTGGGCACACGGTCCAAAATTATTATGAATAGGCTGGAAATCAACGTAAAGGCTGCCACGCACACCATCAGGATGAATATCACCACTACATTGGTATCGAGCAGGTCCAGCCAGTTGAAGTAAATGGCGCCGGTCCGCAGCACGTTGTCCACGGGATAGACTGCATCAAGCGAGCCGCTGCGGTATGATGTCAGCAGCCGTGCCTGCAGCTCGGTGGCGGCATCCGCTATTTGGTCGGCGGGCACGCCGGATATTTCAAGGCGCGACACAGCCTTGGGGTCCGGTCCGACGCCCTGAGCCAGCGACAACGGCACATAGACCACCGAACGGTCGAATTCATGGAAGTGCGAGCAGTAAATGCCGGCCACGTGCACTCGACGGGCCTTGACCTCGCCGTCCACGAAGAAGTAGAGGAACAGGCGGTCGCCTACCTCGGCGCGCATGGCCGAGGCCATATCGGCCGAAACGACTACGCTGTCCGACTGTGCCGCGGCGAAGTCGGGCCAGCGGCCGGCCACTATGTTGCGGCGCTCGAATTCGGCACTGTAGCCCGGTTCGCGGCCGATGCACAGCACGGCCATGTAATCGCTGTCGGTCTTCAGGACGGCGTGGCGTCGCACTGACGCGACGACTTCAGCCCCGGGCATCGTCTGCTCGATATCGCGGCGCAGCTCGGGCGGCGCCGTGAACTCGTCGTCCGACAGGCCCGTCTGCACATCGTAGGGCGGCAACACGGCCAACTCAGGCTCGAAACCCATCACCTTGGCGCGAATCTCGTCCTTGAAGCCGGTGACGATGGCCAGGGACAGTTCCATGACCATCAGGGCCAGGGCCACACCGGCCACGGCGATGACCGATCCCGCCGCGGTGCTTGACGAAACACCCCGGCGCAATCGCATCCGTCGTGAAAACCAATATTTGAATTTCATACGGCAAAGGTAACAAAAATCTTTATCAGTACGTCCATGCAGGCTCTTATTTGAAATAATTTTAAATAAAAAGAGCCGAATTCTTGCATATTTCAGCAAAAACATAGACCTTTGCAGCCTGAAAAACGTATAAGAGCTTGTTTAATAATAAATGTTGACGGCAGGGTCGCATATCTTGAGTCGATTTTTGTCTTGTGAGGAAGGAGTGTACTTGATGTACACGACTGACGAACAAGGCAAAAAGCGGCCAAGATATGCGAGACCAAAGTAACTTTTGGCGGAAAAACGGGCTCATAAACTTTAACATTGAACTCATTTAAACTTTTGTGATTTGTGAATTTTATTAAGAAATACCACAGCAAAAGCGAGATAGTTCCAGCCTT
>CANQZK010000184.1 GCA_947628285.1 uncultured Muribaculaceae bacterium
GTTTGAGGCGGCTGAAGGCGCCCATGAATATGTCGCTGCCCTCGGCCTGCAATTCGCTGATTTCCTTGATTTTATCCAGGACGCCGTCGCGCCGCAGCATGTCCTCCCAGTCGGGATTCTCGCCATTGGCAAGCTCGTCCATGCTGAGGTCGCCGCTGCCGATTTTCTCCTGGAGTCCAGGGGCTATCTTCATAATTGAGGGGAAGATATCCTCGTTGAGGCGCTTGCTGACGCGCTCGGTGTCGCGTGTGCGTATCAGCTCTATGACGGCTAATTTGAAGTCGGCGCCCCATCCGGGCAGTTCCTTGGCCGCGTCCAGGATTACACCGACCGATGCGGGGAGCGGACGCCGGCGGTAGCGGAACATGGCCAGCATGAAGCCCACCAAAGCCCGCAGGCGGGTGTCATCGTCCACGGTATCAAGCGTATAGACGGTGAGCAGCAACTCCATACGGCGGGCGTCATAGAACTCCATCAGGCCCAGCGTAAGGCCGCTCACCATGAGGGCCTGCGTGCCGGCATCGATGCCCGCGCGGCCCGAGAAGGCGTCGGTGAGCGCGTCAGCGTCGGCCTGGCTCAGCGGGAACACCGTCCAGAGATAATTGAACACATCGGCGGCCAGCGCCTCGGCCCGTTGACGGCGCCGGGGATCGGTGATGGAGTCGAAGTCCATGTCCAGGCGACGTTCCTCGGCCCGGCAGGCCTCGAGCAACGAAGCCAGGGTCAAACCATTGCGCACCGAAAGCGAACGAGCCGTATTATAATATAAAGTGGGATTCTCACGCATAAGCTGTGTGCGCATCATGCTGTCAGTAATGAGCCGCATCTGCGCCACCAGTTCGTCGTAGATTCTGTCGCGCGAGGGGTCGGCCGCGCTCAGAGCAAAGTATTTGAGCATGCTGGCATAGTCGTCCTCCAAGCGGCGGATGCGTTCGGTCATGTCAAAGGCGCCGGCCTGCTCGGCAAAGCTGCGCATACGCCCGAAAGCCTCGTGCAGCCGTCCGGTGTGAATCAGCAACGAAACCTTATTGCGGAAATCTGTTGTAGTCTTGGTATCCATATCTGTAAATAACAGCAAAGACCGCGCCAAATATCACGACGTGCCGATAATTAAGATTTTTTAGTAATATCGGAGATGATGAACTCCACGAAAGCATCGTGCGAGCAGCGCAAATCGTCGGGGCGGGCCGTGTCGATGTTGTTGAGGTCAAGGCCGCGCACGCAGGGCTCGATGAATCCCCACAGCAGGCGGCAGCGGTCGGCGGCGAAGGTGCCGTTCTCGACGCCCTCGCGCAACAATTGCGAGAAAAGCGCCCGTTCCTTCTCTACCACCAGGCGGCGGATGCGCTCCATGCGGCGGGTGTCGAATTTGAGCCAGGATTTGAGCGAATCGTACACCGAGCTGATCTTGGCGCCGTGCTCCAGACGCGACAGCAGAGCCTTGCGCAGACGGACATCCACGGGCTCGGGGCCTTCCACAATGATGCGGAGGCTGCTCACCAGGCGGTCGCTTTCCGTCTCAAGGACAGCGTTGTAAATCTCCTTTTTGCTTTTGAAATAGGTGTAGATGGTACGCCGGCCCTTGTCCGAGGCGGCGGCGATATCGTTCATAGTAGTATTGGCCACCCCTTTGCGTGCAAAGAGCTGGCGCGCCACTTCTATCAGTTTTTCTCGTGTCTTCAGTACCATTAACGATGCAAATTTAATAAAAACCTCCGAAATAATTCCGCTCACGGGCTTACAAAAATGCAGCGAATTTTTCAGATTTTCGTCGGCGGGGTATCGGGGTGTCGTTTTTTATTGGTACTTTTGCAGTGATTTTTGCAACGAACAGGCCTTTCTGTTCGTCCTACTTTTCAAACTGACCCCGAAAAAAATAATGAAACGCATATATACAATATTGAGTGCCGCGGCGCTGGTCATGACGGCTGCCGCATCGGCGCAGGCCGCCGGGCCGCTCAGCTTCGACGGAGCCGACGCCACCACCGTAGGCATCTACATCAAGGACCTCTCCACCGGCAAGGTAGTGGCATCTCACAACGCCAACCTGGCCATGACCCCGGCCAGTGTCACCAAGGCCATCACCGCCGCGTCGGTGCTGACCAAGGTGGGTCCGGACTTCCGTTTCGAGACCAGCGTGGGCCTGTCGGGCGAGCGCGAGGGCGGCAACCGCGGAACGGTTTGGAACGGCGACATCATCATTAACGCCGCAGCCGATCCCACCCTGGAGAGCGACGAGTTCAAGCCCAACCGCGGGTTCACCGACTCAATCATATCGCACCTGCGCGCCTTGGGCGTCAAGGAAATCAACGGCACCGTAGTGGTGCTTGAATCGCTCAAGGACGCCGGCACCATCCCGCAATGGGAGGTCGAGGACGTGGCCTGGCCCTACGGCGCCGGCCTCTACGGCTTCAACTATGCCGGCAACTGCGTGCGCGTCTACCCCAACAAGGGCATCACCCGCCCGGCATCTAATATGACCATCAAGGTGCGGCCCGCCGAGGGCAAGTCGGACGATATGATTCGCGGCGCCCACTCAAACGAGATGACCTTCTGGCTCACCCCGGCCACCCGCAACAAGCCCGACTGGAGCATATCGGCATCCGTAGACAATCCCGGAGCCGTCTACGAGGCCCTGCTGCTCAAGCGCCTCAACGACGCCGGCATACGCATCAGCGGCCGCCCCTCGGACCACAAACGTGTGGCCGTGCAGAGCGTTTACAACCATTATTCGCCCACGGCCGAGGTCATCATGACCAACATGATGAAGCGCTCGGACAACCTCTTTGCCGAGGGCATGCTACGCACCCTTGACCCCGCGGGCGACCGCGACGACTGCCTCAAAGTGCAGGCCGACCTCTGGGCCGAACGCGGCCTGAACTCGCGCCACACCAAGATTAATGACGGCAGCGGCCTGACACGCAGCAACAAGATTCCGCCGGCCTTCCTGGGTGACGTGCTCGAGAGCATGGCCCGTTCGCCGCTGGCCGAGAAATACCTCAAATTCTTCCCCGTAGCCGGCATAGACGGCACCATGAAGAATTTCATGAAAAAGACACGCCTGAAAGGGCGCCTGGCCATGAAGACGGGCAGCGTGAGCGGCGTGCAGTGCTACGCGGGCTACAAGGTGGACGGCAACAACCGTCCCACCCACGTGGTAGTGGTGATGGTGAGCGGATTCTTCTGCCCGCGTGCGCAAGTCAGAGCGGCCATCTCGAAATATCTTCTGACCAAACTCTAAGAAACTTAGAGCTTGTTTAATAATAAATGTTAACGGTAGGGTCGCATATCTTGAGCCGATTTTTGTCTTGTGAGGAAGGAG
>CANQZK010000185.1 GCA_947628285.1 uncultured Muribaculaceae bacterium
TTAAAAAAACAAATGCTTAAACAAATTAATTACCTGTTATACAGCATATTATGCATTATTCAGTAAACCCTAACTAAGTGTTTGATATGGCGTAATTTGTCATACTTTTGTCTGCTCAAAATCTTAAAGTAGTCTATACCTTTGCGGCTGCATTCTGCTACACAAACCAGCAAAGGATAACAAAGAAAACTTTAACATATGAGCCAAAGCAATTTTAACATTCGCTTTTTGGAAAATACGGGCGGGTTTGTTGTTGCGTTTTACGTTTAAAATCACTACCTTTGCCGAAAATTTACATGCTATGAAAAAAGTTGAACGCCTCCTTGCTGAGAAACTTCTGAAAATCAGCGCGATAATCCTGCAGGTCGATAATCCTTTCACTTGGGCCTCGGGTTGGAACTCACCCATTTACACCGATAACCGCAAGACTTTGTCTTATCCTGAAATCCGCTCGTTCATCAAGGTTGAACTGACGCGGCTGATTATGGAGTCGTTCAAGCAGGTCGATGTCGTGGCCGGCGTCGCTACCGGCGCTATCGCTCAGGGCGCCCTGGTGGCCGACCTTTTAGGCGTGCCCTATGTTTACGTGCGCTCCACTCCCAAGGACCACGGCCTGGAGAACCTCATCGAGGGCAATATCCAGCCGGGCCAGAAGGTGGTGGTCATCGAGGACCTGGTGTCGACGGGCAAGTCGTCGCTCAAGGCTGTCGAGGCTCTGCGCACCGCCGGCGCCGAGGTTATCGGCATGGTGGCCCTGTTCAATTACGGTTTCCCCATCGCCGAGGAGAACTTCCGCAAGGCCGGTGTCAAGCTGTACTCGCTGAGCAACTACAATGCAATGATCGAGGCCGCTCTGGCTACTGATTATATTCACGAATCGGACGTCAAGACGCTGCAGCAGTGGCGCCAGGACCCCGCCAACTGGACCCCCGCCTGAGCCATGGCCACGTTCACTTCAAAGCCGGTCACTGTGGCGCAGAGCGCCCAGGCCATCTCCGACAAGTTCGCCGACCTGACCCGCCTGCAGTCTGTACTCGACAATATGCCTGAGGAGCAGCGCGCCAAGGTGGGCGACGTGCGCCTGGAAAGCGATGCCATCGTAATCAACACCCCGCAGGTGGGCGCCATCACTCTGAAGGTGACCGAGCGCAGCGCCGGCCGCGTGCAGTTCACGGCCATGGGCTCGCCCGTGCCCATGAACCTGGACGTGAACCTGCAGCCCCTGTCGGCCGAGAGCACAGAGGTGACTACCGAGATGCAGGTGGAGATTCCGGCCATGCTCAAGCCCCTCGTTGGCGGTGCCATGCAGAAGGCCGTCGACCAGTTCGGCAACCTCATCGGCAAGCTGGTCTGAGCCGTCCGTCCCCGTTCTTTATGAAGAAAATACAAGTTATAGCCTCTACGGTGGCCGTCGCGCTTGCGGCGGCCACAGCTTCATGTCATCACATCGACAACAAGCGCCTGCCGGCGTCGGCGGTCAACATCGTGTTCTGGACGCAGGCCGACTGGGTGACCTGGGGTGTGTCCGGAGCCGCGCAGTACCGCTACTTTGTGCGCCAGACGGGCGTTCCGCAAGGCTATCCCTACACGGTGAGCACCTATACGGGCTTCGGCGGCGTGCTGCTGTGCACGTCCTATGCCGGCGAGCCGTTGGCTTATGACCTTGCCTGCCCCGTGGAGTGCAACTCATCGGTGCGCGTGGCCTTCAACGCCGATATGGTGGCCGAGTGCCCCAAATGCCACAGCACGTATGATGTTTTCTCGCTGATGGGCAATGCGTTGAGCGGCCCGGCGGCCCGCGACGGCTACGGGCTGCAGGTGTACCGTGTGGCGCCCGGCCCCAAGGGCGAGTTCATGGTGGTTATGCCCTGAGCCGGAAGCCCGACGCGGCGCATTCGCCGCTTTTTTGTGCAAATATTTGCCCAATTGATGCATTAGGCATACATTTGCGTACATTTTCGGTACAATTTGTAAAAATATGTCGTTTCCACTAAACAGTTCCAAGTCGATGACCGGCCGGCGTATGGCCGGTGCTCGCGCCCTGTGGCGCGCCAACGGCATGATTGACGACCAGATGGGCCGCCCCGTCATAGCCGTTGTCAATTCGTATACCCAGTTCGTGCCCGGCCACACGCATCTGCACGACGTCGGCCGCATGGTGGCCGACCATATCCGCAGCCTGGGATGTTTCGCCGCCGAATTCAACACCATAGCCGTGGACGACGGCATTGCCATGGGTCACGACGGCATGCTCTATTCGCTGCCCTCGCGCGATATCATAGCCGATTCCGTCGAGTACATGGTGCGGGCGCATTGCGCCGACGCCATGGTGTGCATATCCAACTGCGACAAGGTCACCCCCGGCATGCTCCTTGCGGCCATGCGCCTCAACATCCCGGCCATCTTTGTTTCCGGCGGTCCCATGGAAGCCGGCAACGTTGACGGTCAGGCCGTTGACCTGGTGGATATAATGGTGGAGAGCGCCGACCCGACTGTGGACGACGCGCGCATAGACCGCCTGGAGCACCACGGCTGTCCCACCTGCGGCTCCTGTTCGGGCATGTTCACGGCCAACTCCATGAACTCGCTCACCGAGGCGCTGGGCCTGGCCCTGCCCGGCAACGGCACCGTGGTGGCCACCCACGCGCGGCGCCTGCAGATGTTCCGCGATGCCGCCGCGTGCATAGTCCGCAACGCCTACGCCTACTACCGCGACGGCGATACCTCCGTGCTGCCGCGCAGCATAGCCTCACGCGCCGCCATGCTCAACGCCATGACCCTGGACATTGCCATGGGCGGCTCGACCAACACGGTGCTGCACCTGTTGGCTGTGGCCACCGAGGCCGGCGCGGATTTCACCCTTGACGACATAGACCGCCTGTCGCGCCGCACGCCCGTGCTGTGCAAGGTGGCACCCAATTCGCGCTATCACATTGAGGACGTCAACCGCGCCGGCGGTATCCTCACCATACTCAAACAGTTGGCCGACGGCGGGCTGTTGGATGTGTCCGTGCCCCGCGTGGACGGCATGACCCTGGGCCGCGCCATCGACACAATGGCCATAGGCGGCAAGGACTATTCCGACGCCGCCGACGAGCTGTGGCGCTGCGCCCCCGGCGGCCGTCGCACCACCGAGCCCGGCTGCCGGATGAGCTACTACGGCACCCTGGACACAGACCGCGCCGGCGGCTGCATCCGCGACATAGCCCACGCCTACAGCGCCGACGGCGGCCTGGCCGTGCTGCGCGGCAACCTGGCCCCGGACGGATGCGTGGTCAAGACCACGCATCCGTCCGGGGCAAGGTTGC
>CANQZK010000186.1 GCA_947628285.1 uncultured Muribaculaceae bacterium
AGGACTGGCCGCCCGATAATTCATGCCTAAATGTAATGTCGCCGAGTTGGATATCGTTATCCCGAACTCGCGTTCTTAATATTCCGTGAAGGGATGCGGCGCGGTCCGCATCCCTTCATGTTTTATATGTTGCACAGTTGAGGGATATTTTGTAATTTTGCATCCGGATGAATCCTCAGACACAGACGATAGCAATCAGCAAGGAAACGGTATCGCAACTGCCCGTCGTCACCTTCGGCGGCGGCATTACCGTGGTAGACACCTGCGAGAAAGCGCGCATGGCCCTGCGCGAGCTCACACGTGCCCGCATCGCCGGATTCGATACCGAGACCAAGCCGTCGTTCCACAAGGGGCGCGCCCACAAGGTGGCCCTGCTGCAACTTTCCACCGAAAATCATTGTTATCTCTTCAGGCTGAACATCCTGGGCCTGTCCGAGGGCGTGCGCGCCTTCCTGGAGGACCCGTCGGTGGTCAAGGTGGGCCTGTCGGTGCATGACGACTTCAATTCGCTGCGCCGCCTCAGCCCCGACCTGGACCCGCAGGGGTTCGTCGAGCTGCAGGACTATGTCAAATACTTCAACATCAACGACATATCCCTGCAGAAGATATACGCCATAGTCTTCGGGCAGCGCATATCCAAAAACCAGCGGCTCACCAACTGGGAGGCGCACCGGCTCACCGAGCCCCAGCAGTCATACGCCGCCACCGACGCCTGGGCATGCCTGGAACTGTACAACCATCTGCGCGCCGGCCGCTTCGACCCGGACAGCTCGCCCTACATCGTGGACCGCGCCTCGCTCAACCCTCAACCCTCATCCTACAAATCATGAAACTGTCACGCCCCATACTCATCCCCGCCGTGCTGCTCATCTACCTGGCAGTCATGGCCGTACTGGGCTTTGACGGCTACCGCAGCGGCCGGACGTCGGCCCTGATGTACTTCGGCACCATCATCGCCACCACCGGCATAATAGTGCTGCTGCACTTTACGCTCAAGCGCCGCGAACGCCTGCGCCGCGAGCGCCGCGACGACCTCTCATCCCGCACCAACGACAATCAACGCTAAAACAGATACATATGGCTAAGAAAGCACTTCTTATCATCCTCGACGGCTGGGGTATCGGCAAGCACGACCACTCCAACGCCATCTATTCCACCCCCACCCCCTACTGGCACTATCTGCTGGAGAACTATCCCCACTCCGAGCTGCAGGCCAGCGGCGAAAACGTGGGTCTGCCCGACGGCCAGATGGGCAACTCCGAGGTGGGTCACCTCAATATCGGCGCCGGACGCATTGTCTATCAGGACCTTGTGAAAATCAACAACGCCATCAAGACGGGCGCCATCTATGACAACCCCGAAATCAAATCGGCCTACGAATACGCCCGCACCAGCGGCAAATCCCTTCACCTGATGGGCCTGACATCAACAGGCGGCGTGCACTCGTCGCTCGACCACGTCTTCGCCCTGTGCGACATCGCCAAGCACTACGGCCTTGAAAAAGTGTACCTGCACTGCTTCATGGACGGCCGCGACACCGACCCCCGCAGCGGCAAGGGCTTCATCGAGGAGCTGCAGAACCACTGCGCCCAGCCCGACTCGAACGGCACAATCGCCTCAATCATAGGCCGTTTCTACGCCATGGACCGCGACCACCGCTGGAACCGCGTCAAGGAAGCCTATGACCTGCTGGTGGACGGCAAGGGCAAACAGGCCACCGATATGGTCAAGGCCATGCAGGAAAGCTACGACGAGGACGTCACCGACGAATTCATCAAGCCCATCAACAACAGCACCGTCGACGGCACCATCAAGGAAGGCGACTGCGTAATCTTCTTCAACTACCGCAACGACCGCGCCAAGGAGCTCACCGAGGTACTCACCCAGCACGATATGCCCGAGGAAGGCATGCACACCATCCCCAACCTGCAGTACTACTGCATGACCCCGTACGACTCGTCGTTCAAGGGCGTGCACATCCTCTTCGACAAGGAAGACGTGCGCAACACACTGGCCGAATACCTCTCCAACATGGGCAAGCACCAGCTGCACATCGCCGAGACCGAAAAGTACGCCCACGTAACCTTCTTCCTCAACGGCGGCCGCGAGGCACCCTTCCCCAACGAGAACCGCATCCTGGTGCCCTCGCCCAAGGTGGCCACATATGACCTCAAGCCCGAAATGAGCGCCTACGAGGTAAAGGACAAGCTTGTCGAGGCCATCGAGGAGGACAAGTATGATTTCATCGTGGTCAACTTCGCCAACGGCGACATGGTGGGCCACACCGGCATCTACCCCGCCATACAGAAAGCCGTCGAGACCATCGACAACTGCCTGCACGACGTCGTGGAGACCGCCAAGCGCATGGGCGACTATGAGGTGATTATCATCGCCGACCACGGCAACGCCGACAACGCCGTCAACCCCGACGGCACGCCCAACACCGCCCACTCGCTCAACCCCGTGCCCTTTGTCTACGTGACCGAGGACAAGAAGGCGCACACCGACAACGGCATCCTGGCCGATGTTGCACCCTCAATCCTGCACATCATGGGCCTGCCCCAACCCAAGGAGATGACCGGCCACGACCTCATCAAGGACTGACCGGCCAACCGCAGAGACACATTGAAGCCCGGCCCGACAAAATCGCGCCGGGCTTCAAACCATATAGCATTCCGCGACGTTATTCCATAAAAACCGCTTATGAAAAAACTGTTGTTCATACTGCCGCTGCTGGCACTGGCCCTGACATCGTGCGAGGACGATGACGGCCCCTACATGGGCTCGTGGTTCTCGGGGCAGACCTATACATCGTCAAACGACTATGACTACTCGGGCGTCGACTACTGGATTCTGACGTTCGACGGCTACACGTTCGCGCTCTCGCCCTACAACTACGACGGCTCGCCCAGCTACAACTCGTCGCCCGTCTGGGGTACGTACGATTACGACTGGAATCAGGGCGTCATCTACGCCAGCTATGCCGACGGCTCGCCCTCGCAGATATGGTACTTTGACCGGGACACGCAGCAGGGCTGGCCCTACTACAACCCCAACTTGGTCATAACCATAGCCGATGGCCCCGGCTATCTGCCCGGCCTGTCGTTCTACGCCGGCAACATCTTCTATCGCTGAAGCTGACGGATTTCCGTCATGCGGCCGGTCAGGTCGTAGACCTCAATCCGCCCGTCATGGCGGCGAATACATATGCGGCTGCCCTCGCGCCACACGGCGGGGGCGGCCGTTTCTGCATCCACCCC
>CANQZK010000187.1 GCA_947628285.1 uncultured Muribaculaceae bacterium
CCAATTAGACCAATTAGACCAATTAGACCAATTAGACCAATTAGACCAATTAGACCAATTAGACCAATTAGACCAATAACACCAATAACACCAATAACACCAATACCCCCCCAAAAAAAACCTCACCGCCATGCCCGAGACCTTTCTCCCCAAAAAAGGAAACTATCGCAAGTTGATTGCATTCCAGAAAGCAGAATGCATCTACGATATCACCTACTACTTTGCCCATACCTACCTGGTCAAAGGCGATCGCACCATAGACCAGATGGTGCAGGCTGCCCGGAGCGGTCGTCAGAATATTGCAGAGGGTTCAGCGGCATCGGCCACATCGTCCGAGACTGAAATCAAGCTTATCAATGTGGCAAGGGCAAGCCTTCAGGAGTTATTGTTGGATTTTGAAGATTATCTTAGGGTACGCAATCTGGAAAAATGGGATATGAATTCGGAAAAAGCCGTCAAAACAAGAGCCGTATGTTCCCGGCACAATGATTCAGCCTATTACATAGAAGCGATAAAGAAACGTTCAGATGAAACAATAGCAAATATTGCAATAACGCTTATTCATCAGACTGACGTATTTCTGCGTAAACTGCTTGAACGCCTGCAGGCCGATTTTCTTGCAAACGGTGGCATCAAAGAACAGATGTACCGCGCACGCGTAAATTCCCGAAACAAATAAACGGTGCTCCACAACCAAAAACGCCACGGTCCGCAGGGGCCGTGGCGTTTGGTTATTCCCACTCAATTGTGGCCGGTGGTTTGGAGGAGATGTCGTAGGTTACGCGGTTGACGCCGCGGACTTTGTTGATGATGTCGTTCGATACCTTGGCCAGGAACTCGTAGGGCAGATGGGCCCAGTCGGCGGTCATGGCGTCGGTGGATGTGACGGCGCGCAGGGCCACGGCGCTCTCGTAGGTGCGTTCGTCGCCCATCACGCCCACGCTCTGCACGGGCAGCAGGATTACGCCTGCCTGCCATACCTTGTCGTAGAGATCCCACTGGCGCAGGCCGCTGATGAAGATGTCGTCGGCCTCCTGGAGGATGCGCACCTTCTCGGGGGTGATGTCGCCCAGGATGCGCACGGCCAGGCCTGGTCCGGGGAAGGGATGGCGCTTGATGAGGTGCTCGGGCATGCCCAGGGCGCGGCCCACGGCGCGGACTTCGTCCTTGAACAGCCATTTGAGGGGCTCGCACAGGCGCAGGTTCATCTTCTCGGGCAGGCCGCCCACGTTGTGGTGGCTCTTGATGGTGGTGCCGGTGATGGAGAGCGACTCGATGCGGTCAGGGTAGATGGTTCCCTGGGCCAGCCAGCGCACGTCGGTGAGCTTGTGCGCCTCGCGGTCGAACACGTCGATGAAGCCCTTGCCGATGATTTTGCGTTTGCGTTCGGGGTCGGTCACGCCGGCCAGCTGGCTGAAGAATTCGGCGCTTGCGTCCACGCCGATGACGTTGAGGCCCAGGCAGCGGTAATCGTCCAGCACCTGTTGGAATTCGTTCTTGCGCAACAGGCCGTGGTCAACGAAGATGCAGGTGAGGTTGTCGCCGATGGCGCGGCTGATGAGCACGGCGGCCACGGATGAGTCGACACCGCCGCTGAGGCCCAGCACTACTTTGTCGTCGCCCAGCTCGCGGCGGAGTTCGGCCACGGTGGTCTCGATGTAGGATTCGGCGCTCCAGTCGCCGCGTGAGCCGCAGATGCCGCAGACAAAGTTGCGCAGCAGCTGCAGGCCGCAGGTGGAGTGGAACACTTCGGGGTGGAACTGCACGCCCCACTGGCGGCGGCCCTCGACGTGGAAGGCGGCGCAGGGGACATCAGCCGTGGAGGCGATGATGCGGAAGCCTTCGGGCAGCGAGGTGATGGTGTCGCCGTGGCTCATCCATACGGTCTCGCCGGGGGCTATGCCTGTGAGCAGGGGGGCGGATTCCTGCACCTGAGCCAGGATGGCGCGGCCATACTCGCGTGAGGGGGCGCTCTCCACGGTGCCGCCGGCCTGGTAGGCCATCATCTGGGCGCCGTAGCAGATGCCCAGCACGGGCCAGCGCTCAACCAGCGCGGCCACGTCGGTGCGGAAGGCCTTGGGGTCGTACACGGAGTAAGGGCTGCCCGACAGGATTACGCCGATGACGTCAGGGTCGTCAAAGGGCATCTTGTTGTAGGGGACAATCTCGCAGTAGGTGTTCAGCTCGCGCACACGCCGGCCTATGAGCTGGGTGGTCTGCGAACCGAAATCGAGTATTATGATTTTCTGTGCCATGACTGTGACAATTATTCCATGAGTTTGCGGTAGCGTCGACGGGGCAGTTCCTTGCCGCCGTTCTGTGCACGTTTGTAGTCCTCGTATTCGGAGTATGAGCCCTCGTAGAACACCACCTTGCCGTCGCCCTCAAATGAGAGGATGTGCGTGCAGATGCGGTCCAGGAACCAGCGGTCGTGGCTGACCACGACGGCGCATCCGGCAAAGTCGTCCAGGCCTTCCTCCAGTGCGCGGAGGGTGTTGACGTCGATGTCGTTGGTAGGTTCGTCCAGCAGGATTACGTTGCCTTCCTCCTTGAGCGCCATGGCCAGGTGGAGGCGGTTGCGCTCGCCGCCGGAGAGCACGGCTATCTTCTTCTCCTGGTCGGCGCCGGTGAAGTTGAATTTGGACAGGTAGGCGCGTGCGTTGACGTCGCGGCCGCCCATGCGGAAGGTCTCGACGCCCTGCGAGATGACCTCGTAGACGGTCTTCTCGGGCAGCAGGTCGTGGTGACGCTGGTCCACGTAGGCTACCTTGACGGTCTCGCCGACCTCGAATGAGCCTGCGTCCGGTGTCTCCTGGCCCATGATGAGGCGGAACAGGGTGGTCTTGCCGGCGCCGTTGGGGCCGATTACGCCCACAATGCCGTTGGGCGGCAGGGCGAAGCTCAGGTCGGTGAAGAGTTTCTTGCTGCCGAAGGATTTCGACAGGCCGGTGGCCTCGATTACCTTGGCGCCCAGACGGGGACCGTTGGGGATGAAGATTTCCAGACGTTCCTCCTTCTGCTTCTGGTCCTCGTTAAGCAGGCGGTCATATGATTTCAGACGGGCTTTGCCCTTGGCCTGACGTGCCTTGGGGGCCATGCGCACCCATTCCAGCTCGCGTTCAAGGGTCTTGCGGCGTTTTGAGGCCTGTTTCTCCTCCTGGGCCATGCGCTTGGTCTTCTGGTCCAGCCAGGATGAGTAGTTGCCCTTCCAGG
>CANQZK010000188.1 GCA_947628285.1 uncultured Muribaculaceae bacterium
TGTCGAATATGGCTATGACGCGTGTGGCACTGTCAGGCATCTCGGTGTTGGCCGTGTCGAGCAGGGCGCACATGGCGGCGTGGACCATGGACAGGTCGTCGATGCGGCCCGAGGTGATGTACTCGCCGTTGAGGCCCACGACGGAGGCGCGCGTGGTGTCGTACAGTGACAGGTCGTAGTCCAGGATGTCGGCGGCGGGCACGCCTAACTTCTCGGCCACCATGCGGGCTATCAGGCCCTTGGCCTTGTCGGGGGTGTCGACGTGTCCCAGCACGGGCAGCATGTCGGTCTGTTTGGACAGCTTGTTGCCCTCGTTGACGGCGCGGTTGAAGTGGATGGCCAGGTGGGGGATGGTGAGCAGGTGGCGGTCAAAGCGCACCAGGCGAGTGTTGGGGTTGAGAGGGTCGGCCGAGCGCAGGATGACGCGGCCGGCCAGCGACAGCGGGCGGTCGAACCACGTGTACAGAATCGGGCCGCCGTAGACCTCGGTGTTGAGTTTGACGATGTTGCCCTCGCACAGCATCTCGCAGTTGGGCTTGATGCGGAAGCCGGGCGAGTCGCTGTGCGCCGAGATGATCTTGAAGGGCGAGCCGGGCTCGCCGGCGCCGGCTATGAAGGCGAAGATGGCCGAGTCGTTCTTCACTACGTAGTAGCGTCCGCCGGGCGTGATTTCCCAGTTGTCGCGCATGTCCAGTTCGGCGAATCCGGCTTTCTCCAGACAGCGGGCCAGGGTGTTGACGGCCCAGAAGTTGACGGGCGATGCGTCCAGAAAGGCCGCGAGGTCTTTATAATTGTCCATAATATATGTGGTTGAGCGGGCGCAATACGTTGCAGAGTGTCTGCCCCCAGTAAGATTTGAAATCGTCGCTGACGGCGGCCACGGCTGCGTCGATAAGCTCGTCGGGCGCGTCGCGCACGGCCTCCAGGAAGTTGTATGCTACCTGGAACAGGTCGGCCAGGTTCTCGGCTATGCTCGCCCCGATGGGGGTGTCGCTGTATTTCATGTCCTCCTCGAATACCTCCAGGTAGGTATCGTTCTCGCCCAGCAGCATTTCCATGTTGCGGCGCATTGAGTCGTAATAGTCCTCGTCCAGGGCGCTGTCGATGTATGAATCGAACAGGGCGGACTCGGCCTGCAGGTCGGCGGCGGAGATGTACAGGCGGGGCAGCAGCCGAAGCATCGTGCGGACAAAGTCGGTGCTTTCAGTCTCGCGGGCGTGTTCCACGGCAGCGCAATATTCGTTGCACAGCGCTATGAAGGCCAGTGTGTTGTTTGTCATAAGCTGAAGCGTTTGTGTTTCAGAGATAAAGTTTGTGGTCGGCAATGTACTTGGCCACGCCCTGGGGCACGAAGTAGCCTATATGGCGGCCGCGTGCCACGGCGTTGCGCACAAAGGTGCTGGAGATGTTCACCGTCGGGGCGTCGATGAGCTGCATGCCGTCCACCAGCGCATCGCGCACGGGATAGCCCTCGCGCGGATAGACTATCACGCCGTACTCGTCCAGGATGCGGTGATAGTCGCGCCAGCGGTCGAAGATATTCCAGTTGTCGCTGCCTATGATGAGCTTGAACGACTTCTCGGGGTAGCGCTCGGCCAGCAAATCCAGGGTGTTGATGGTGTATGACGGCGTGGACATGGTCAGCTCAATGTCGCAGATGTCAATCTTGGAGGTGCCCTTCAGGGCCAGATTGAGCATGGCCAGGCGCTTGGTGTCCGGGATGAGCTCCGAGGCGTCCTTGATGGGATTGCGGGGCGACAGCGTCAGCCACACCTGGTCGACAAAGCCCCATTCCGCCAGGTACGACGCCAAGATCATGTGCCCGATGTGCACGGGATTGAACGAGCCGCCCAGGATGCCTACTATTTGCCGTTGTTGCGGGTTCATCGCGCAAGGAATTCGGCTATGATGCCGGTGGTTTCGGCAATTGCCTCCTGCAGATTGTCGTTGATGACACGCGTATCGAATTCAGGCGCCAGGCTCAGCTCGTAGCGGGCGCGGCTGATGCGGACAGCTATGCGCTCGGCATCGTCGGTGCCGCGGCCTTCCAGGCGTGCGCGCAGCTCGTCGATGCTCGGCGGCTCCACAAATATAGTGCGGGCGCGGTCGCCGTAAATCTGCTTGACATTGAGCGCACCCTTGACGTCGATGTCCAGGATAACGTTCTTGCCCTGACCGAGCAGGCGGTCCACCTCGCGGCGCAGCGTGCCGTAATAGCGGCCCGGATAGACCTCCTCCCATTCCAGGAACTCGCCGTTCTCAACAGCGGCGCGGAACGCCCCGGTGGACAGAAAATGATAATGTATACCGTCCTGTTCGCCCTGACGGGGATTGCGGTTAGTGGCCGATACGGAGAACTCCAGGTCGAAAGTCCCCGCATCGAGAATTGAATTTATTATCGAAGATTTGCCGCTGCCCGAGGGCGCGGAAATAACTATGATTTTACCTTCAGCCATATAGATTAAGTCTGGTTAGTAAAGTTGTCTGTATGCGTTACCGGCGCGAACTGCGCCGAAGATATTGATTGTGCGAATTTAGGCGAAATCTGTCAAACTGCCAAAAAAATTAGCCAAAAACTTTCCGCGGGGGAGCTGGATGAGCGGCGAGCCTGGCTGAGCGGCTTCCGGCCGCTGAGGCGCGTCGAGGCATGGAGGGGCGGCATACTTGCCGCCAGCTGCCGCGTGGCCGCCCGTTGCCTGCGTTTCGTCGTGGACGCGATTAATCGCGTCCCTACAAATATTGACTAAAACTAATGAAATATTGAATTTTCCATCCAAAATATTTGGAATATAGTCAACTAATGTTATATCTTTGCATTATAAAATTGATAATCCAAATTGAAAACCGTAAATATGGCAACGAAACCCAACTACATCGCCCTTATCAATGCCTTCTGGAAACGATATCGCGCCGAACGTCTGCATCAATCTGTTGCAGCGCTTTATCTGTATATTTTGGACTGCATCAATCGTAATCGATGGGAACCTGTTCATCTGACTGACCGTTGCCTTGCTCAAGAAGGCGGGTTTAACAAAAATACACTGACTAAAATCAAGCGTGAACTGGTCCGGCTGGGTCTTATACGCATTGAGACTATCGGCTCATGCCGAGGTGCTACTAACGTGAGTTCGGGATAATAAAAACCCTAAAAAAGTTGAATCGGCAGCTTGAAAAAGTTGCCGAT
>CANQZK010000189.1 GCA_947628285.1 uncultured Muribaculaceae bacterium
TCCCTCATCACAGACACAAATCTGCTCAACGACTGACAGCCCTGCCGTTAACATTTATTTTTAAACAAGCTCTTAAATAAATGCCGTAACTTTTTGCCGAAAAGCCTTCAATAGGGGGGATGGCGCCTGCTCACTGCGGGGTGGCGGGGCCGAAGAGGCGGCGGAGGATGTCGGAGCGGCGCATCTGCGGGGCGGGCATCAGGTGCAGGCCGGGCGGGTCAAGCAGCATGATGTCGTCGGCCAGGCGCAGGGCTATGTCGAGCTCGTGGGTGGAGAAGAGGATGCATTTGCCTTCGTCGCGTGCCAGGCGCTGCAGCAGCGAGCACAGGTCGTAGCGGTTGGGCAGGTCCAGGAAGGAAGTGGGCTCGTCCAGCAGGATTATGGGGGTGTCCTGGGCCAGGGCGCGGGCTATCATGACGCGTTGGCACTCGCCGTCGCTGAGGGTGTCGAGCTTGCGGTCGGCATAGTCGGTCATGCCGGTGCGGGCCAGGGCGCGGCTGATGGCGTCGCGGTCGGCATCGCTCAGGCGTCCGGTCCAGCCGGTGTAGGGGGCGCGCCCCAAGGCGACGGCGTCGCGGCAGCGCATGTTGGTGACGCGCACGCGCTCGGTATTGACAAAGGCCAGTGTGCGTGCGGTCTGTTCAGGCGTCAGGCTGCGGGCGTCGTGTCCGTCCAGCAGTATGCGGCCGGTGTAGCGGCGGTTCAGTCCGGCAATGGCGCGCAGCAGGGTTGACTTGCCGGTGCCGTTGCGACCGGTCAGGGCGGTGAGGTGTCCGGCCTCAAGGGTGCAGCTGACGTCGCGCAGCAGGGTGCGCCGGTCGTATCCGAGTGTGAGCTGTTCCAGTGTTATCATGGCTACTTGTTGCGGAGCACCACCCATATCACCACGGGTATGCCCATTAGGGCGGTTATGGCGTTGACGGGCAGGGTGAATGATTTTGAGATTATGTCGCACAGCAGCATGGTGGCGGCGCCGGTGAGCATGGTGGCGGGCACCAGGATGCGGTGGGCGGCGGTGTCGGTGAGCATGCGTGTGACGTGCGGCATGGCCAGTCCTATGAAGCCGATGGGGCCGCAGAAGGCGGTGACGGTGCCGGCCAGCAGGGTGGTGGACAGGAACAACCACGTGCGTGTGCGGCGCAGGTTCAGGCCCATGGTCAGGGCATACTGTTGCCCGAACAGGAGAAGGTCAAGGGGCTTGACTGTGACCATGGCCAGCACCAGGCCGGCTATGACCGAGGGCACCATCACGCGCAGCTGCGGTGCCGTTACATCGCCCAGCGAGCCCATGGTCCACACCACGAAGGTCTTGAGCGAGTCCTCGTCGCCCAGGTATTGAAGTATCTGCACTATGGCGCCCACGCCTGACGAGAACATCATGCCCAGGATGAGGATGACCATAATGTCCTTGATGCGGCGTCCCACAACGGCGATGACTGCCAGCACGGCGGCCGCGCCGGCCCATGCCGCACCGGCCACGCCGGCCGATGTCCCCACTCCGGCCAGCACCACCAGGGCCACGCCTAACGATGCGCCGGAGCTTATACCCAACACATAGGGTCCGGCCAGAGGGTTGTTGAACAGCGTCTGCATCTGCAGGCCGCTGACCGAAAGGGCCGCTCCGGCCAGCAGGGCCACGACGGCCTTGACCAGGCGGATGTCCACGACTATTGCGCGTGTGAGCGTGTCGCAGCCGTCGGCCCCGGTCAGGGCGCCCCACACCTGTGCCGGACTGAGCCGCACGGCGCCGGCCATCATGTCGGCGGCGAAGAGCAGCAGCGTCAGCAGCGTCAGGGTGGCGAACAGGATTATGTTGCGGCGGTTCATGTCAGTCCAGTCGTCGGTAGTAAGTCATGGTGCGCAGGCTGTCGGGGAGCAGCGCCGGGTGCAGGATGTTGACCAGGTCGAGCAACACCGAATCCGGATGCACCACGCCTGATTCATAGAAATCATTGCCGCCGCCCGCGGTTGATCGGCGCCCGTTGGTGTATACGCGGCCGTTGCGCACCGGGGGCACGTCGCGCCACTGGGGCAGTGCGCGGCACAGCTGTTTCAGGTCGGGATAATCGCCGGCGTTGAGCCATACATCGGCCGTCCAGCTCAGGCGCAGGGCCTCCTCGCGCGCCACGGCCACGGAGCGGCGCGTATCATTTGAGGGCAGCACGTAGCGGCCTCCGGCATCGTCAATCAGACGCACCATGTAGCTCTGCACCGGGGGCATGAACCACGCGTCCTGATAGGGCGTGTTGAGCATCACCTGCGGGTGCTCCGCGCTCGCTCCGGCCACGCGCTCCTTCAGGTCGTTGTAGCGCCGGGCGGTTGAGTCCAGCCGGGCGCGGGCACGCTCGCGGCAGTCCACCGTCTCGCCCAGGGCCACTTGCCACTCAGCCTTGCCCAGGGGCGACTGTTCCAGATAATCGCCCACGTACATGAACGGGATGCCCAGGGCGCGCAGCCGCTCCTCGATGACAGCCGGGCCGTTGACGCCGTAGACCAGCACCAGGTCGGGCCGCAGCGACAGTAGCAGCTCATAGTCGAAGTTGCCGTCAAAACCAATGTCGGCCGGACGGCGCTCCTGCAGGTGTTTGTTGGCTATGAATCTGAGGCCCGACACGCCTGTGATGCGGTCAACCTCGCCAATATTGTCCAGCATGGCCGTGTGCGTCGACGACATGGCCACAATGCGGCGGGCCGGTCCGCGGAGAACCTGTCCGTCAAAGCCGCCGGGCACCTCCTCGCCGCCGCGCAACACCAGCAGGCGCGTAGTGACACTGTCGGCGCCCTGCCACGGCGCCATCGACTCAATAACGGTGCTCTGCCGGCCCGGCATACCTTTGATTATAAAGCCCGTAGCATAATCGGGACGGTACACCACAGAGTCGGCCGCAACATCAGCCGGAACCGTCGTCCGCCCCCCGCCGCAAGCCGCCATCATGACAGCCACCAGCCACAAAATTGCAATTCCGCTAAATTTCATGCGCCAAAATTACAAAATAATATGCATACACGGGGGGAGGGGAGCAAACAAAATGCGCCGCGAGCGCATTATAACGAAAAACCATAATGTCAAAAGTATGAAAAAGCATATTTTAATCCATAAAACGGCAAACGGATTACGTAATAGGGATCCTGAGAGCCTCAAGCTGGGCCCGGTCCTTTCTTGA
>CANQZK010000190.1 GCA_947628285.1 uncultured Muribaculaceae bacterium
GGCTCGGATACCCCGGTAGTCGCGCGGCGACAGGGTGTAGACGTTTATCTGGCCGGCCATGGAGTTGCGGCCGTTGAGCACGCTCTGGGCGCCGCGCAGCACCTCTATGCGTGCCATGTCGGCTATGTCAAAGTCATAGGCGTCCTTGTTGAGCCGGGGCACGCCGTCCACGCTCAGACCCACCACGGCCTGGTCGATGCGCGAGCCCAAGCCGCGCATGTATATCGACGAGGTCATGCGCGAGCCGTAGTTGGGCGAGTACAGGTTGGGCACAATCTCGCCCACATCCTTCACCGCCTCGATGTTGAGGCGGCGTATGGTAGCCGCGTTGATGCGCGTGACGGCCGAGTTGCCCGGTGTGGGCATGGTCTTGACGCCCAGCACCTCTATCTCGTTGAGCGTGTGCGGGGCGTGTTCCGCCGGAATAGAGTCGGGCGCCGGGGCTGCGGCCTGAGCCGCCAGAGCCATTATGGCGCCTGTAAGCAGTGATACAATTCTCTTTTTTCTCATTTGACGGCAAAGATACATTATTTTTTTCGTTGAGTACGGGAAAAAAGGACTAAATTTGTATCGGAAAACAATGACCTCTTTACTTTACATCATAACATTTGCTATTTTGGTGGCGACAGAGACGGCCTTTCTTGCTCTGGCAAGGAGGATGGGCCTGCTGTCGCACAGCCGCGATGTCGTGCACGGCGGCGGTGTGGTCTTCGTGGCTGCGCTGCTGTGCTGGGCGGCCTTCACCGGCTGGACGCAGCCTCTGTTCATGTCCGGCGCGCTCATGTTGGCCGCCGTCAGCTTTATTGACGACTTCCGGTCTCTGGGTGTCACCGTGCGCCTGGTGACGCAGTTTGCCGCCGTGGGTCTGGCCCTGGCGCAGATGATGCCTCTGCCGGGTCTGACGTGGCCACTGGCGGCCTTGTTGGCTGTGGTCGCCGTCGGCGCGGTCAACGTATATAACTTCATGGACGGAATCGACGGCATGGCCGGCGGCATGACCCTGATTACCCTCTCGGTGCTCATCGCCGTCAACGCCACCACCGGCTTCATATCCATGCCCCTGCTTGTGTGCATGGCCATGGCCGCCGCAGTGTTCTGTTTCTGCAACTTCCGCACGCGGGCGCTGTGCTTTGCCGGCGACGTCGGCTCCATAACATCCGGATTCGTCGTCATTTACGCCCTGGGGTGCCTCATAGCCGCCACCGGCAGCTGGCTGTGGACCGCCATGATGGCTGTCTACGGCGTTGACGCCGTCATGACCATCGGCAGGCGCCTCATAGCCGGGCAGAACATCCTGCGACCCCACCGCATGCACCTCTACCAGTATCTGTGCAACGAGCGCGGCTATCGACATCTCACAGTCTCCGCCGCCTATGCCGGCGTTCAGCTTGTCATCGATCTCGGCGCCTTGGCCGTAGCCGGCACCGCGGCCCAATATTGGTACCTCGCCGCCACCGTCGCCGCCCTGGTAGTAGCTTACGCCGTAACGATCCGCAAGGATTAACCCCGCGGCCTTACGGGTTGTTTTTCTGTTGGCGTTTTTTGGCGCGGTAGGCCAGGTAGGCGGCGGCGAGGGCGCCGCACAGCAGGGCCAGGCTGATGTAGAGGTTGTAGGCGTTGCAGAACGCCAGTATCAGCAACAGCCAGCACGCTAACATGTTGTAGCGCTCAAGGTGCTTGGCGTCCGGCTTCTTCATTTCATGAACACGAAGTAGACGGCCGCGATGAGGCACATGAAGGCGGCCAGGTGGTTCCAATGCAGGGCCTCGCCACGGAAAAACACCACGGTAAATACTGTGAAGATGACCAGCGTGATGGCCTCCTGCATGACTTTGAGCTGCGGCAGGGTGAACGAGCCGCCGTTCTCATGGAACCCGAAGCGGTTGGCCGGCACCATGAAGCAGTATTCGGCGAAGGCTATGCCCCAGGATATGAGTATGACGATGATGAGCGGCGTGGAGTCACCGATTACTTTGAGCTGTTGCAGTTTGAGGTGGCCGTACCAGGCCAGTGTCATGAAGATGTTCGATACTACCAACAGTGCGATAGTAGCCCAGGCTGACATATTGTGATAATGATTCTTAAAGTGTTAGAAACCGGTGCGTTCGTCCAGGCCGAAGAGCAGGTTGAGCAGGTGCATGGTCATGCCGGCGCCGTTGCGGAAGGCTGTGTCGAAGCCCACGCTGACGCTGAGCGTGCCGTCCTGTTCCTTGAGCTGGATGGCGGCTTTGTTGGTGCCGGCTATGACGCAGTCGGAAAGGAATTGTTCTTCGCCGAGGATGACCACGTGGCGGTGGTCGTCGTAGAAGTCGTGATAGATTTGCAGCAGCTGGTCAATCTGCATCTTGGCGGGCATGGTGAAGGTGCCCATGGCCACGGTGCCCCGGGTGGAGAAGCACAGCGGGCGGATTTTACCGTTGAACGACAGCTGGAGCTGCCGCAGGATGTCCATGGCGTCGTTGGCGCCCGTGCCGGTGGCTGCCCATGAGTTGCCCCAGGCGGCCTGGCGGTCGTCCGGCAGCAGCAATGCGCCGCCTATGCTCTCGGGTAGCAGCAGGTTCTTGGCCTGCGGCATCAGGGCCAGGGTGCACAGCAGGGTGTAGACCGAGGGCATGTAGGCCTCGCGGGCGCCGCGCACCAGGGCTTTGCGGTTGAACTCCGGCACGCCGCACACCACGCCCTCGCGCCCATGGGGCTCGTCGGTCCAAATGGCCTTCAGGGCGGGATTGTCCTTGAGGCAGTCGGCCATATCGCCGTTGCCGGGCTCGCCGATTACCAGGTCGACCTCCCCGGCGTCGCAATTGTCGGTGTAGCACAGGTCACATTCGCCGGCCAGTTCGGGGTGAGCCGAAACGGAGGCCACCGGGTAGGTGCGGCGGAAGTTCCACATCCATTTGATTTCCACGTCGGGGTGATGCTGAAGCATGCGCACCAGGCGCGGCATGTCCTTGATGTTCTCGAAGAGCCCTATTCGTATCATTGTAGCGAGGGGAGATTATAGGTTTTTGGGGTTGTTGTAAATGTCGTTGAAGATGCGGTCGGTGGCGCCGATGTTGCGGCTGATGTAAGCTCCGGCGGCCTTTCCGGCGCGCTGACCATGGTGCCGCAGGAGAGCCAGCTTTCCGAGCAGGAGACCTTCGACTACTGCGTGGCCAAGGTG
>CANQZK010000191.1 GCA_947628285.1 uncultured Muribaculaceae bacterium
CTCCCTCATCACAGACACAAATCTGCTCGACGACTGACAGCCCTACCGTTAACATTTATTTTTAAACAAGCTCTAAGATATTTTGTTGCGCCGGCCCTGAACGTAGTCGTTGATGCGGGCCAGCTCGGCCGGAATCTTTATGCCTTGCGGACAGTGCGACACGCACTTGCCGCAGCCTATGCACATATCGGCCTGACGCAGTGGGTCGACAGCCTTGTCATAGCCCTGCAGGAACTGACGGCGAGCCTCGGCGTAGCGCGGGTCGCGGCCGTCCAGCACCAGATCGTCGTTCAGCGCCGTGTTGTAATGGCGGAAGGTGGCCGGGATGTCTATACCGTAGGGGCACGGCATGCAGTAGGCGCATGAGGTGCAGGGCACGCTCTTGTTCTCAACAATTTCTGTGGCGCAGCGCATCAGGAACTCGTGATCCTCGGCGGTGACGGGTTCCAGGGGCGAATATGTGGCCAGGTTGTCGCGCAGATGGTCCATGTAGGTCATGCCGCTCAGCACGGTGAGCACCTTGGGCTGCGCCGCAAAACGGAACGCCCATGAGGCCACCGACTCCTCGGGCCGGCGCTGCGCCATCTTGGCGGCCACGGGCTTGGGTACTTTGGCCAGCGCACCGCCCAACAGCGGCTCCATAATCACGACGGGGATGTCGCGCTTGGCCAGCTCGTTGTATAGAAATTCGGCCGTGATGTTGCGGTCCGACGGCTCGGCGGGATGCTCCCAGTTGACGTAGTTGAGCTGTATCTGCACAAAGTCCCAATGCACCTCGCCGCGGTCGTGGCGCTCCAGGAAGTCCAGGAAACAGTCCACATCGCCGTGATACGAAAAGCCTAAGTTGCGGATGGTGCCCTTGGCGCGCTGCTCCTTGCAGAAATCCATCATGCCGTTATCCAAAAAGCGGTCGTGCAGGCCCTTGAAGCTACCGCTGCCCACCACGTGCAGCAGGTAATAGTCGATATAGTCGGTCTGCAGATACTGCAGCGAGCGGTTGAACATGGCCACTGACTCCTCATGCGAGTGCTGCGAGGGGTCGAAGTTAGACAACTTGGTGGCTATGAACACTTTGTCGCGCGGGTGGCGTTTGAGGGCCTCGCCAAGTGCCGCCTCGGACAGGCCGCGACAGTAGGCGGGCGATGTGTCGAAGTAATTGACCCCGTTGGCGATGGCCTCGTCCACCATGCGGTTGATTTCCTCCTGGTCCAGCGGGCTGTCGTCGTTGGCGGCGGCGCGGCCGTTGACTGAGGGCAGGCGCATGAACCCGAAACCGAGCACGCTCACCGTATCGCCCGTGTTGTGGTTGACACGATAGGTCATGGCGCCCTTCCTGCGCGGAGCCGACGCGGCCGATTGCTCCTTGCCGCCGTCGGATGCGCACCCGGCCACCATCAGGCCCAACGAGGCCAGCGAGGCGGTGCGCAGAAAGTTGCGGCGCGATATATTGTTGTTCTCTTTCATAGCAGTTTAGATAAAGCGGTGAACGTCAATGGCTTCAACGTGGATGGCGGCGGTATCGCCGGGCAGCGAGGCCACGCGGCCCACCGGGCAGTGATATTCGCATGAGCCGCAGCCTATGCAGGCGTTGACGTCGACAAGCGGGCGCAGGCGGTCCGAGCCTTCGCGCACGGGCACCATATCGATGGCGCCGGCGGGGCAGTGGCGGGCGCATGAGCCGCAATGAACGCCGTCGTGTGCCGAAATGCAGGTATTGAGGTCCACCACGGCGGTACCGATTTTGATTGAGCTCTTCTCGGCCACGGTCAGGCTGGCGATTGCTTCGGTGGGGCAGACGTCGCCGCATACGGTGCAGTCGGTGCGGCACCAGCCGTCGTTGAAGCTCATCTCAGGCTGCATCAGCCCTTCAAGGCGGGTGGACGGATGCAGCACGCCGTTGGGACAGTGTGTTATGCAAAGCTGGCATGTGGTGCAGGCGCTCGTCAGGTGACGCACTCCCTGCGCACCGGTCGGCACGAGCGGACCGGCCGAGTGTGACGCCTTCTTGCACTTGAGCGGCGCCAGGCCGCCGTCGGTCTTGGCCAGCACGTCGAACGCCAGACCGGCGCCCAACACGGCACCGCCGGTCAGGAAGGCACGGCGGCCCTCATCGGCGGGCTTGTCGGCTACCGGAGCCGGAGCCTTGGTCCGTTTGGGCCCGAATGAGATGGCCTTCTGAGTGCACACCTCGATGCAGTCCATGCACACCACGCAGCGCGAGAGGTCAATGGCGTGGGCCTTGGGGTCGATGCACGACGCCTTGCAGTGGCGGGCGCACTGGCCGCAGCCGTTGCACTTGTCAGTATCTATCACCGGGCGCAACACCGCATGACGCGACACCAGACCCAGGAGCGTACCCACCGGGCACACCTTGTTGCAGTAGTCGCGGCCGCGCGTGAAGGCCATCAGCGTAACCGTTATGAACGTGGCCGCCACCACGAAAATCACGACAATCCCCGTGGCGCTGCCGGTCATCGCCGGCATCCACCGCCAGGCAGTCACCGACCGCCCGAAAATTCCGTAAGGATCCATTGCCGAGGCAAGCCACAGAGGCAGAGCCGTGAACACGCCGGCCACAAAAAGCACGGCGAAGACCGTTAAAAAGCCCGTGCGCCAACGGAGCGCCTGCCGGCGGAACCCGAAGCGACCCGCACGGCGTTTACGTTTGCCCGACAGCGCCGTGCCCACGCGGTTGGCGGCATCCTGCCATATGCCCAGCGGGCAGATTACCGAACAATACACGCGCCCCACAAGCAGCGTCACCAGCAGCAGCCCCACAAGGACGGCCACATTGAGTGCCAGCAGAGCCGGCACGAACTGAATCCGCGCCATCCACGCCCAATGCGAGGCCGCATAGCCCGTCGTATCCAGGAAAAGTATCGTCACCGCTGCGAACGATATCACAGCCAATAAAATTCTGAAAAACTTTAACATGCAGATGTGTAGAAATTGTTCCGATGCAAAAATACAAAAATTTCCCGCCCGCCGCAACCTGATGAACGGGATTTGTATCGGATAATTCAAAAAAATCCGGCTTATTATTGCCGCATATCCGATTAATATTTAGGGTTTACTGAATAATCAACAGACCAGTGTTCCACGGAAGTTTGATAAGTGTTCCACACAATACGGCACA
>CANQZK010000192.1 GCA_947628285.1 uncultured Muribaculaceae bacterium
TGACCCCGGAGAGGCTCGAACTCTCGACCCACTGATTAAGAGTCAGTTGCTCTACCAACTGAGCTACGGAGTCATTGTTTTGCTTTTGCGCTGCAAAGGTATGGGTATTTTTTGGAACTACCAAATTTTTTTGAGCTTTTTTTGCGATTTTCTGCATTTTCTTTGTTTTTTGGCCGATTTTTGCCCTTTGGGGCCGGTTTTTCTCGGTTTTCTTCCGGTTTTTTCTGTACTATGGCTCATTTTTTTAGTCCTTCGTTTTCTCGCAACGGCTTTTTCGGCCCTTTGTTTTCTCACTTCGCATTTTTTCGGTCCCTCGTTTTCTCTTCCCGGCAATTTTTTCAGGCCGAGGGGGGTGAATACCTGCAAGTGGTTAGGCGGGGGACAGCAGGGAGGAAGGCGGGGCGCGAGGGGTTGTACGGGGTGGCGGGGAAAACCGCCGTTTTGCGGTATTTTGGCAGCGCGGGGGTGTGTCTAATTTTGCAGTCGAAATCACTAACTAATTTAAAACGCAATGAAAAAGGTAAGATTCTTTATGTTTATGATGGCGCTGTGCGCCGGATTGGGCGTGGCTCTGTCGGGCTGCTCGGACAAGGATGATGAACCGGCTGTTCCTGCGGCCAAGCTGCCGGAGGGGACCTACAAAGGCGACATGACATGCAGCGTCATGGACGTGACGCTGGAGTATGAGGGGCTCACGGTGGCGCTAACGGCTACGGACGATGCAACTGTCACGGTGGCCATTCCGTCGTTCGGCGGTCAGGGGCATAATACGTTGGCGGCGTTCGATGTCCCGGCGGTGAAGGTGAGCGGCCGGGGCGATGTCTTCAGCCTGGCCCCGACTGAGTTCGGGGGCACGAACAGCGCCGGGCAGACGTATTCGGGCAGTCTGCAGGGCAGTCTGGCCGGAGGCACGCTCACGCTGGAATTCAGTCTCAACATCGGCGCAATGCCCATGCCTATGAATTGTGTATTCACTTCGACGGGCAATTGAAGCATGGAAGGCGGAGCTATCAGACGTACGGCACTGACAGTCTGCTTGATTCCTGTCTGTCAGGCGGCCCATGCCGGCGGTGACGTCGACATGGCGGCCGCCGATTCGGTCGGGAACGTTACCCGCAGCGAGGCGCTGAACGAGGTGGTTGTCACGGCCACCAGGATTCCGAAAACGCTTAAGAATGTGCCCGTTCTGACCCGCGTGATAACCGCAAAGGAGATAGCGCGGGCCGACGCGACCGACATCCGGGAGCTGTTGACACACGAAATGCCGGGCCTGGAGTTCGGGTATGCCATGAGTCAGGAGACTACGCTGAGCATGAACGGATTCGGGGGCAATGCGGTGCTGTTCCTTGTGGACGGGGAACGTCCGTCCGGCGAGACGATGGATAATCCGGACTACAGCCGGCTGAACCTAAGCGGCGTGGGGCGCGTGGAGATTGTCAAGGGAGCGGCATCGGCCGTCTACGGGGCAAATGCCGTGGGCGGCGTGGTGAATCTGATATCGAAGGAGCCGACCGAGCCGTGGCGACTGGACCTGGATTCGCGCTACGACGCTTTCGGGGCGGGATGGCGCAATGGCATTAAGTTGGGTCTGAACCGCTGGCGGGTGACTTCGAGCACATCGGTACAACTGCGGACGGCCGGGACTGTGCGCCTGACCGATGCCTTCGACACGGAATCGAAAATCCACGCCGTGTACGGCGGCCGGACGCTGAACGCCAGAGAGCGACTCACTTTCCGCGCCGCCCGGGGGATACGGCTGACGGCCAAGGGCGGTTACTTTGAGCGCACAAGCGAGCGCGATAATTATGCAGACCTCTACAACGGCTACGACGGAGGCATCCGCGCAGCCTTCCCGGCCGGCGATGCAGGCCGACTGGAGTTGGCATACAACTTTGATCGATACGACAAGTCGCGTTCCGTGGCCGGCAAGCGCACGCACGACCATGATTACAGCAACCGGCAGAACACCGTCCATCTGCTGTACTCCGTCACGGCGGCGCGTGCGGCGATAACCGTCGGGGCCGACGGGACGCATGATTATCTGAAGTCATATCAGTTTGCCGACGGCAAGCGGCACCGGCAACTGACGGCCGATGCCTTCGCCGAGCTGGACTGGAGCCCCCTACCCCGGCTGAACGTTGTAGCGGGCGTCCGCAACGACTATTTCTCGGCCTCGCGCCTGAATGCCCTGACCGCCCGCTGCGCCGCGCTGCTCAAACTCAGCCCCGTGTCGGTCCGGGCGTCCTATGCCGGCGGTTTCCGTGCGCCGACGCTGAAGGAGATGCACATGTGTTTCGACATGGCCGGAATACAGATGATATACGGCAACCCGGACCTGAAACCCGAACGGAGCCACAATTTCATCCTGTCGCTGGAACGCGGCGGCCGGACCGGCGGCATCATGCCGTCCGGGGCCTACAGCGTCAACCTTTCATGCAGCTACAGCTACTATGACAGCCGCATAACCACCACGGACTACCCCGAGAAGACGACCGACATACCCGCCGTGGTATACACGAACGAGCGTGGCATCCGCGTGGCCGGGATTGACCTCAACGCCCGCTACACGGCGGCTTGCGGAGCGAGCGCGGCCATAAGCTACAATTACCTCCGCGTGGCGGGGAACACTGTCGAGTCGCAATTCACACAGCCGCGGCCGCATTCGGCCACGTGGCGGCTGGACTATGACCGCCGCATAACCCCGGCATACAGCGTATACGCGGCCCTGACAGGCAGATACCTGTCCCGACCGGACAGCCAGCTCCCCACCGACGGGGCTTACTCGATATGGCGCTTCACCGCCCGACAGCGGTTCCGGAGCGGGATCAGCCTGAACGTCACCGTGGACAACATCTTCAACTACCGGCCCAAGGTGTACTATTGGAACTCCGCACCCGTGACCGGCGTCAGCTGGTCACGGGCGTATCGATAAACATAAATATGTGTTCGAAATTATTTAACGAACTATTTCAAACCTGACAGATTATCAATAGTTCGTTAAAAAATTAATCATAGGCTAAGCGGCATCAGTCGCCAAGCCAAAGAGTTCTTTGACAAGTTT
>CANQZK010000193.1 GCA_947628285.1 uncultured Muribaculaceae bacterium
TAACTCCCTCATCACAGACACAAATCTGCTCAACGACTGACAGCCCTGCCGTTAACATTTATTTTTAAACAAGCTCTCAATATGCGCCTCAACAATCGGCAGATCAACAGCCGCCGTATAGTACACCATATCGACACAGGCAAGAAAACAACCTTTAAGTTCCTTGCCGATTCCATACCAAACGTAAGGAGCGTTTTCATCATACACGGCAAGAAATACGTCTGCGAAAAAATAACCGCGACCTTCACCGAACAGGGAATGTCGCAGTTACTCAAAGGCGTTTTCTACCCAATCACCGAGTAGGGAAATTGTTACCGGGTAACAATTTCCCTACCCACGGAGTAACAAAAAAGAGGACAGCCGCCCTCTTTTTTGATTTTGTTATTTTAATTGGTCCTTTCTTGGTTCTCATTCTCGCCATAATTGCTTGTACTCCTTTATTATCAGGCAAGTAACATCTTAGGCGAAAATCCACAGCAGAAATAACGCAGGTATCCGGCTTTACAAATTGGCATTTATTCGCGACTGATCTAATACTTTGGGTAAGATTTTCGGTATTTACACAGCCGCAAAGATACAACACGAAATACAAAAATTAAATATCTACGCTAAATTTCAACATAAATTAGCAATACCCCCTACCAACATCCCTGATTTTCAATATTTTAACTGTTTTTAGCAGTTACGTTTGCGCACGCTCGTGGCGCGCCAGGAAGTCCTGATAGTAGGCCAACAGCAGGGCCGTGAGCGGCAGGGCGATGATCATGCCGATGAGTCCCAGCAGGGTGCCCCACACCGAGAGCGACAACAGGATTATGGCCGGGTTCATGCCCATGGCCTTACCCATGATCTTGGGCGTCAGGATGTAGTCGCATATGCACTGGCTGACAACGTAGACCAGAAGGCACGAGCCGAATTCGGGCCAGAAATGCACCGTCCCGCCCGATGAGTCTATGATGCACACTATGGCCACCGGGATGAGTGTCACATACTGGAAGTAGGGAATCATATACAGTATGCCCACAGTCACGCCCAACACTATGGCCAACGGAATGCCTACTATGGAGAAACCGATGCAGTAGAACACCGCCGCGCATGTGGCGATCAGGGCCTGGCAGCGGAAGTAGCGGTTCATGTTCTGCCCTATGTCGCGCCCCACCCGCGCCACGCCGGCACGGTAGCGCGCCGGAATCAGCGATTTGAATCCGTCCATGAGCGAGGGATAGTCTATCAGGATGAAAATGACGTAGATAAACGTCAGCAGCCACTCCAGGGTGTGCAGCAGGAAGTCCACCGTGGCCGCCACGAATGAAGTGCCGGAATTTATCAGCCCGGCGAAGTGCGAACTGTTCAGCAGATCGTTGATATTGAGCCGTCCGAGCCATTGGCGGATTGGCCGGACCACATCGTCGGGCAGGAAGGGCACAGTGCCGGACTTGTCGGAATTCTGTTTTATTATGGCGTCGAGGTGGTTGATTTCGTCGATGACCGAGGGCACGAAAAAGTATCCCAACAGGCCCAACACGGCCGTGACCTCGATGATGGTGAGCAGGGCCGGCAACACGCGACTGCGCATCCGCAACAGGCGCATCTGCAGCTCCACCAGCGGCTCCATCATGTACGCCAACAGGCAAGCCAGACAGAAAGGCAGCAGCACATTGCGAAGCACGTTGATAAGCCAAACCGCGGCCGCGAGCAACGCCAGGCCTATTACCAGGCGCACTACGCGGTCGAGGGTGAAGGGACGTGATGAATCATTTGCCATGACGTATGTGATGAATGTCTATATTGACAACACCCGTCCGGCAGAATAGTTCACACCGTACAATTCCACCCCATTCCCTACCCCCCGGAAACAAAAAAAGCCGCGACGGGCGCGGCTGTGATTCGCACAGGATTCAAACCTGTAACCTTCTGATCCGTAGTCAGATGCTCTATTCAGTTGAGCTAGCGAACCTTGAAAATTTTGGTGATTCGCACAGGATTCAAACCTGTAACCTTCTGATCCGTAGTCAGATGCTCTATTCAGTTGAGCTAGCGAACCGTTATTTTTGCGTTTGCGGTTGCAAAGTTACAGCATTATTTTCAAATCACCAAATATTTTCTGATATTTTTTTAATATCCGTCTTTTTCGGCGCGTTTTTCCATGCGCTCGATGCGGCTGTCAAGGTCGGGGTGCGATGAGAATAACTGGTTGACTTTGTTCATCTTACGGGCCTCGCCCTGCAGTTCTTTGAGCTTGTGGAAGGACAGTGCCATGGCGCGGGGATTTTTACCGTGCGACTTGAGGAATTCGTAGCCGTAGTCGTCGGCGGCACGTTCCTGCTTCTGCGAGTAGGTGGCCGACATCAGCGATTCGCCCAGCGAACCGAGCTGCGAGTCGGTAAGGGCTGCGGCCACGCCGCCACGGGATGCGATGCCGTCCTTCAGGGCCGAGGTGAGCAGCGACTGTTTGAAGGCGTTCTTGGAGTCCTTGTGTGCCACATGGCCGATTTCATGGCCGATGATGCCCAGGAGCTCGTCGTCGCTGACAATGTCCATGAGCGAGGAGAATACGCGGATGCTGCCGTCGGCGCAGGCAAAGGCGTTGACGTCGACCACGTTGTAGACCTTGAAGTTGAGCGGGGTGCCCTCCACGTCGGTCAGGCCCTCGGTGAGCTTGCGCAGGCGCACGGTGTAGGGGTCGTCCTCAGGCAGCACGGGGTTGTTCTTGTCCATCCATTCAACGTACTCGCCCACGTATTGGGCCATCTGTTCATCAGTAAGGGTTACGGCCTTGAGGGCCTTGGCGCCGGCGTTGAGCAAGCGGCCGGCATTGAACTGGGCTGAGGCGGCGGCTGAAAAACCGAGCACAAACATGGCCAAAACAAGTGTTCGCAGAATAGTTTTCATTGGTGCTATTTCTTATTTAAGTATGTGTTTGAAATTAGAGCTTGTTTAAAAATAAATGTTAACGGCAGGGCTGTCAGTCGTTGAGCAGATTTGTGTCTGTGATGAGGGA
>CANQZK010000194.1 GCA_947628285.1 uncultured Muribaculaceae bacterium
GGGCGCAGGGTGGGTAGCTTGCCCTGGAGGAGGTTCAGGGCGCCGGGGTTGCGGCGCTTGGCCAGGGGATTCTCGGGCTCGGGTGCGGGGCCTTCGGGCGCGGCGGGACGGGCCGAGGGGCGTCGTCCGCCGGGACGGGGCTCGTCGCGGCGCTGTGTGCGGGCTGGGCCGCGGCCTATCTTGCCGCCGCGGCTCACAAAGTCCTTGCGGGCGCCGTCAAAGATGACGTACTCGCGCAGGGAGCACTCCAGGACGCCGTTGTAGAGGGGTATCTTCTGCGACGGGGCCAGGCCGATGCGGGCAAAGTATTCGTCGCGGTAGCCGATGATCCATGCGTGCCAGCCGGTGAATACGTGCTTGAGCTGGGAGCCGATGGATGAGTAGAGGGCGTCCATATCCGGGGCGGAGATGCGCTCGCCGTAAGGGGGATTGGTGATGAGCACGCCGGCGGGCTTGGGGGCCTCGGTCCAGGCCGAGAGGGGACGGCGCTCAAGGTCAACGTACTTGGCCACGCCGGCGCTCTTGAGGTTGCTCAGGGCAATCTCGACGGCGCGGGGCGATATGTCGGCGCCGTAGATGCGGCAGGGCGGGACGCGCTCGGCCGAGTCGTCGTTGTATATGCTGTCAAAGAGCTCGGCGTCGAAGTCGGGCCAGCGCTCAAAGGCGTATCCGCGGCGGTAGACGCCGGGGTTGATGTTGGCGGCAATGAGGGCGGCCTCGACCAGGAAGGTGCCGGAGCCGCACATGGGGTCGACAAAGGGTGTCTCGCCGCGCCATCCGCTCAGCATGATTATGCCGGCTGCCAGGACCTCGTTGATGGGCGCCTCGGTCTGTGCCACACGGTAGCCGCGTTTGTGGAGCGACTCGCCGGAGGAGTCGAGCGACAGTGTCACGGTGGTGCCGTTGATGTGTACGTTGATCATCACGTCGGCGTCGGTAAGGCGGACGCCGGGGCGCTTGTCGTCGCCCAGACGGTCGCGGAACCAGTCGACGATGCCGTCCTTGACGCGGTAGGTGACAAAGCGGGAGTGGCGGAACTCGTCGCTGTTGGCCACCGTGTCGATGGCGAAAGTCTTGTCGGGGTCCAGGAAGCGGCTCCAGTCAAACTCCTTGACATGGTCGTAGAGCGAGTCGGCGTCCTTGGCGCGGAAGGTATAAAATGGTTTGAGGATGCGCAGGGCCGTGCGGCACTGCATGTTGGCGCGATAAAGAGTTTCGAGCGTACCGGTGAACGAGACCATGCGTCGTCCCGGCTCGACATTGAGCGCGCCCAGTGCGCGCAGCTCTCCGGCCAGCACTTCCTCGAGGCCGCGGAAGGTCTTGGCCACCATTTCGAATTGTTGTTGCATCGTTGTTTCAGAAATTTGGCGCAAAGTTACGCAAAAAAATGCAATTCGCCGTCGCTTTCGGGGCCCTGCGGCGTTTTATTGCGTAAGATTTTTTCGTAACTTTGCGGCGCCATGGAAAAGTTGTCAGTCACAATCATTACACGAAACGAAGAGAAGAACCTCGAGCGCTGCCTGAACGCCCTTCAGGGCGTGGCCGACGAGATTGTCGTGGTGGATTCGTTCAGCACGGACCGCACCGTCGAGATATGCCGCCGCTACGGCTGCAAAGTCACCTCACGCGAGTTTCCCGGATTCGGCGCCCAGCGCCAGTATGCCGCCGGCCTGACATCGCACCGCTATGTGATGTCGCTCGACGCCGACGAGGTCATCGACGAGCAGCTGCGACAGACGCTCATCAGGCTCAAGGAGCGCGGGTTTGAGCATCGTGTCTATGCCGTGACCGTGCGCAACTACTTCTGCGGCAGCGAGGTGCGCCACAGCGGATATGAGCCCGTGGCCCTGGTGCGCCTGTTCAACAAGAGCTATGCCAAATGGAACCTCAACGAGGTGGCCGACTCAATCGACTACCCCGACGGCGTCGTTCCCGGCCGCCTGGAAGGCTCCATCCACCACTACCGCTGCAGCTCCGTCGAGGAATTCCATAAGAAGGAAAGCCGCATAGCGTCGCTGTCAGCGCGGCGGCTGGCCGCGTCGGGCGTGTGCGTCAATGCCGTGTCGGCCCACATGCGCGCCCTGTGGCAGTTTCTGCGCTGCCATGCCGCCCAACTGGCGTGGATGGACGGCGCCAACGGCCGCATCATAGCCGCCCGCCGCTACAAGACAACCTACGACGCCTACCGCATGGCCCGCCGAATAATCAAGGAGGGCTGTCCCGACTGATGAACGTAATCCAACTGATAACCAACAAGGTATGGGGCGGCGGCGAACGCTACGCCCTGGACCTGTGCCGCGCCCTGCGCGCCGACGGCCACAACGTGGGCGTGTACACGCGCCGCCGCCCGGCTGTGCGCGACGTCTTTGCCGCCGAGGGGCTGTTGCGGGGTACGCTGCACCCGCGCGGCGCCTTTGACTTCATCACGCCCGTGCGCCTGGCCTCACACCTGCGCGCCCTGCCCGAGGGTCCCGTGGTGGTGCATGTGCACAACTTCAAGGACGCCTACGTGGCCTTAGCCGCCCGTCGCCTGAGCGGGCCCCGCGCCGCCGATATCCGCGTGGTATGCACCCGCCACCTGGTCAAGGCGGCCGGCACATCGGCCCACGCCCTGCGCACCATGGCCGAGCTGGACGCCATCATCTTCGTATCCGAGCTGGCGCGGCGCGAGTTCCTCTCGTCCAACCCCGCCGGGCTCGACCCCGCGCGCCTGCACACCGTGCTCAACGCAATCCCGCGGCCCGACTGCGCCGAGCGGCTACGCCTCGGCCCCGACGACGTGCCCGAGCTGCTCTTTGCCGGCCGCATCACCCCCGAAAAAGGCCTCGACACGCTCCTGGAGGCCCTGGAGCGCATCAAGGACCGCCCCTGGCACCTCACAGTGTTAGGCACCGGTACATCGCGTCACGTAATGCCCCTGCTGCGGCTGGCACGCGAGGCCGACATTGCCGACCGCATCA
>CANQZK010000195.1 GCA_947628285.1 uncultured Muribaculaceae bacterium
CATGCTAAACGTCAGATTTTTAATGAATTAAACACTTGGCTCCCAGGAGCCGTTAAAAAATAACCGAAGTATTGATACAACAAAATTACGACATTTCGCCCACATATGCAAATTCCGTCCTCCCTTTGACTTTTTTTGACATAAACTTCAGACCAAAAGGACACAGAGTTTAGACATAAAGACAAAAAACATAAAACATATTTTTTGTGTCTTTCTGTCTAAAAATCAGAGACGCTAAGGTTTAGACAAAAAGACATAAAAACATAATTTTATTTTTTTGTTTTTGTGTCTTTCTGTCTAAAAACGAGCTGTGTCTTTCTGTCTGAAAATCGGAGGGTTCAGTCGTCGCAGTAGTGACGGAGGACGCGGCGGTAGGAGTTGAATATCTTGCTCTTGGAGATGAACCCGAAGTAGTGCCCGCGCTCGTCAACCACGGGCAGGTTCCAGGCCCCCGTGTCGTCGAATTTCTTCATCACCGAGTCCATCGGCTCGCCTATGATTATCTTGGTGGGCGGCATGGTCATGAACGAGGCCACGTTCATCTTGCGGTAGAGGTCGGGGCGGAACATGATGTTGCGGATATCGTCGAGCTGCACCACGCCCTGGAGCTCGCCGGCGCCGTTGAGCACCGGGAAGAGGTTGCGGCTGGACTTGGCTATGACGTCGACCATCTCCTTGAGGGTCATTTCGGGGCGGACGCTCAGGAAGTCAGTCTCGATTACGGAGTCCATCTTTAGCAGGGTCAGCACGGCCTTGTCCTTCTGGTGGGTGAGGAGTTTGCCCTGCTTGGCCAGGCGCATGGTGTAGATGCTGTAGGGCTCGAAAATCTTGATGGTGCCGTAGGCTATGGTGGAGACGATGAGCAGGGGCAGGAACAGGTCGTAGCCGCCGGTGAGCTCGGCGGTTAGGAAGATGGCCATCAGCGGCGCGTGCATGACGCCGCTCATCACGCCGGCCATGCCGATGAGGGCGAAATTCTTGTTGCTCAGCACCATATCGAATCCCATGTAGTTGAACGCGTAGGCAAACAGGAAGCCCGTCATACAGCCTACGTAGAGCGACGGCGCGAAGGTACCGCCAACGCCGCCGGCGCCGTTGGTGGCCGATGTGGCGAAGGCTTTTGTGAGGATAATTAGCCCGATGAACATGGCTATGAACCAGAACTGGCCGCCGTCGCTGTAGAACATGGAGCCGTCTACAATCGAGGCTGTGTCGCCGGCCAGCAGGCCCATGATGGCGCCGTAACCTTCGCCGTACAGCGGCGGGAACAGGAACACCAGGGTGGACAGTATGGCGCAGCCTATGGCGGTGCGCAGCCAGGGGCTCTTGAAGCGCCCGAAGAAGTTCTCCATCCAGTTCATCACCTTGGTGAAGTAGAGCGACACCAGGCCGCAGGCCACACCTAAGGCTATCACCAGAGGTATGCGGCCTATGGTGAAGTCCTCGCTCTGCACGTAGAAGAATTCAAAGCTGAAGCCGGTGTACATGTAGGCGATGGTGGCGCTGGTTATGGCCGAAATCAGCAGGGGCATGACCGATACGGTGGTGAGGTCCAGCATGAGTACCTCCAGGGTGAAAAGCATGCCCGCGATTGGTGCCTTGAATATGCCGGCGATGCCCGCGGCGGCGCCGCAGCCCACCAGTATCATCAGGATGCGCGGCGACATGCGGAACATGGACCCCAAGTTGGAGCCGATGGCCGCGCCGGTGTACACTATGGGGCCCTCGGCACCGACCGACCCGCCGAAGCCTATGGTCACGGAGCTGGCCAGCACGGATGTGTACATGTTGTGGCGTTTCAGGCGCGATTTGTTCTGGGATATGGCCCATAGCACGCGGGTGACGCCGTGCGATATGTTGTCGCGCACCACATAGCGCACGTACAGGGCCGTTATGACCACGCCCAGCGTCGGCAGCAGCACGTACAACAGGTTGCCCGAGGCTATGTCGATATGCGATGTCAGCGCGTTGGATATGGTGTGTATCAGGAACTTGAGCAGCTGCGCCGCCAGTCCGCCGGCGATGCCTACCAGCAGCGCCAGGAAGATGACGAAGGTGCGCTCCGATATGTGGCGCTCACGCCACTGCAGAAACCTCATGAAGGTGGCGTTGACCTTGTTGTTGTGTATGTAGCGTTGTGTCATACTCCTTTACCCGTAATGACTGTGGAAACCGTATGGAACAATATCTTGAGGTCAAGCCCCAGCGATATGTTCTCTATGTACAATATGTCGTATTTGAGGCGCTCGATCATCTCGTCGACCGACTGGGCGTAGCCGAACTTGACCATGCCCCATGACGTGATGCCGGGGCGCACCTGGTGGATGAGGCTGTAGTAGGGCACCCGCTCCATGATGCGGCTCACAAAGTACTCGCGCTCGGGCCGCGGCCCTACCAGCGACATCTGGCCCAGCAGAACGTTCCAGAACTGGGGCAGCTCGTCCAGGCGGTATTTGCGCAGCACATGGCCCAGGCGGGTGATGCGGGGGTCGTCCGGGGTGGACAGGCGCGGCGCGCCGTCGGCCTCGGCGTCGGTGCGCATGGTGCGGAACTTGATGATGCGGAATGTCTTCTTGTGGTAGCCTACGCGCTCCTGCCGGTAGAACACGGGCCCGTGCGAATCTAACTTTACAGCCACGGCCAGCGCGCCCAGCACGGGCGCCAGGGCTATCAGGGCCAGGGCCGAGACGGCGACATCGCCGGCACGTTTGAGGTTGATGGTGGCCGGCGGCAGGTTGGCGTTGGTGATGTTTATCAAAGGCTCGCCGGTGACGGTGTCCAGGCGCGCCCGCGATGTGATGAGCTGATAGAACCCCGGCGTGACGTATATGCTCAGGTCGGTGCGGTACAGGCGGGTGAGCAAGTCCAGCATCTGCGGCATGCGCTCGGTGGCGAAGGGCGCCACTATCAGGGCGCGGGCGCCGGTGCGGGCTA
>CANQZK010000196.1 GCA_947628285.1 uncultured Muribaculaceae bacterium
ATTACCAAAAGAATCGGCAACTTTTTCAAGCTGCCGATTCAACTTTTTTAGGGTTTTTATTATCCCGAACTCACGTGTTAACATTTATTGTTAAACAAGCTCTAAGAATTAAAAATTGCCTTGTCAGTCCCTCGCAAGGGGGGGTGGAAGTGTTAAAATTGTGTTAAATATACTACTTTGTATTGCATAGTACCTTTGGTGATATTACTTTTGCGGCATGAACGTCGAAAACATCAAATCACAAATGCGCAAGGGCATGCTTGAATTCTGCGTGCTGCTGTTTCTGCGCCACGGCCCGGCCTACGCCTCTGAGCTGATTGCCGGACTGAAGGAGGCGCGGCTGATTGTCGTCGAGGGTACTCTTTATCCCTTGCTGACCCGCCTTAAGAACGAGGGACTGCTGTCATATCAATGGCAGGAATCCACCTCGGGGCCGCCGCGCAAGTATTACTCGCTGACCGAGGTAGGAAAGAAATTCCTGGAACAGCTCTATCTGTCATGGACTGAGATCCACAACACAATCAATCACCTGATAGCCGAAAAACCCTCCAATACATCTACAATCAAATGAAAAAATCAATCCAAGTAAACATCAACGGCAGCGTGTTCTTCATCGACGAGGACGCATTCGACCTGCTCAACAACTATCTTAACCAGCTGCACAAGGCTTTTCCCGGCGAAGAGGGCGCCGAAATCACTTCGGACATCGAGGCCCGCATTGCCGAGCACTTTGCCGAGGGTGGCAACACAACCATAACCATCGTGGAGGCTCAGAAAGTGATAGAGCTCATCGGCTCGCCGGCCGACCTTGCCGCCGGTGCCGGTGCGGACTCTGACACGGGCGCAGGCTGCGGCCCCGCCGGCGCTCCGGCTCCGGACGTTAATGCCGCGGGCGCCTTCGGCAACGCCGGCGCGGCCGCATCGGCAGCCGGGACAGCCTGCCCGCCCCCGCCGCCTGTCAAGAAGCTCTACCGCGACGAGCGCGACAAGGTGTTCGGCGGTGTCATATCAGGCCTGGGCGCTTACCTGGGCTGGAACGTGACCATCATGCGCGTCATCTACGTCATACTGTGCTGCGTGTCCTACTTCTGGCCGCTGTTCATCCTTTATATGGTGGGCTGGATGGTGATTCCGCCGGCACGCACCCCGCGACAGATTCTGGAAATGACCGGTACGCCCGTCAACCTGGCCAACGTGAGCCGCACCATAGTCAACAACGTCAACACCAATTCCACAGGCAATTTCCTGCGCATGTTGGGCAAGGTAATCATGGCCCTGTTGGGCATAGTGGGCGGCGCCATCGGCCTGGGCATGATTGTGCTGTTCCTTGTGGGCGTTGCGGCTCTGTCGATGTATGCGGGCTGGGACGACGTCACTATGCTTGATCAGATGTTCGGCTCGGCGGGCATAGCTCACCCGGTGCTGACGGCGCTGGCCCTGATGCTGAGCTCGTTGGCTGTGGCCATGCCGTGCGCGGCGGCCGTATGGGGCGCCTGCTGCGCGCTGTTCAACGCCCGCGGAGCCTCGCGCATGACCATCATAGCCGCCCTGTGCATCGAGGTTCTGCTCATTACCGGCGCGATTGTCAATTGGCAGCTTTGCAACGCGCCGATTTTTCACTGACGCTCTGCCCTATATATAACACAACGACGGCGGCCCTTTGCGGGACCGCCGTCGTTGTGTTGTCTATGCCGTCGGGGCGCGGAATCAGATATCCCAGACCAGATACATGGCGCCCCAGGTGTAACCGGCGCCGAAGGCGGTCAGGATAATCTTGTCGCCCTTCTTGAGGGTGTTCTTATACTCGTCCAGACACAGGGGGATGGATGCGGCGGATGTGTTGCCGTAGTGCTGGATGTTGACAAGTACCTTCTCCATGGGGAACTGGGCGCGCGAGCTCACGGCCTCGATGATGCGCAGGTTGGCCTGGTGGGGGACAAGGTAGTTGATATCGTCGGCGGTGAGGTTGTTGCGTGTCATGACGTCGACGGTGGAGTTGTACATGTCCATCACGGCGTTCTTGTACACATTGCGGCCGTCCTGGAACAGGAAGTGCTTGCCGGCGTCCAGGGTTTCCTGAGTGGCGGGCAGCACGGAACCGCCGGCCTCCATGAGCAGGTGTTCGCGGCCGCGGCCGTCAACATGGAACACACCGTCGATGATGCCCATGGCGGGATCGTCGACCGGCTCGACCAGCACGGCGGCAGCGCCGTCGCCGAACAGCGGGCAGGTGGCGCGGTCCTGATAGTTGATCATCGAGGACATCTTCTCGGTGCAGACCACTAAGATTTTCTTGTATATGCCTGAGCGGATGTAGGCGTTGGCGTCCTGCAGGGCCACGATGAAGCCGGCGCAGGCAGCCTGGATGTCATAGGCGTAAGTGTTCTTCAGACCGCAGCCGTAGGCTATAACCGAGCCGGTTGAGGGGAAACGGTAGTCGGGGTTCGACGTTGCGCAGATGAGCAGGTCTATGTCCGAAGCGTCCACATTGTATTCGGCGATGAGTTTCTCTACGGCCTTGATGCCCATGTACGACGAGCCGGCGCCTTCCTTGTGGAGGATACGGCGCTCCTTGATGCCCACGCGGGTGGTGATCCACTCATCGTTGGTGTCGACCATCTTTGCCAGCATCTCGTTGTCCAGGACGTCGTCGGGGACGTATGAAGCGATTGCAGATATGCGTGCGTTCATTTGTAGTTTCGTTTGGGGCCGGCGGCGTGCCGGCCATGTGGCTATAAGCTGCGCGCCCTTTGTCGGCCGGTGCGGCGCCGGCGGTGTGGATGTCCGGCGGCCCGTCGACAGGCTGTATCAGGCCTGCAGGGGTGACTTAGGGTTTACTGAATAATCAACAGACCAGTGTTCCACGGAAGTTTGATAAGTGTTCCACACAATACGGCACA
>CANQZK010000197.1 GCA_947628285.1 uncultured Muribaculaceae bacterium
TCGGGGGTTCTTTGTAAAGTTACAAATCATCTATGAAATTGCCAAACAATTAGTTGGCTATTTTCCGAGTATCCCTACTTACGGTGGCCAGACAGTCATTGATTTTGAGCTGTGTCGCAAAGAAGAAGAAAGGGAGAATGCTGAGAAAATATTTGAGTCCATTGTCGATATCAGACAGGATGGTGTAAGACTGATTCTGGAACCCGTATACAATACAATCGGCTTTGACGCACTTGGTGACGATACTTTGAAACTATTATCAATAGTCCGTATAATTCCGTATAATAATGAATATGGCAATGAAATATATTCCAAGGATAATCTTAACAATAAAAAGCTGTCGCGTAAAAACATAACGCTGCTGAAGCGGGCCGGATACAAGTTTATCCTCGGCGGCAGGATAAAGAAAGAATCAAACAAGTCCAGGACCGGGTGCTGTCATTGGAAAAAGACCCGCACAGACTTAACGAGACAGTCATCAACGGCGACGAGCGCATTATTGTCAGCTATTCCGAACAACGTGCAGCCAAAGACCGTCACAACCGCGACAAAGGCATACAGCGCCTGCGCAAAGCCTGCTCATCGGGCAAAATCAAGAAGCAGAACGTCAACCAGCGCGGTTACAACAAATTCCTCGTAATCGAAAACGATGTCATGGTCAGCATCGATGAAGAAAAAATAGCCGTCGACGCCCAATGGGACGGCCTAAAGAGTTATGTCACCAACACCGATCTGCCGGCTGAGGAAGTCATCACGCAGTATCATGGGTTATGGGTTGTGGAACGCGCCTTCCGGATCACCAAAGGCTCACTCGAAGCCCGACCTATCTTTCACTTCACCGAACGCCGCATCGAAGCCCACATCTGCATATGCTTTGTAGCCTACAAACTATACAAGGAACTTGAGCGCATACGGGTCAGCGGACGGGTCGGACGGGTCAGACAGGTCTGACTAAAAAAAGAATGAGAAAATTTAAGCCGAAGCTTAGATATTTTCTCATTCTCCTCTCTCCTCTGGCGGTATGGACGGGACTCGAACCCGCGACCCCCTGCGTGACAGGCAGGTATTCTAACCAGCTGAACTACCACACCATTGTTTTTTCTTTCCGGTGGAGAGGCTCAGGCTTGTGCCGTTTTGCGAGTGCAAAGTTAATGCGGTTTTGTGAATCGTGCAAATATTTTGGCGACTTTTTTTCAAAAAAATTACTTTTTCATCTTTTTGGCGATGTTTTTGGTGTTTTTGTCGCCTGTCGGGGCGTGAAAAAGCCCGGCGGGCATGGTGCGGGCCGGGCTTTGATGGGATGGGGGTGTGGCTGAATCAGCGACGGCGCTTGGGACCGTGTTTGCGCAGTACCATGGCCGAGCGGGCGGGCAGGTACAGGCGCAGCCATTCTACGCCGTGGGGGCTGTAGAGGGTGTCGGGCTCAGTGAAGTGCTCCACGCTCTCGTCAATGTTGCCGTAGCCGCCGAACTCGGGGCGGTCTGTCGACAGGACGGTGGAGTAGACGCCGCCGGGCGCCAGGATGCCGTAGCCTTCAAATGATTTGAAGGGGTTGAAGTTGAATACGAATACGAGGTCGCCGCGCATGAAGGCCAGCACCTGGTCATCGTCCTTCTCCCAGAGTTTGCGCACGGGCAGGGCCTGGAAGTTGTAGACGGAGCTGACAAGGCGTATCATGGCGTTGTCAAAGTCGTTGAGGTATACGTATTTGAGTTCCTGGCGGTCGACGAGGTCCCACTGGCGACGGGCGTACTTGTAGCTCCAGCCGTTGCCTTCGCGGGGGAAGTCGATCCATTCCGGATGGCCGAATTCGTTGCCCATGAAGTTGAGGTAGCCGCCGTTGATGGTGGCCAGCGTGACAAGGCGGATCATCTTGTGGAGGGCTATGCCGCGGGCCACGGTCATGTCGTCGTCGCCCTTGGTCATGTGCCAGTACATCTTGTCGTCGATGAGGCGGAAAATGACGGTCTTGTCGCCTACCAGGGCCTGGTCGTGGCTTTCGACGTAGGAGATGGTCTTCTCGTCGGCGCGGCGGTTGGTGAGCTCCCAGAAGATTGATGTGGGGTGCCAGTCCTCGTCCTTCTTTTCCTTGAGGGTCTTGATCCAGTAGTCAGGTATACCCATGGCCATGCGGTAGTCGAAACCCATGCCGCCGTCGGCCACGGGTGTGGCCAGGCCGGGCATGCCGCTCATTTCCTCGGCGATGGTTATGGCGCGGGGATTGACCTGATGGATGAGCTTGTTGGCCAGCGTGAGGTAGGTGATGGCGTTGGTGTCCTGGCCGCCGTTGTAGTAGTCGCCGTAGCTGCCGAATGCCTGGCCCAGGCCGTGGCTGTAGTAGAGCATGGAGGTGACGCCGTCAAAGCGGAAGCCGTCGAAGCGGAATTCCTCCAGCCAGTATTTGCAGTTGGACAGCAGGAAGTGCAGCACCTCGTCCTTGCCGTAGTCAAAGCACAGGGAGTCCCATGCGGGATGTTCGCGGCGGCCGTCGCCGTAGAAGTAGAGGTCGTATGAGCCGTCGAGGCGTCCGAGGCCTTCGTTCTCGTTCTTGACGGCGTGGCTGTGCACAATGTCCATGATTACGGCAATTCCCTGTTCATGGGCGGCGTCGATGAGTCGTCGAAGCTGGTCGGGCGTGCCGAAGCGGCTTGAGGGGGCGAAGAAGCTGGACACGTGGTAGCCGAACGAGCCGTAGTAGGGGTGTTCCTGGATGGCCATGATCTGGATGGCGTTGTAGCCGTCGCGGACTATGCGGGGCAGGACGTTGAGGCGGAATTCGTCGTATGAGCCGACGCCCTCGCGTTCCTGGGCCATACCTATGTGGCACTCGTAGATGAGCAGGGGCTT
>CANQZK010000198.1 GCA_947628285.1 uncultured Muribaculaceae bacterium
CCGCCGTGTTCAAGCGCAACGGCAAGTACTACGTGCTCAGCTCCGGCTGCTCCGGCTGGGACCCCAACGTGGCCCAGGTGGCCGTGGCCGACTCAATCATGGGCCCCTGGACCGTCATCGGCGACCCCTGCCGCGGCCCCGAGGCTGAGAAGACCTTCTACGCGCAGAGCACCTATGTGCAGCCCGTCCACGGCAAGAAGGACTGCTACCTGGCCATGTTCGACCGCTGGAACAAGACCGACCTCCAGGATTCGCGCTACGTGTGGCTGCCCATCGTATGGGAAGGCGACACACCCACAATTCCCTGGAGCGAAACCGTCACCTTCGACGGCTACGACGACCAGGGCCGCTTCGAAGCCGGCCAGGGCACCTTTCTGCTCAACGGCGAGCCCTACGTGGTAAAGGCCGCCGAGCTTCACTACCCCCGCATCCCCAAACCCTACTGGGACCACCGCATAAAGACCGTCAAGGCCCTGGGCATGAACACCGTATGTCTGTACGTGTTCTGGAACGCCCATGAAAGCGCCCCCGACCAGTTCAACTTCGAGGGCCAGAACGACCTGCGCGAGTTCGTCGAGCTGTGCAAGGCCAACGATATGAACGTAATCCTGCGTCCCGGCCCCTACGTGTGCGCCGAGTGGGAAATGGGCGGTCTGCCCTGGTGGCTGCTGCAGAAAAAGGACATCCGTCTGCGCGAGGATGACCCCTACTTCCTGGAACGCGTCGACAAATTCCAGAAGGCCGTCGCCGAGCAGGTGGGCGACCTCACCGTCGACAAGGGCGGCCCCATCATCATGGTGCAGGTTGAGAACGAATACGGCTCATACGGCATCAACAAGCCCTATGTGGCAAAGGTCCGCGACATGCTCCGCAAGAACTTCGGCAACGACGTCACACTGTTCCAGTGCGACTGGTCATCCAACTTCCTCAACAACGGCCTGGACGACCTCATCTGGACCGTCAACTTCGGCACCGGCGCCGACATCGACCAGCAGTTCGCCAAACTCAAGGAAGTTCGCCCCGACTCGCCCCTGATGTGCTCCGAATTTTGGAGCGGCTGGTTTGACAAATGGGGCGCCAACCACGAGACCCGTCCCGCCGAGGACATGATTGCCGGCATCGACGAGATGCTCTCCAAAGGCATCTCATTCAGCCTCTACATGACCCACGGCGGCACCAACTGGGGCCACTGGGCCGGCGCTAACTCGCCCGGCTTCGCCCCCGACGTCACCTCATATGACTATGACGCACCCGTGAACGAACAGGGCGCCACCACACCCAAATACCACGCCCTGCGCAAGGCCCTGGCCAAGTACACCCCCGGCAAGCAGGCCCCCGTGCCCGCCGCCATCCCCACCGTGGCCATCCCCGCATTCGAGCTCACCATGGTAGCTCCCCTCTTTGACAACCTGCCCGCCCCCAAGGCCGACGAGAACATTCGCACCATGGAGGAATACAACCAGGGATTCGGCTCAATCATGTACCGCACCACACTGCCCGCAGTGCCCGCCGGCACAGAGCTGACCGTCACCGAGCCCCATGACTATGCCCAGGTATTCGTCGACGGCAAATTCATCGGCAAGCTCGACCGCCGCAACGGCGAGAAGACCCTCACTCTGCCCGCCTGCCCCAAGGGCGCCGTGCTCGACATCCTCGTCGAGGCCATGGGCCGCATCAACTTCGGCCGCGCCATCAAGGACTTCAAGGGCATCACCGACGGTGTAACCCTCACCGTCGAGAAAGACGGCCACAAGTGGGTCGACCGTCTCTCCGGCTGGCAGGTTTACAACATCGTTGATGAACTCGAGGCCTACGACACCTTCACTACACAGCAGCCCGTCGCCGACGTCAAGCCCGATGCCGACGGTCGCCTGCCCCGTGGCGTATACCGCGGCACATTCAACGTCAAGAAACCCGCCGACACCTTCCTCAACTTCGAGACATGGGGCAAAGGCCTCGTCTACGTCAACGGCCATCCTATGGGCCGCATATGGGAAATCGGTCCGCAGCAGACCCTCTACATGCCCGGTTGCTGGCTCAAGAAAGGCGAGAACGAAATCATGATCTTCGACATCGTCGGCCCCCGCTCCACCCGCGTCGAAGGCCTGCGCCAGCCCATCCTGGACAAACTGCCCCAGGCCAAGAGCGCCGACCACACCCACGGCGGTCAGAAACCTCAGCTCGCAGCCCTCACACCGGGCCTCAAAGCCAAACTCGAACCCGGCAACGGCTGGAAACAGGTTGACTTCAACGCCCCCCTCAAAGGCCGCTACGTAGTGCTCGAGGCACTTGACGCAGCCGACGGCGGCGACGTCGCAGCCATCGCCGAGCTCTACATGGTCGATACCGACGGCAACCTCATCTCACGCGAGCCCTGGACCATCGACTACGCTTCAAGTGAGGACACCGAAGGCGTGAACCGCACCGCCGACAAGACCTATGACCTGCAGGAATCCACCTACTGGAGCACACGCCCCGGCGACAAATTCCCCCACACCATGGTCATCGACCTGGGCCGCAGCCACAACCTTAAAGCCATCCGCATCCTGTCCCGCATGGAGACAGGCGCTCCCGCCGCCATCGGCAACTTCAACCTCTACGTCGTTGACGCCCTTGACTACAAATAATCCGGCCGGGTGAGTGCATCACCTGCCGACAAACCTCTATACAGGCATCGCGCCGGGCACCCGTCCCGGCGCGATGCCGCATTTTATCCCTTTTTGAAAATATTACTGTCCGCTAAAGTTTTTTGAGCGATTGAAAAATTAGGGCTGGCACCTATTGCAGGAGTCAGCCCTAAAT
>CANQZK010000199.1 GCA_947628285.1 uncultured Muribaculaceae bacterium
CCTTCCTCACAAAACAAAAATCGACTCAAGATATGCGACCCTGCCGTCAACATTTATTATTAAACAAGCTCTTATAATTATAACAAAGAATTATAATAAACGTTTTCAATGAAGAAACTCATAGCAGTCTATTGCTCGTCGCGCGACAATCTGGGCGACGATGTCACGGCCGAGGCCCTGGAAGTGGCACGCGCCATCGGCGCTGCGGGCCACGACCTGATTTACGGCGGCGTCAATGCCGGCCTGATGCATCTGGTGGCGCAGGCCGCCAAGGATGCCGGGGCGCACATCACCGGCGTGGTGCCCGAAGTGTTCAGCCATCGCGCCGACCCGCTGTGCGATACCATCATCACCGCCGCCGACCTCAACGAGCGCAAGGGTATCATGATAGCCCGCGCCGACGCCTTTGTGATACTCCCCGGCGGCCTGGGAACCATCGACGAGTGGATCTCGACCCTCTCCGACATCATGGTCCGCGAGCGCGTCGACCCCGCCGCCGACCGGCCCATACTGGTGCTCAACCTGCAGGGCATGTACGACGGCATGGTCCTGCAGCTGAGCAGCACCGCCCAATCCGTCTACGCCCGCGGCAAGCGCGTGGACCGCAGCCTGGTGTTCGACTCCGCCGCCGAGCTCATCGCCCGGCTCTGACATCAGTACATCGACGCCACGCGCTGCAGCGCCTCCGGCAGATGGATGCGCTCGGCCGGCAGCTCGATGCGGTAGGCCTTGCCGCGCTCGCCGCTCACACAGTACGTCGCCGCCAGCCGCCCGTTGGTCACGTAACGGTTCACCCCGCTCTTGATCTGCGACAGCTTCTGGCGCAGCGAGTCGCTGCCCGGCACCGTCAGGCCGTCCAGCACCGCGTCGGCCACACGCTCGTCACGCCCCGGCATGACCATCGAATAAATCTCGCCCAACTGGCGGCGGTAACGCCCGATGTCCTTGAGTACAATCCCTTCAGGATGAAGCAGAAACAGCAGGTACAGCGTGCGCGGCAGCGGTGTCAGGCGCAGCTCTATCTCATTGTACTCCGGCAGGAAGATGCGCATGTCGCCGTTGACGTGGATTGACGAAAGCCCCTCGGCTTCCAGCGACAACTTGCCCCGGATAATCTCGTTGATGCGCTCCATGGGCGGCATTTCGCGGTACACCGACACATACTGCAACACCAACGCCGACAGCTGGTCCAGCCACCGCTTCTTCTCCTCCTCAAACGACAGATCCGCCTCCGGCTCCTCCTCATCCTCCGGCTCCGGCAGCAGCGAACTCGCCAATGAAGGCTCAGGCGCGCCATCCTCTTCAACCGCATAACATGCCGCATCATTATCCGGCACAAAATCGCGTAAAATTCTCCGCAGCCGCCCCGGCGAAGCGCATTTCAGCACCGGCGGCTCCTCCGATTGCATGACGATGTCGCCACCGTCCGGGTCGATAACCACCCTGAGCGCCTCCAGGAACCGCTCAGCCAGCTCATAATCCCCCGTCCGGCGGAAATCAGCCGTGATGAACGCCGGCTTGTCGCGGTGCAGAATCAGCGGGCGCCGCACAATAACACGCACGCCGCCGGACATATCCGCGTCATGCTCAAAGCGCAACGTAAAGCGCGGCATCCGCCCCATCAGCGGCTCTAAAAACCGCATCACTTCGTCTTGCTCCATCGACGGGGCCGAAACCACCACAAAGTCGCCCAGCCCCGGTTTATCATATAAAAGACTGTTCATGACGCAAAGATAACAAAAACCGCCCGATCGCCCAAAAACAAAACCGAAAAATACCCGGGGTATCAATTTTGCGCTAAAACCCTGATATAAAACAGAATATCTTGGCGCGTGGCGGTGTCCTGCAACAAAAAACAAAAAAAACAAATAAAAAAACGCCCGAAAAACTTGCACAGTAAATAAAAAACGCCTACCTTTGCAGCGCAAAACGATGGTGATATAGCTCAGTTGGTAGAGCATCGGACTGAAAATCCGTGTGTCCCCGGTTCGAATCCTGGTATCACCACCCACCAAAGACCGCTAATTCTCAATGAGTTAGCGGTCTTTTGTTTAACCCCACCCCTCCGGGTCACCACAAAAGTCACCACACCCCATTTAATCCGCTGATATAATGCCTCTTATGCGTGTCGAGGTGTATGCGTATCTATCTACATCGAAGTCTATCTCACTGATTTTCAGCGGTTGAATTATTGTCATTCATCTTCGTTCACCACCGTTCAACTCCATTATACCGCCTCAATACCCTAAGCTTTAACAGACTTTAACTGTGTCGAAGCTTCTAAAATGTGGTGACCTCAGCTCAAAATCGCCCCGGGTCACCACGCCTAAATCATAAAATCTGTTAAATATTCTGGTAGAGACCTTCGTTGTTAGGGGCTATTCCCAAGACTTCATTAGCCTCACTTTACTCTTTCATTATAGAAATATCGAAAACGCAATGGATTCTATTCTGCGCTGGAAATATTTATTGCCCGATTCCATTGAAATATGGGGAATTATAGTTAACTTTGCAGTCGGATAGACGTACAACCGTCCGCGATGGCAGGTAGGCCATAAAAAGATAGCCGTCCAGAGTTAGGGCGGCTATTTTTGTGAGGGTT
>CANQZK010000200.1 GCA_947628285.1 uncultured Muribaculaceae bacterium
CTCCTTCCTCACAAGACAAAAATCGACTCAAGATATGCGACCCTGCCGTCAACATTTATTATTAAACAAGCTCTTAGAAGTTTTTTGGCGGCGTTCGGCCTGCTTCTGCAGGAAGATGTCGATGAGCTCGACGGGCGATTTGGTGACGCATACGCGGCCCGAGCGCACAAACTGGCGCACGTGGTGCTTGCGCAGACACTCCAACAGGGCGTCGATTTCGGTCGAGCGGCCCGTCTTTTCTATTACGGTGTATTCCGGGGCTATCTCCAGGATGCGGGCCGAGTGGCGGCGGATTATCTCCTCAAGGTTCTTCTCGCCCATCAGCTCGGCCGTGGGCACCTTGTAGAGTGCAATCTCCTGATAGACAATTTCGTCGTCGGTATAGAGCGAAGCTTTGAGCACCTCGATGATTTTCTCGAACTGGCGCACCACCTTCTCCATGGTGGGGCGGTCACTCCAGCAGGTGAAGGTGAGCTTGTGGATGGAGGGCACCGACGATACGCCCGCCGACACGTCCTCAATGTTGATGCCTCGGCGCGTCAGCGTGTTGGAGACGCGGTTGAGCAGGCCCACGGCGTTCTCCGAGTAGATTATGACTGTGAACAGTTGTCTGGCCGGTTGCGGATTAGTCATGGCTGTAGAATTTGTCGGGCGCGAGCATGATGTAGTCAACAGCGTGTCCCGGGGGTGTCATGGGGAAAACTTTATCGGTGGGGTCGATGAGCACTTCCATCAGGAAGGGGCGGTCGTCGGCCAGCATGCGGGCAATGGCCGCGGGGAGGTCGGCGCGGCACTCCACGCGCACGCCGTCAATGCCGTAGGCTCCGGCCAGGCGCATGAAATCAGGGTTGACAAGGGGCGTCTGGGAGTAGCGCCCTCCGAAGAACATCTCCTGCCACTGGCGCACGTTGCCCAAGAAGCTGTTGTTGAACAGGATAATCTTGACGCCTATGCCGTACTGCATGATGGTGCCCAGCTCCTGCTCGGTCATCTGGAAACCGCCGTCGCCGGTGAAGCAGCACACGGTACGGTCGGGCCGGCCGGTCTTGGCGCCAATGGCGGCGGGCAGGCCGAAGCCCATGGTGCCCAGGCCGCCGGAGGTGATGAAGCTGCGCGGGCGCGTGAACCCGAAGTAGCGGGCCGTCATCATCTGGTTCTGCCCCACGTCGGTCACGGCGATGGCCTCGCGGCGGGTGGCAAGGCTTACGGCGCGGGCCACCTCGCCCATGGTCATGGGCGCGTCGCCACGGCGCTCCAGCTCGGGGCCGTATACGTGCTCCTCCTCGGCCCGGCGGGCGGGGGCGAGCGAGCCGAGCCAGTCGGCACGGTCGGCCTCCCGGACCATGGGCGCAAGGCTGCGGAGTACAGCGGCGGCATCGCCGTGCAAGGCCACGTCGCAGGCCACGGTCTTGTCAAACTCCGCGGCGTCGATATCCACGTGAATCACCTTGGCGCCGGGTGCATAGCTGTCGGTGGCGCCGGTGACGCGGTCGTCGAAGCGCATACCTAACGCCAGGATTACGTCGGCGCGGTTGGTGGCCACGTTCACGGCCACGTTGCCGTGCATGCCGGCCATGCCCAACAGCAGGGGATGGTCCGAGGGCATGGCCGAGAGCCCGTGCAGGGTCAGGCCGACGGGGATGCCGGCTTTCTCGGCCAGGGCCTGCATCAGCCCCTCGGCGCGGGACAGCACCACGCCCTGGCCGCCCAATATCAGAGGCCGGCGGGCGGAGTTGAGCAGCTCGGCGGCCCGGAGCAGCGCCTCGGGGTCGGGCTGCGGGTCGGGGTCGTAGCTGCGGATGAAGTCGACGGGCTGCCAGCTGTAGTCCAGCATGCCCACCTGGGCGTCCTTGGAGATGTCCAGCACCACCGGGCCGGGACGGCCCGTGGAGGCTATGTAGAAGGCCTTGGCCACGGCGAAGGGGACTTCGGCGGCCGAGCGGACCTGATAGGCCCACTTGGTGATGGGCTGCGTCACGGCCACGACATCGGTTTCCTGAAAGGCGTCGCTGCCCAAGTAGCGGGCGCCAACCTGGCCGGTGATGACCACCAGCGGGGTGGAGTCGGCCATGGCGTCGCTCAGGCCCACCACGCAGTTGGCGGCGCCGGGTCCGGAGGTGACTATGACGGTGCCCGTGCGTCCGGTGGCGCGGGCATAGCCCTGGGCGGCGTGCATGGCGCCCTGCTCGTGCCGCACCAGGATGTGACGCAGCCGGTCGGTATAGTCATAGAGGGCGTCGTAGACGGGCAGGATGGCGCCCCCGGGATAGCCGAAGACGGTATCGGTGCCGGCCTCAATCAACGACCGCACCAGCGCCTCGGCTCCGCTTATGTGAGTATCTTTACAGGTCATGAATTGTCAGATTTTACGTATGCCGCCCTTGTCGGCCGACGAGGCCAACAGGGCGTAGGCGCGCAGGGCCGCGGACACTTGTCGTTGGCGGCGGCGCGGGGTGAAGGCGCGGTCGCCGCGGGTCTCTTCGGCGCGGCGGCGGGCGGCCAATTCATCGTCAGGCACGCGCAGGCTGATGCTGCGGGTCGGGATGTCTATATCAATGATGTCGCCGTCGCGCACCAGGCCTATGGT
>CANQZK010000201.1 GCA_947628285.1 uncultured Muribaculaceae bacterium
CGTAGGGGCATTTGCCGTCGTTGGTCAGCAGCGAGAAGTACACCATGTAGCGGCCCTTGCTGCCGTCGGTATTGGCGTAGTCGGGGTCCCAGATTACCTCGGGCGCCCACACGCGGGTGACGTTTTTCCATTCCGGGAAGCGGTCGGGGAAGTGCACGGTGTGCGTCTCCCAGTTCACCAGGTCGGTGCTGCGGTACATCACGATGCCGCGGTTGGACGACCAGCCCTCGGCCGACTTCATGTCCGTGGCCACCATGTAGAATGTCTTGCCGTCCTCGCCGCGCAGGATGTGCGGGTCGCGGATGCCCTTCTTGCGGGCGTAAGTCTTGCTGTCCAGAATCTTCTCGCCGTTGTTCAGCGGGGTGTACTTGTAGCCGTCGGTGCTCAGGGCGTAGTAGAGATTCTCGTTTGAGTTGGAGGGGAAGTAGACAAAGAGGTACGAGTCATAATCCTCGTCCTCAGCCACATATACCTTGTAGCTGCGTTCCACCTTGAGCTCGCCGCGGTGGGCCGTGGCGGTCATGGTCACCTCGTGCTTGCCCTGACCCTTGGGCGACTGGCGCAGCAGGCGGCCGGTGGAGGTGATGTAGCTTTCGTCGCTTGATTTCCAGGTGATGATGCTGCCTTCGGGGGTCGAGGCGGGCAGAACCAACGATGAGCGCAGGTTGTTGACATTGCCGCGGGGCGCGATTACGTCCAGGTCATACTCGGCGGCGGTGCGGTCGTCGGTCAGCGCTATGACGGTTGCATCGAATTCCTTGGTGGCTGTCATGCCGCCCTTTGAGGCGGTGACGGTGAGTTTGAGCTTGCCGTCGGGCTTGCCCTGAGCGGGGCGGGTCACGCGGCCGCTGTCGGTGATGAGCGTCGGGTCGGACGATTTCCAGCTCAGCGCTACGCCTCCGCCGGCAGTGGCGGGCAGGCTCAGGTCGGAACGCACGGCGCTGAAATCATAGTTCAGCGAGGCCAGCGCCTCGTCAAGCTGAGCCTTGTAAATTTCGGCATTGAGCTTGTCGGCCGGGCCGGAGGTGACTAAGTCCTTGACCTCGGCGGCGCTCAGAGCCGCGTTGTAGATGCGGAAGTCGGCATAGCGGGCATTCTTCAGATAAGCGTCGCCCGAGTAAGGCGAGCGGCCCAGCCAGTTCTGCGGCGTAGCACCTAATTCCGAGGGCTTCATGGTGATTTTCGAAGTCTTCTTGGCCTCGCCGTTGAGGTAGACGGTGGCCTGGTCGCCCTTCTGAACGACAGCCAAATTGACCCATTCTCCCTTGGGGAAGGCCATGGCGGCCGATACCGTCTGCTCCTTGTTCCAGTCAGTAGGCGTGATGGAGTAGCGCGACTCCTTCGAGCCGAAGAACAGATAACCCGTCGAGCTTGACTTGCTGAAGCTGAACACAAAATTGCCGTTGGCCGTGATATTAGTCTCCGAGGGGATGAACACAACCGTGGCGAACGAATAATCGCCCGTCAGGCTCTTGATGACGTTTCCGGCGTCCGTGCCGAAGTCAAAGTAGCCGTTGGATGCGCCCAGGTCCAGCACAGGCACGTCATTGAGCTTCTTGAGCGAAGCCCCGTTGCACAGCTTTCCCGCATACAGTCCCGAATCATCGGTTGCCGAAGCGAAACTGTGCTTGAACACCGGCTCGGCGGCCGATGCCACAACCGCGCCGAAGCACACAAGCGCCCAGACAGCACAGGTCTTGAAGTGGAATAGATTCATGGTATTAAATTATCAATCAATAAAGTAAAAAAATATATTTGCACCGCAAAGTTACAAAAAAAATCCCAAATCACATTCATTGTCTGACGGTATTTATCCCGAACAAACTGAACAGGCAGTTACGCCCCCGAATTTGTGACAAAACCGGAAGTTATGCCCCAACCCTCGTCCCCTTATTTGGGGCATAAGTAGGAAGTTACGTCCCCTTATTTGGGGCATTCACACATTATAAATATAATAAAAACATATATATAGAAGAAGACCATAAGACAGAAAGCGCGCTTGCGCATGCATCGTGGCCTAAATGGTATGCTTATTTAAATAGTTCGGCGACGCGGATGGGGGAGGCGCCGAGCTCGACGGCTTTGCGGGCATCGGTTTCGGCTTCGGAACGGCGGTATCGGTCGCGGTTGAGCCATGCTCGATAATAGTAGAGCTCGGGGTCGTTGGGGTAGAGTTTGAGTCCGCGGCCGATGATTTCGGATGCTTCGGTGAGCTGGCCCAACTGGAGGTGGCAACCGGCCAGAGAGGCGAAGAATTCGGCCGAGGGGTCGTTTTCTATCAGTTTTTCAAGAAGCGGGATTGCTTGTTCTTCGCGACCGGTCAGGGAGTAAAGCGATGCGCAGGCAACGGTGGTGTTGTAGGCTTTGGGGGCGATGCGGCGAAGGGCTTCGATGTCGGCGTTGGCGGATTCGAGTCCGCCGGCATAGAGAGCCATCAGGCCGTGATAGAACAGGGCCTCGGTCGAGATTGAGTCAATCTGCAGGACTGTCTCGAAATCACGGTATGCGAGCACATCCTGCTGCAGGTGGAGGTGGAGTTTGGCGCGGCCGAGCAGGGAAGCGGTCATTGACGGGGCTATTTCA
>CANQZK010000202.1 GCA_947628285.1 uncultured Muribaculaceae bacterium
CCTGCTGATAGACGTCGGACAGCGGCTCGACGGCCATCAGCAGGTCGTTGACTATGAAGTGCAGGCGCGGACCGTAGACCTTGGCGAAGTAGCTGATCAGGGCCATTCCGTCCAGGCCGCCCAGGGGGTGGTTGGACACTATGACCACGCGGCCGTCGGCAGGAAGGCGTTCGGCGCCGCGCACGTCCAGGTGCACGCCCAGGTGCTCCAGCACGGCGTCGCAGAAGTCGGCGCCGCGCCTGGGGTAGGCGTAGCGCAGCAGGGCGTTCAGACTGTCCTGGCGTATGAGCCGCGCCAGCCGGCGCACCAGCCAGCGAGGCACACGCGCCCCGCGGCGGTCAATCACCGCCTGCAGGTCAATCTGAATGGGCCCCGACGCGGGCTCCTGTGGGTTAGTCTCGGTCATTTCAGTTGCAAATTTATTAATTAATTATGTACGGAAGTATCGTCAACCCGTATTTTTTAACTATTTTTGCAACATGAAACGTACATATGCCTGTGTAAGTTCAGCGGCAGCGGCAATTTATGCTCTCATAGCCATAGCATTATGGATATGGCCGGGAGCCGATGCCGCCGTCGTCTGCATCGGTGCGGCCCTGACGGGATGCATCGGCTGGGGGGCATGGCGCCTCTCGGACGGACGCGACGCGGCCTCGCTGGCCGTGTTGGCCGTGGCATTGGCAGTCCTCACCGCAGGCATGATTGTAAACATCAATTATTATACGGAGGTGTGCGGCGGCACGCCCGACGCGCCGGTGCTGATCAACCACGACCATGAACGCAACTGGCTCCAGGCCACGGGCGTGCTTGACGGCATCGACTCCCCGAACATGCTGCCGTCCAACTATCTGATGGCCGCGCTGCTGTGGACGGCGGGCCGCGACATAGCCGTGCCGATATTCTTCAACATAGCCTGCGCGCTGGTCACTCTGGTGCTGGTGCACGGCATAGCCCTGCGCCTGTTCGGGCGCCGCGACGTGGCTCTTGCGGCCATGATAATGCTCTGCTGCATGTGCTACTTCATGGCGCAGGCCACTACCTTCATCAAGGACGTGCCGGTGACGATGGCCTTCGCCATGGCCGCGCTGGCGGCTGTCGGCATCAGCTCCGCCGGGGGCCGCGCCGGCGCGCGTGACGCCGCCCTGATGGCCGGCGCCATAGCCCTGTTGGCACTGTTCCGCAACAACGCCCTGCCCTTCATAGCCGTAGGCGCGGCCGTATACGGCGTGTCGCGCCGCAGCCGCCCGGCTGCATGGGTCGTCATAGCGGTGGCGGCTCTGGCGGTTTGGCAGACGGTCCATTGGCTCAACCCAATATCCAACATCGAGCAGATTGTGACCACATCAAGCAGCAAGGACGTAATCATAATCACCGAGGGCTCGCGCCCGTGGGACAATGCCATAGGCGATTACACCGTCATGCCCTGGTGGCGCAAGCTCATGCTGCTGCCGCTGTCGGTGGTGGTGCAGTTCCTCATCCCGTTCCCGTGGAACTTTGCCCGCGACGCCGTATTCGGTCCTTTCCACGCGCTGGCGCATTTCGGCTACCCGTGGTACCTGGCCGGCGGCATATTCCTTTATTATATAAGCTCGCGCAGGCTGCACGGCAACGCGCAGGCGGTGCGCACGGCCCTGTGGGCGGTGGCGTGCACCGTCATCGTGGCCTACCTGACCTCGGGCCGCATATCGCGCTACTGCCTGCCCTTCCTGCCCATGATTCTGCCCGCGGCCGCCTATGCGCTGTGCACGTCGCTGCGCCGGCGGTCGTTCCAGATATGGATGGGCGCGTTCTGCCTGATGCTGGCCGGCACGCTTGTCGTATGTTATAAAATGCAACACCCCTGCCTATGAAGATATCCGTCATCACAGCGACAATTGAGGGCGGCGAGGCGCTGCGGCGCACACTGGATAGTGTGCGGCAGCAGACCGGCGTCGATATTGAGCACGTGGTGGTGGACGGCACCGACGGCCCGGACGTGGCCGCCACGGCGGCCGACTTTGAGGGCGTGCGCGTGGTCAGACGTGCCCGCGCGGGCGTATACGACGCGCTCAACTGCGGCATTGACAACACGCGTGGCGACATTGTCGGCCTGCTTCACGCCGACGATACCCTGGCCGACGCCGGCACGTTGGCACGCGTGGCCCGAGCCTTTGCCGACGACCCGGACCTGGACTTTGTCTACGGCGACATCCGCTACGTATCGCATCGCACCCACGCTCCCCGGCGCATATATCACGCCGACTCGTTCCGGCCCGAGCAGTTGCGCTGCGGCATATACCCGCCCCACCCCACCCTTTACATACGCCGCTCAACAGCTTGCCGCATAGGTCCTTACAGCGTGGATTACGTCAATTGCGGCGATTATGACATGTGGATACGCCTGTTCGCGGCCCGTCCCGCACTGAAATGGCGCTATCTGCCTGGCGTGATGGTGAATATGCCCGTCGGAGGCATGTCCACGCGCTACAAGTCATATATTTAGGGTTTACTGAATAATCAACAGACCAGTGTTCCACGGAAGTTTGATAAGTGTTCCACACAATACGGCA
>CANQZK010000203.1 GCA_947628285.1 uncultured Muribaculaceae bacterium
CATAATCCACCTGGCAGCTGCGCGGAAAGTCATTGCCCACGCCGAAGCGCAGACGGCCGTAGTTCTGCGAGCCCACCATCTGGGCTATGTTCTTCAGGCCGTTGTGGCCGGCATCGCTTCCGCGCTCCTTGATGCGTATGGCGCCGAAGGGCAGCGCTATGTCATCGACCAGCACAAGCACGTTCTCAAGCGGAATACCCTCTTTCTGCATCCAGTAGCGCACGGCGTTGCCGCTCAGATTCATGTAGGTCGACGGCTTGAGCAACACCAGTTGCTTGTTCTTCAGGCGGCCGTGTCCTACATCGCCGTAACGCTCCGTAGCGAAAGAAATGTTGGATGCCTCGGCAAAGGCATCCAACATTATAAAGCCAATGTTGTGACGGGTTCCGGCATATTCCTGGCCGGGGTTGCCCAACCCAACAATGAGATATTTCATATCAGCGTGCTACAATTACTTCGCAGCGGCTGCGGCAGCGGCACCACGGGCGGCGCGGGTCAGCTGAACGGCGCAGACAACGGCGTTCTTGGCGTTGAGCAGCTCGATGTTCTCGAAGTGCAGATCGCCTACCTGCAGCGACTTGCCCAGGCCCAGGCTGTCTACGTTGATAACCAGACGCTCGGGGATGTTGGTGTAGATGGCTTTCACGCGCAGTTTCTTCATGGACAGCGACAGCTTACCACCGGCCTTGACACCTTCGGCGTGGCCTTCCAGCTTGACGGGAACTTCAACAGCGACGGGCTTGCTGTCGTTAACCTCCAGCAGGTCGATGTGCAGGATGCTGTCCTTGACGGGGTGGAACTGTATGTCCTTGAGGACGGCCATGTGCTTTTCGCCGTTAACATCGAGTTCGATTGCGAAAATATCGGGAGTGTAAACCAGTTTGCGTACAGCCTCGTTGGTTACGGTGAGGTCAGTGGTGATCAGACCTTTACCGTTGCCGATTTCAACGATTTTCTCGCCCGGCTTGAGGGTGCCGGCGAAGGGGAGGTCAAATACTTTACCGCCGTTGAGTACAACGGGGATGAGGTTCTGCTCGCGCAGAGCCTTGGTAGCCTTTTTACCGAGTTCGGTACGGGGCTGAGCCTGGAGTTTGAATGTCTTCATTACGTTAAAATTATGTGTTACTCAAAATTAAGCCTGCTTAATTTCCCATCACACGGGCTAAAAAGCGCCGCAAAGGTAAGCATTTTTTTCCACACCGCCAATACTGCGCTGAAAAATTGATCACTTTTATCAATAGTTCTGTGCGTTTACCTCAAAATAGGCTTGCGGATGGAAGCATACGGGGCACACCTCGGGAGCCTCGGTGCCTACCACAATGTGGCCGCAGTTGCGACATTCCCATACGGTGACGCCGCTCTTTCTGAATACTTCCATTGTTTCCACGTTGGCCAGGAGCTTGCGGTAGCGCTCTTCGTGGTGGCGTTCTATCTCGGCCACACCGCGGAATTGCTGTGCCAGTTCGGGGAAGCCGTCTTCGTCGGCTTCCTTGGCAAAGCGGACATACATGTCGGTCCACTCATAATTTTCACCTTCAGCGGCATGGCGGAGATTCTCGGCCGTTTCGGGACTTACACCGCCTAACGCTTTGAACCATAGTTCGGCATGTTCCTTCTCGTTGGCCGCTGTCTGCAGGAACAATGCGGCGATTTGTTCATAGCCATTGCGCTTGGCTACGGAGGCAAAGTAGGTATATTTGTTACGTGCCATGCTCTCGCCTGCAAAGGCTTCCATGAGGTTCTGTTCGGTGCGTGTGCCGGCATATTTGTTGGGTTCCTCGCCTGAAAGGGTGGTGACAACTTTTTCAAAGTCGGCGGCGGGATGTTTGCAAATGGGGCAGATGAAGTCGGCGGGAAGCTCATCGCCTACATACTCATAGCCGCAAACGGTGCAGCGCCATACGGTCTTGCCATCCTCGGTTGTCTTTACGGGCTGGGGCCCGGGTTTTATATGCTGCTGATAGTATGCGTATGTGACGGAGGGCCGGTCCGAGAGAGATTCGCTTTCGGTGACAGCTGCTATGAACATAAGGTGTGTGCCCAGGTCAATAGTCTGTTCCACCTTGGCCGAGATGTAGGCGTTGGTGCCTTCGGTTATGGCCAGGGTACCGTTGGCCACCCGACAGACGGCCGTGTAATCGGCAAATTTGTCAACGGTGCGGCCGCTCTGAAAACCGAAGCGGGTGAAGAGGTCAAAGCCGGCCGTTTGATCGATAATCGAGGCTGTAAAGCAGCCCGATTTGCTGATCATCTCGCAGGTGAGGTTACTTTTGTTGATGCACAGAGACACGCGGTTGGGCGTGGCTGTGACTTGTTGCAACGTATTGCTGATACATCCGTTATCGCGGTCGCCGGCGTGGGTTGTCACCACGAACAGTCCGTACTGGATGTCAAACATCGGATTTTTCATCATGGATTATTTGTTAATTAGGGATATTCAGTTAATGGCCTCTGACGGACATGGAATAATTGGCCGTGGATGTACTGAACGGGGTTGAAC